>JBCCYK010000077.1:0-25187 GCA_039189905.1 Planctomycetota bacterium
GTCAATCTGCCACCAATCGCCTGTGGTTCGCTGCCGAGCAGCAGTGAACGGATCGCTGCGAAGGCGTCCGGCGATGTGGCCGACGATCGTTGTTTCGAGATAAACTGAGTCCATCGCAAGAGTCTATCATCGACGAACGTCTAAAATCACCCGGCCGCGACGAGCAATTCTTCATTGTCAAACCGCCCGACTTCGCGACTCAGGTGCATTGTTTTGTTCTGCGTATTGTGTTCTCTAGGCTTGTTGGTACCACACAGTGGGTTGGCATGTGTGATGCTCAGAAAAGCAATCGCTTTAGCCAATCTTGCGCACTAGGAATGCTTAGCACAATCAAAGAGATACCAATTCCACCAATGAATTGTCGTCGCTTGGCAATTCCGATCCGCTGAGACCAATATATTGGGCGAGCAACAATTGGCCAAACGATCTTGTGCGCAAGCATGATCGCCGCAAGAACCACAAAAAGAGATGCGGGAAGAAACACCGTGAAGTTCATCGCTATCAGAGTCGTAAATGCCACATCCAACCAATAGAACACCACTGGGATGGATGTAAGGGAATCAAGAATCCGAAATGCCAGATGAAATAGGTAAGGAACAACGATGAAGAAGATGGTAGCAAAAAAAATCACCGCCACAGCAACAGTGCATTTCCAGAATGACTCAGACTCGCTGATGTATCGCAGGGTTCGGCGCGTCAACACCACAAAGTAGAAGTCGCACGCAACCGAAAGTGGGATTGATGTGACGCCCATTGCGAGATCGAGAAAGAAGGAGAACACCTTCGTATCAGAATTGGTCAAGTGAGCATCGAATGCCCAGTGCAACAGTGCGAGACGCACGATATACAAGAGGGAGAGTGAGAGAACACAGGCTTTCAAATGACGGCCGGTTACAACGACCACAGCCCCAGCGGATATGGCGGCGAACACCGTGAAGGCTTCTAGCAAGAGCATGCTCGTACTGACAGGCTCCAATGCCGCGGCGGTAAATCCGGAAAGGAGATTAAGCAGGAATCCGCCTGTAATCGAAAACACCGCAGACACAACGACCGATCTGACTGATGTGAGTGAATCCCCGAAAAGAAAAGTAAGACAGCTTCCGCCAATTGTTGAAACTTGACGCATGAATCTGACATGTGCGGCGATGGCGTCGTCTTGAGTTGACGACACGACTAGCCATGCGTCTTCAAGTCGGTTTTGTACAGCTTGTTCCTCGGTCTCATAAAGAAAGACTGAAAGGTAAAGCAGAGTGATGCCAATAAGGCACAGTGCAATGTTCATCGTCGACCGTGTATGGAGACAGAACTAATCTCTCTCCGGATAGGTCCCGGGGAAGAAGTCGTTTTGAGATGTTTCTGGGCAGTAGCTGGGAAGAACAAGTCACCTGTTCTTGCAGAGTCATCCTCTGGCGACGACTTGTTCTCGCGGTGCTCGCCCCCTCACAGAACTAGATTGTGGTGGCCACGGGCAATGCGTGCAAGCAAGCTTTGGCGGTGCTTTGCTAGCATTCTTGTCGTGACGTCGGATCAGAGAAGTGTGTTCTTGAGGTGCTTGATCCGCTCGCAAGCTGCGGTCGTCTCCCGCTCAACGCGCGCCGCATGAAGTGCACGCGGAAGGCGCGCGGTCCTATCTGAGAAGGAGCTCTTTCGTTCCCTTGGTGGATGGTCCTCCCGCATGGGTCGCGTTCTGCATCAAACCTCGCGGGGAGTTGCGAACACGGAGGAAAGGCAATGAGTCAGCTCTCGAAAGTCGGCAGCCAGGAACAGCAGTTGAAATGGGCTTGGATTTGGTTCCGAATTCGGAGACGCTCGTCAGCCCGCTGGATCGGTTGATGCAAAATGCGCGTCTGGAAACTAGGCAAGACCTTGCGGTGACGGTCGGTTGCTAACGGGGATTGACCGTTGACTTACGAAGATTGGTGTTTGCGATGTAGTCGCGATGCCGATGCTCGAGCCCCGCCCGGTCGCTTCGCGACCGACCTCCCCAGTGGGGAGGTTAAGGAGCGGTGAGGTAAGAGGGTGACAGGTCCTAGGTCGCTGGACGGCAGATGGAAGGAATGCCGAACCTTGGGCCGGTCCGCATCTCGGCGATCTGCGGCGACTTTCGGCGCCGGGATTGTGAGGTGCAGCCTGAGTCGAAGTGGACTCGCGCGGATTGAGACGGCTCAATCCTGATCTCAGCCGAAGACGCCACGTCATTCGGCTTGCCTGCGGGATGTCGAGACTCCTGGCGAGTCTCGCTACGGGAACGCCAAACCGCTTTGGGGCAGGCGGGATCAGCTGGATTCTAGAAGAAGCTTGTGTTTCGCCTCAAGCTGCGCGATCTGCTTAGCGAAGGCCTGGAAGGCGGCTTCTGCTTCGACAAGACTGCTTTCAGCGGCGTCTGATTGCTGGGTGAGCTTAGCGACCGTTGCTTTTGCATCGGCTACCGAATTCTGTGCCGTCGCGACTGACTGTTTGAGCTCCGACGACGCCTTGCGGTCTTTGGTGATTGAGCGACGCAGCGCGGCGAGCTGATTGAGCTTGCCGGCCAGACTGGATTCGGCGGCTGCAAGTTTCTCGAGCGTGCCGTCATCACTCGCATCGCCAGCGGAAACACGTGCTGCGATCACCGCATCGTGAGCGTCACGGGTCCCGGAGGTTGCGGACTGCAACTTGCCAACGTTGGCTGCGATGAGTGCATCCTTGGCAGCTAACGCGCTCAGCTGATCATTGAGTTTCGTTTCGCTCAGCGACTGACGGTTCTTTGCTTCGGCAAGCTGCTTCGTCAAAGCGTCGCGCCGCTGCTTCGCTTCATTCACCGCCGTTTGAGCCGGCTGCGATTCCTTGCGAATGGTCACCAAACGTTCCGCCGTGAGTGCGGCACGTTGCTTGGCCGCTGGCGGGTTGGCCTTTAGCTCGCGTGTCGCATCGGGCTTGGCGACTTCACTGATCAAGACCTTGCCCGTCCAGTCGCCATAGACCGCGTACTTGCTTTCGTGTGTCAGTGCCGCCTCCAACGCGGCTTCTGCCATCGGCTTGAATTCAGCGATCTTCTTTCCAGCCGCGTCCCACACGCGGACCCGTTTGTCGTCCGAGGCCGTGACGAGTTGGCCCTTGTGGTCGAAACGCACGGCGGTGACTTTGCCACCGGCATTGAAGCTCTTGACGGCCTTACCGGCGATCATGTCCCAAAGCTTGACGGTGCCATCGAGCGAGGCGCTGGCCAGCACGTTGGAATCATCACGCCATGAGATCGACGTCACAGCGGCTTTGTGATCCGTCAGATCCAGGTAAAGCCGCCCGGTGCCCGCTTCCCAAACACACAAGCCACCACTGCGATCCCCGGAGGCAACGAGGATCCCGTCGGGGCTGAAGGCCACCGCATAGATCCAGTCCGTATGCTTCTTCAAATCGAAGAGCTGCGTGCCGTCCGTTGCGTCGTAGATGCGCAGCATTTTTTGTGGGCCACCCAAGGCGATCCGTGACATGGAGTCGTTGGCATCCGCATCGAAGACGACGTCGAGCTCGTCACCCACGGTTGCCACGCGCTGCCCGGATTTGATTTCATAGATGGCGACGAGCCCCAGCGAACTGTGCTCCCCACCGCCAGCGATGAGATAGCGGCCATCACGGCTGAATCGCAGCGATTGCGCGATGCCCTCCGGAAAGGGCAGGACCCCAAGAAGTTCGGCAGTGTCGGTGTTGTACATCACGATTTGTTTCTGGCCCGCGATCGCGACGAGGGGAGCCCATGGGGAGGTTCCAATTGCTGTGATGGCAGCAGCGCGCTCCGTCAGTACAGGAACCGATTGTGGCAGGGCTTCTGGCATCGGCGATGGGCCTTCCGGTCGCCCGGATGACGATGCCACGAAGGCCAAGGCATTCTTTTTCTTCGCCTTGGCTTTCGAACCCGAGTTCTCAAGGATGCCGCCTTCGATCCAAGCTTTCAGGAGGTCCAGTTGCTTCTGATCGATCTTGGGACTGTTGGGCGGCATGATGGGCGTGTCGTCATGATTGGTCAGCTGCCACAGACGGCTGGCGTCGTAATCGCCATCATCGAAGACCACTTCGCCGCTTCCCCCGCCCTCGATGACGGAAACGTAATTGTCCAAGGCTAAGCCACCTCGCTTTTCACCTTGGTTGTGGCAGGTGAAGCAATGCTGCCTGAAGATCGGCTTGATGTGCTCTTCATAGGTGACTTTGGGTGTCGACGGCGTTGTCTTGGAGTCACCGAAAGCGGGCGTGAAGCCGCCCAGAAAAATCAGCAGCAGGGGTAATGACTGGCGCATGATCAGAAGACTGTTGGGGTTGGATGAAAGGCACCCGCCGTGCAGTCAGGGTGGGGAGGGAAAAGGTAAAAGGTGGAAGGTGGAAGGTGGAAGGTTGGTGGGCCCCACCCGGTTGCTTCGCAACCGACCTCCCCAGAGGGGAGGTGAATGAGGAGTCGTCGGCGTCTCAGAGAGATGCTGCGACTTTCGAGCTTTGCTTGAGCTTCAGTGGTTGAAGACGAACTCGCGACCGTTGAGGACGGCCCAGTAGATGTCTTCTAGGACGACTTTCGGATCCGATTCCTCTTCCGCAAGAAACGATACTAGGTTCACATGCTCTTCTTCGGTGGGTTTGCGCGAGAGCGCACGGACATACACGCGCTCCAAGACCTCCTCAGGCGACAGTTTGTCGGCATTGAGCCAGCGCTCAATGATTTTGCCCGCCGTGATCTTGCGGTGCACTGACTCGCCGTTGAGGAGGTGCAGTGCTTGCGACAGTGACGGGTCTGTGCGAGCTTCACAGTCACAGACTGTCGTGCGTGCCGAACGGCCAAAGGTGGTTAGGAAGTAGTTGGTGGTGGCGCCATCTGCGATTTGCACCGCGCGACTGCCAAGCGGCAGGCCTGCGAACTTGTCGGGCGACTCGGTGATCTGGCTGATGCAGTCCAGCAAACTTTCAGCGGGAATCCGACGGACGATCGCAGAAGCGTAGTTTCGTGAATCGTGCGCGTTTGTCGGGTTGGTTGCACTGCTACGTCCGTAAGCACGCGAGTTGCAGATGTCGCGGACCAGAGCACGGAAGTCGAAGTTGTACTCGACCAACTTCTCTCCCAGCCGCTCAAATAGCTCGGGGTTGCTCGGAGGGTTGCTGACGCGAATGTCGTCCACCGGATCGACGATTCCCGCCCCCATGAAGTGGGCCCAGACCCGATTGGCGATCGAAGTTGCGAAGAAGGGGTTGTCGCCCGCAACCAGCCAATCAGCCACGACCTGCCGACGATCTTTGCCGCGTGTCTCAGGAGCATCCCCACCGAGGAACTTGGGAGCCACGTTCTGATTCGTGACCGGGTGCTTGGTTTCGCCACTGGCGCGGTTGTAGATGATCTTCTCCCGGTAGTCCTCGGCCTGTTTGCGACCGACCTGTCGGAAGAATGCCGCGAAGCCGTAGTAGTCATCCATCGTCCAGCGGTCGAACGGATGGTTGTGGCATTGAGCACACTGAGTGCGGATGCCCATGAAGACCTGCGCCACGTTCTCGGCAGTCTTCAGCGGGTCACGCTCGATCTCATAAAAGTTGGTCGAAGGCGCCGTGAAGGTTCCCCCGGTACTGGTCAAGAGGTCACGTACCATGTCGCTAATCGGGACGTTTCGCGCGAATTGATCCGTCAACCAGGCAGAATAGAGCAACGCAGATTTGCGGCTGACCTGGTTGGTGCTCTTGATCATCAAGAGCTGTGCGAACTTCATCGCCCAGATCTCGCTGAACTCTTTGCGTTCCAAGAGGCGATCGATTAGCTCGGAACGCTTGTCCGGGGAAGGATCGTTGACGAACTGCCGGTGTTCGTCTTCCGTTGGCAACAGCCCCGTGATGTCGATCGTGGCACGACGGAGAAACTCTTCGTCGGTGCATTGTTCCGATGGGATGATGCGAAGTTGGTGGAGCTTCTTATCCACCAGCGTGTCGATATAGTCGCTGGGTTGTGTTTCTGGCTGTTCGTAAGACATCACCTTCGGCAAGGTGAGTACTTGAACACCGACGGTATGGGTGTCGAACCGGGCCATCACGAAGGCCTCGCCCCGTGCTCCTGCTGTCACGACTCCCGAATCGTCAACGCTGGCCACAGACGCGTTGTTCGAGGAGAAAGAGGCCAGGCGTGAGAGGTCTCGGGTGGTGCCGTCTGCATAGTGACCCACTGCCACCAAACGCTGGGTGGCTCCCTCACCCTGAATCACCGACTGCTCCGGGTAGACCGAAACCGATTCGACGATCGGTGGTTCTTCGCCTGGGGCCTCAATGGGCGCACCGGCTGACAACCAGCGGTGAATGGTTTGATAGTAGTCGCTATCGACGTCAAAGAGCTTGCCACCGGAGTGAGGAACCGCGGCAACCGCTTTTTTGAGAAAGAGACTTTCGGACGGGACAGCCAGGTTGATGCGGCGGAATCCGATTTCGCGAGTGACACGGAAGTGGTCACCACGGGGATCGAAACCGAAAAGCGACAGGTTGAACCCGTCTTTGCCACGAGCAGCGCCATGACAGGAACCTGTGTTGCAACCCGCACGAGTCAGGGTTGGCATCACGTCTTTGATGAAGCTGACCGGAGGCGTGCTGGAGGCATTCTGGATTGTGACGTCGATTCGGACCTCCGAATCACCATCGCGACCGATCAACTGGGTCGTTCCGTCCGCAATCGGCAGCAAACGCACGCCATCGATCTTGGCCAACTTGGGATCCGCCACCGACCAACGAAGACGCGCCGTGACATCTTCCGAGGTGCCATTCGGATTCCGCTTCACCGCAACAAACGATTGAAAATCGTCCGCGGCGTTGAGCGAGATCGCAGGCGGGAAGGCCGACAGGTCAATCCTTTGCGTAGGACGCGGAGGTTTCTTACCGGCGTCAGGAGAGGCCGCGTGAACCACACCGGAATAGACTGCCACCAAGGCTGTCAAAGCCACGTAGCACGTGTGTATTGGGGGCTGTCGAACGATCATGAACCTTCCTTCAGTTGACGAAGCTGTTCGAGTCGACTCAGGGGCTTAGGTGCCGCCGGTTTTTTGGGTTCGGGTTTCTTCGCTTCTGGCTTGGGCGCATCTTTCTTCGGTGGAAGTGGCTTGTCGACACGAAGCTCACCCACACCATTGGTTTGCACCATCACTTCCCCGTCTCGCTTGATACGCGTCTGCAGATTCAGCGTTTTGTGTCGACCGACGCGTGCTTTGGCATCGGCCACCAATGGAAAGACGACGGATGTCGCAGACAGGTCGACCTTCTGCACGGGAGCGGGTGAGGAGACACCTGCCGGCAAGCCGACGATTTGCATCTCAATATCACCTTCAAGGTCGCGGATCTTTTCCAAGCCGAGAGTCAGATCCATTTCGCTGCCCGTTTCGCAGGCCGATCGCGGGAAGGTGACGTTGAAGACCGGTTCTTCCACGGTCAACATGATTGGATTCGTCGCGACCGTTTGGGTGCCGCGCGCGGTGGGATAATTGACCAGCAGCACGATCGGCCATTGTCCCAACGCGGCATTCGAATTGGCGGTCACGGGAATGTTGACCGTCGACTTGCCCTTCTCAATGCGACGAGAATTATTGACGCTCACACCCGGTGGGTAGTAGATGGTTCGAAAACTGACCGTGCCATCAAATCCCTCGTCCCGTTGGATATTAACGGTCAGCTCCTTGCTACCACGTCGCAGGATGGGCGTTTTCGGTTGGACCAATTCCACGGTGAAAGGCATCTTCTCGGTGACAACGGCCGCCGCGCGGTCGGTCTTGTAGCCGACCATTTCGCGTCGATTTTGTCCCAAGACCAACTTGTGATGCTGGGTCAATTCGCCGGTGATTGTCTTATCGCCGACCTTGGCCGATCCCTGGATCTCGAATAGGGACGCGCCCAGGGGAGCGTCTGCTGCGGCGGTCAGCAAAACAGGGATCTCCGATCGACTCGCCGGGATCGGGAAGACGGTTGCTGTGACGCCTTCAGGCAGGTCACTCAAAGACAAGTCGATGGGCGAGTTATGCGATTGGCGTGTCCCGCGAACGACCATGCCACCGAAACCGCCTTGTGGAACAGCGACGAAATGGGACTCGTCGCGACGAAGCTCCTTCAGCTCCAGTCGCGTCTCGGCTTCCAGCTTTTTGATCTCGATCGCGTAGTTGTGCTGGGGACTCCCGCCACGAAGGTGGTCGTAGATCCTGATGGTGTGCGTGCCGGTCGCAGCCACACGCAAATCGATCAGGCCGTCCATGCTGCCACCGGCATCATCGCTGCTGCTGATCGTTTTGTTGTCAGGGCCAAAAACGTTCATCACGCCATCGAGAGGGGAACGCAGCATCTTGCGTGCGAAAAGTTGGATTCGATACCGTTCGCCCTTCTTGCACTCGAAGGCGTAACAATCGAAATCGTTTGGTTCGTCAATGACTCCAGCCAAGACTGCGGGCACCTGGCACACTTGGCCTTTTCGGTAGTCGTTGTTGGGCTCGGCTTGGACAACCACTGGCAAGTCGGTCACACGCATCCAGTTGGGTGAAGGCGTTGTGCCGTTCTCGTCGGACGTGATCACGGGGAATCGATCCGACGGTTGGCTGGGGAGCTGGAAGGTGGCATCACGCTGTGTCCCGTCAACCTCGATTTGTGTTGCCTTCAGGTTCTCGCTGGTCGTTGCGACGGCGGGGTTCATGGTCACGGGACGCGGGAAAGATCCCACGTGGAGACGATACCCGCAGTAACCGTCGCGACCGCGAAAGGAACTGTCGCGAATCATGACGGTGTAGCTGCCCGCCTCTTTCGCCGTGAACGAGCACAAGCCGTCCTGCTGCAGCAGCGAGGAATCATCGCTGGCCGCAACCTCGAAGCGATTCTCGTCGAGGATCGCGACGAAAGGGTCCAAGATGTAACGGTTCCGAATGTCGTACTGGACGCGAATGGCTTCGACCTCAACGGTCAGTCTTTGGCCAGCTTCCAATTTCACTTGGTAGTAATCCACGTCTTCGCGACCGACCTGCCCGTCCACCGTGCGATCCATTTCAATGGTCTGCGGTGCGTCGAAGGCGTTGTTGGGCTCCTTTTCCATCACAACCGGCATGGCACCAACGGCGATGAAACGGAGGTTGGACACCCCGGAAGCGGTCACCAGTCGAAACGGGTACAGCCCCGGTGCAAGCTCTGGCTTTGCAGCCACCACGATTTCCGTTTTGCGTTCATCGATGGGCTTGACGGACTTGATCTCGATTCCCGGACCGGTCTGATACTTGGGAATGTCAATCAAAGCCTCACGAGCGTCGCCGAGTCGCTCACCATAGAGCGTGATGGTGACCTCGGAGCCACGGGTGACGCCCAGTGGGCGGTGGTAGTTCACGACCGGAAACGAGGCTGTCACAACCGTTGTCGTGAGACACACGAACAGCGCGGCCAGGGAGCCGCGGGTCGCGAAGAGGCGTGCCCTGGAAGCAGGCCGGGGCTGGGAAAAACGCATGGCGTCGGGCCCTGATGCTGGAGTGGGTGGGGGCGTCCGGCGATGGATCTGAAAACAATCCACTCGCTGGAGTGTCACTGACTTTCCGTTTAAAAGGGCAAGTCAGTTTGCGGTTTTCTCTCGGAAAGGGGTGCATCCAACGAGTTCGCCCTTCCCGTCGTTTCATCAACCCTCACGCTCGGTGAGGGTGAGCAACACATCGCTTTCAGGCAATCAAGGGCTCAATGACATTCCCGCCATCGACGATCTCGATCGGTCGATCGCCGGGCGCCATCAGCTCCTTGTCAGCAACGATGCCCAACAGGTGATACATGGTCGTTGCAAGGTCGGCCGGTGAAACAGCGTCCATTTCGGGTTCGGTCGCCGTGGCATCCGAGGCACCATAGATCGAGCCACCCTGGATCCCGCCACCGGCCAGCATCACGCTGAACACCTTCGGCCAGTGATCGCGACCGGCGTCCTTGTTGATCTTCGGAGTGCGGCCGAATTCGCTTGAAACCATGACCAGCGTTTCGTCCAACAAGCCACGCGAATCCAAGTCACCGAGCAAGGCGGAAAGGCCTTGGTCAAGGGAAGGCATCTGACTCTTGAAAGAGGTCGTAATGTTTTGGTGCATGTCCCAGCTGCCGTAGGTCAAGGTCACCAAGCGAGCCCCAGCCTCCACCAGGCGACGCGCCATCAGCATTCGAGCGCCGGCCTGATTGCGACCGTAACGATCACGCATCTTGTCGTCTTCTTTGCCCAGGTCGAATGCCTCCTTGGCTTGGGGCGTGTCGAGCAGATCATAGGCTCGCTCATAGAACGTACCCATGGCAGCCACGTTGTCGGCATGGGAAGCCGAAACGAACCGCTGATTGACCATTTCCAACGCACGTTTCCGCCTTAAGAAGCGGGCCTCATCCACGCCGGATGCCAGATTCAGATCACGCACCTTGAAATCGTCTCGGGCCGGATCTGAACCGAGGGCGAATCCTCCATAGCTGCTCGGCAGGTAACCGGTACCGGCGAACTCGTTGGGCACGTTTGGAATGCAAACGTATGCTGGCAAATTATTTCGTGGCCCATATTCGTGGCTCACCACGGCACCGAAGCTCGGGTACGACAACGCGGGGCTCGGTTTGTATCCCGTGAACATGTTATGCGTCCCACGTTCGTGGGCCGCTTCGCCGTGCGTCATCGAACGAATCACGGCGTACTTGTCCGCCATTTTCGCCAGCTTGGGCATCGTGCTTGAAATCACTTCGCCCGTGTTGGTCTTGGTGGTGCCCATTTCGCCGCGGTACTCCAGCGGAGAATAGGGTTTCGGATCCCAAGACTCTTGCTGAGCCATGCCTCCGGGCAAGTAGATGTGAATCACGCTCTTTGCCCGAGCCTTGATGAAGTCGTGGTTCTTCAACTCGGCTGCGGCCTGGCGCATCAGCATGTCTGGCAAAGACAGTCCAATGCCGCCAGCGGCACCTGCCAGCAAGAACCCTCGGCGACCGAACGCGGTCGCACGAGTCAGTGGGCTTCCCTTACAACGCATCTGCGGTGTCTCCCGTGTCGTGGAGTGATGGGGCAACTCTGGGCGTCGCCATCGGGGCCATGAACGGGACCACCAAGGTCACGCAACACGATACCAACGGGAAACTCGCACCGCGGAATCCACACAGGAGGACCGCAGTGGCCTGGCAACCGTAAATCCCAACGGGAAATCGATGGGCAGCTCAGAGTCATGGGGCGGGATCACTTTCGGATCGAATCGCTCGACCTAGAAGTGACGTAAAGGTGGGGTTGGAGAGCATCGACCCAGCCGATGCACTCCTGCATCCACCATCGGCCAAATTCCTCCGAAGATCCGGAATAGCCTAACCGATTCCGCATAATTGTCAATCCTTGCCAAAGTGGCTGTGAACGCTTGGTAGCAGACATTGTTGGACTGGCTGACCCGATCTTCGGCGTTTTTTTCGCGGGCTCGCATTCCTGGCGATCCGGGTCTCCGGTGCGCGAACAACTCAGGTGTCTCTGTTTGGAATTGATGAAGGTTCTATGGTGATGCAATAAGTCACTGCTTCAAAAGGACTTATTGCCGCTTGATGGTCCCGTCAGAAGGCGGCACCCCCGTGTTGTGAACACTTTTTCCACTGGACGGAAAAGTCAATTTAACAGAAGATGATGGGCTCCGAAGAGGCCGTGCATTCCGTGATCTCCTCGTTTTTTCAGCTTGGTTTTCGAGTGCCTCAAAAGAGTCCGTGGGATCGTTTTGGGTCTGTTTGACTTCAATGCTAGCAAACCTAGAATCTCGCCCACCCAACCGGTCAGCCGTCCCAGGGAAGACTCTTCGACGGTTCGCCAGAACGACCAAGCACGCGATCCGATGGTGTCGGCTCGCGACCATCAGCCCGCCCCCACGGAGGCGGTTGATGTTCGGGGCGAGCTTGGTCGACTTATCGCGATGCTCGGTATCGGTTGGTACGTTGTCGTTTTCTCATGAAGGATCAGTGCGCAACCGGTATGTCCGCATCGCAGGGTAGCAACGAGACGCAGGAAGCAGAGCAGCGGTTTACCGATGCCTTGCGCGAACGATTGGGCCAGGACACGTATCGTCTTTGGTTCTCGCGTGGGGTCACATTCGCGTGTGACCTTGGTGGCGGCGGTCGGCAACCGAGCGTGCAGATCCAGACGGGCGCTGTTTTTGCTGCCAAGCGGATTGAGCACCGCTACATGGCTCAGCTCCGCTGGGCCGCCATGACGACTTTGGGCGATGATGCCGTCGTGCGTGTGGGCGTGAAAACGATGCCGGCAGCAGATCCCGATGGTTCGTCCCAGCCCCATGCAGACCTCACGCACACGCCTGACGCTGGCGGGCCTCACGTGCCGCAAGCGGCCGCGGCGGGCGCAAAACGCGGCTTTTTGGGCGATCGTACCAAGCGTCCGTCGCGTGGCGGAAAGGGCAAGGTCAATGCTCTGTCGACAGTTTTGGCTTCGGAATCTGCGATCTCGCCGAAGGCAGGGGTCCAAGCCGATCCCGTTGGCCCACGTGTTCGTGATGCCCATGTTGGCCAAGCCAGCGTTCGCGAAACCCGTGTTCGCGAAGACGCGGGGGCGTTGAGCGGGTTCGTCGTGGGACCGTGCAATGAGTTCACGCACGCCGCCGTTACCATGGCGATGGACAACCCTGCCGTGGCGAATCCTCTTTACATCTATGGCGGTCCCGGCACGGGCAAGTCCACGTTGCTCTCGGCGATGGCCAAAGCGTTCAAGCAACGCCGCCGGTTTCGGCGCGTCGTCGCTTTGTCGGCGGAACAGTTCACGAACGACTTTGTCGCCTCGGTCAACACGACCGGTTTGCCCGCGTTTCGGGCTCGGTACCGCGATGTTGATGCGCTGTTGATCGACGATGTTCATTTCCTGGCGGGTAAATCGGCCACGCTTCGTGAAGTGATGTACACGATTGAAACGTTGGTGAGCGCTGGAAAACCACTGGTGTTGACGGCCAACGGTTCGCCCCTGGAAGTCCGCGGGATGACGGGTGAGGTCGCCGGCCGCATGGGTGCCGGCTTGGTCTGTCCGCTGTTGGCGATTGATATCGAAACACGCTTGGAGTTGTTGCGTCGATCTACTGAGACACGTTGTGTTTTGCCATGTGAAGAAGGCTTTTTGCGATCGATCAATGAGCTGCTAGGCGGCGACGCACGATCCGTCACCGGTGTGGCGAACTTAATTGGCATGTTGCAGCGGATGTATCGACGCCAGCCAACGCTTTCGGAACTGGAACGATTTGGTGGCGATCTGCTGCGGAGTCAAAACGTTCCACCCACGCTGAGGCGAATCGAGCGCGCGGTCTGCGAAACGTTTGGAATCGAAGGCGACGGTTTGCGGGGGAAAGGTCAAACGCGGCGAGTCAGCCAACCGAGGATGTTGGCGATGTACTTGGCTCGCGAACTGACGGGCAGCGCGTTCACGGAGATCGCGAAGCACTTCGGGCGGCGTAGCCACTCGGGTGCGATCACCGCGCAAGAAAAAGTTCAAAGGTGGATCGAAGACGAAGATCGCATTCAGGTCGGAGGCGCAACGTTGTCGGTCAACGAAGCCATCGCGCGGGTGGAGGCGCGGTTGAGGACGGGGTGAGCACGATCAAACCAGAGGGAGCGATTTTTTGATGATTGCACCGGATGACTTTAGCGAGTCGAAGTTCGGCAATGGCGGCTTCGGCAAGAGCAAAAAGAAGAACCAGCCTTCGGCAACGGAGATCTTGGCCCGACAGCCCCCGTTCGATTTGGAGGCGGAGATGGGCGTGCTTGGTAGCATCCTGTTGCTGCCTGAAGTCTGTGATGACATCGCGGGCTTGCGCGCCGATGATTTCTATGATGATTCCAACCGTGTGATCTATTCGCATTTACGCGACATGTACGACGGCGGTGACAAGATTGATGTCACGTTGCTGGTATCCCGAATGCGCACGGCAGGGGTCTATGAAAAGGTGGGTGGCGCCGCCTATCTCGCGCAGTTGTCCGGATGTGTCGCCAATGCCGCTCACGGTCAGTACTATGCCGGCATCGTCATGGAAAAGGCGATTTACCGGAAGCTCATCAACGCCGGGACGGACATCCTGCGTGATGCCTACGAGCAGACCGGCACATCCAAGGAATTGTGCGCTCAGGCGGAACAGAAAGTCTTTGCGATCATGGACGGTCGCGGCGGGAACGCCGTCAACAGCATCTCCGATGTGCTGCATCAGGCGATGGACCGCATGGAAGCGCGCATGCGAGACGAATACGTTGATGCGGGGGCGGAAACGGGACTGACGGATTTTGATCAGATGACGGGTGGCCTGCATAACGGCGAGCTGATCATCTTGGCGGCACGGCCTTCGATGGGCAAAACGGCGTTGGCGATGAACATTGCCGAGCATGTTGCCATCGAACAGCGTGCTCCCACCCTCTTCGTCAGCCTCGAAATGTCGTCGATTGAGTTGGCCGACCGCATGCTGTGCTCACTCGCCAGGGTCAACGGTCACCGTCTCAGGAATGGATCGATTTCTTCAGATGACCGTGATCGTTTGGTCGCAAAGGCCAATGAGGTCAGCGAAGCGCCGATGTTCATCGATGATTCGCCCAGCCGCACGGTGAGTGAGATTGCGGCAGCCGCTCGACGGATCAAACGCCGCGAAGAGGGCCTCGGGTTGATCGTGATCGACTATCTCCAACTCATCGAGCCAGACAACTCGCGCGATCCGAGACAAGAACAAGTGGCGAAGATCGCACGACGCTTGAAGGGCATGGCGCGTGAGTTGGAAACGCCCTTGCTGTGTCTCTCGCAACTCAATCGCCAAGCCGAAGACAGCAAGGACCATCGCCCGAAGTTGAGTCACCTTCGCGAATCGGGCGCGATCGAGCAAGACGCGGACGTGGTGATGTTTGTGCACCGTGAAGAGTACTATCATCGTGGTGATGACCGCGCGCAGTATGCGGGTCAAGCTGAGATCATCATCGCAAAGCAGCGGAATGGCCCCGTGGGCGATGTGCAACTGACCTGGGAGTCCGACTTCACGCGGTTCTCGAACCGCGCGGCGGAACACCACAGCGAATTCGACGATTACCGTGAGTTCACATCGCCGGGTGGCATTTGAGCACGGGAGTATGGCTTGCATCTCGAAGCACGGTTGCCGTTCAACATGGATGCGTGACGGGAACCTTTGGACCCATAAGCGGAGCCAAGCAGTTTGATGGGTTGGATCCGAAGCTTCGGTCGCTATTTGGTCCATGCGGTCACACGACCGAAGGAACAACTCTCAAACGGCCAGCAACAGGTGCGCAACGCCTGGGAGCTGACGCGTTTCTGTGCTCGTCGATTAACGCAGCATCGGGCCGAAGGAATGGCTGCGGAGCTGACGTACCGCACGATCTTTTCACTGGTGCCGGTCGTGGTCTTGGGCCTGGTGGTCTTTCGCGTCTTCGGTGGCTTGGACGATGTGCAAGTCCGCGTGGAAAACCAACTCTATTCCTTCTTTGGTGTTCCTGAAATCCCGACGGACTACCTGGTCGCCGAGCCAGAAGGTAAACCATCGACGACGCCATCGGTGCCTGTTGCACCGGAGGATGACGCGACCGAGGGAGACTCTGCAGCGGAACTCATCCCGGGCGTCGTCGATACGCAGTCAGAGACCCCTGACCAAGCCACGGCGGACGCGACCGATCCGGGTGCCAGTTCATCGGCAACCGACGCCGAAGCCATCGAAGAGCGAACCAAGGCTCGCGCCGTTCTCAAAGCCCGTGCCAGTATCCGACGAACGTTGCAAGATCTGACGGGCAAGATCGCATCGTTGGACTTCGCGTCCATCGGTGTGATTGGTCTGGTCTTGTTTGTGTACGCTGCGGTGGCGCTC
This sequence comes from Planctomycetota bacterium, assembly GCA_039189905.1. Classification (GTDB taxonomy): domain Bacteria; phylum Planctomycetota; class Planctomycetia; order Pirellulales; family Pirellulaceae; genus Rhodopirellula. Next base: position 15,819 of record JBCCYK010000077.1, read on the forward strand.
CTGGATAGCCTGGAATACCTCTTCAATCGCATCTTCGACGCGCCGAGCCAACGCCCGATCCATCTTCGCGTGGCAATTCATTGGTCGATCATCACGTTGGGGAGCGGTTTACTCGCACTGAGTCTGTATCTGACCGGCCAAGTCGTCGACTGGGCGGGAGACATCGGTGCGGGCGCGCGGCCGTTGTGGATCTTGCGTCACCTGATGTCGATGTTGGCCAGTTGGGTCCTGTTGTTTCTGCTTTACGCCTTGATGCCAAACACGCGTGTCAACGTGCGGGCGGCCGCCATCGGGGCCGCAATCAGTGCGGTGATGTGGGAGATAGGTAAGTACGGCTTTCAAGTCTACGTGTCGGTCGCGGTTCCCTATTCCGCGCTGTATGGGTCGCTAGGCTTGATCCCGCTCTTTCTGTTCTGGATCTATGTGACATGGTACATCGTTTTGTTTGGGCTTATCCTGACGGAGACGCTGCAGACACTTCGCGGACGTCGGGTGCGCGTTTTGCCGGACCAACCCACGCGCTGGCTGGAAGGCGACCCTGATTGGATGCTGCCGATCATGTCTGAGGTGGCGCGGGCGTTTGATCGTGGCGATGTGATCGACGATGTGCAGCTGGCGGAGCAACTCGGACTGCCGCGAACCAGCGTCCGTGAGATGGTGACCAAATTGGTGGAGGAAGGTTGGTTGCGCCGGACGGTGGATGGTGACGGGGAGGCCATCACACTCTCGCAACCGAAGGAAAAGATCCTGCTGGTTTCTATTCTGGAATTGGCACACCGACACCGTCCGACGCGTGGCCACGACGCATGGCGAACGCTTCAAGATCTGAAGTCGGCGGAACGCGTGGCAGCTGGTCGTCGCACATTAGCCGACGTTCTGGAAAGCATCTGACGGGTATCGCGGAGTCGCCATCCGCAACATTGATTCTGCCCAAGCGGCGTGTCAGACTGGTAGCCTGCTGTAGCTCCGTTTCCGGTTGAAACCGTCGCGAGTGATGCCATGTCATTCGGCTTGCTTGCCGCCAGCCGAAACTCTTGGCAGCTTGTCGATTTAATCAAGATCGCAACCCGAAGCGTCAGCGAGGACACCTTGAAAGTGGATCAATGTCGAATTATGCCTCGCTGACGCGTCGGGTTATGACTAAACCGACAAGCCCCTGGCGAGTTTCGCTATCCGAAAACCATGCTGCAAAAAAGTTACTGGACGCGGCTGATCAATCGATTCGCTGGCCCGCTCTCCCTCCCATTCCTACCCCCCGCCATGCCCCGATTTATAACGTTCCGACTCTTTCTTCACGTGGCCGCCCCCTGCTTTTGGATGAGCCTCTTTGCCACCTGCCCATCGCTGCGTGGCGGCGAGGTTTTCGTGGAAGCGGAAAGCTTCGATACCTATGGCGGCTGGAAGCTGGACACCCAATTCATTCAGACCATGGGGTCGCCTTACCTGTTGGCGCATGGCCTGGGAGAACCGGTGGAAGCTGCGAAGACGCAGATTGAGATTCCCGAAGCGGGAACCTATCGCGTTTGGGTGCGGACGTTCGATTGGGTGGCGCGATGGGATGCGAGACCATCCCCCGGCAGGTTCAAAATCCGCATCGGTGATCAAGAACTGGATACGGAGTTTGGCACCCAGGGGAAGCGTTGGTCCTGGCACGACGGCGGAACGATTGAATTGCAGCAAGGCGACGCCTCACTGAGCTTGATGGACCAAACGGGTTTTAATGGACGCTGCGACTGCATCTATTTGACCACGGACGATGGCGTGCCACCGGACGTTTCCGACGTGCTGTCGCCATGGCGCCGTCAGCAGTTGGGACTGCCCAAGGAACCAGCCGAGAAAGGCCCCTTTGATTTGGTCGTCGTCGGAGGCGGTTACGCGGGCATGGCATCCGCGCTCTCCGCTGCAAGGATGGGTTGTCGCGTCGCATTGATTCAAGACCGCGGCGTCTTGGGAGGCAACGGTTCCAGCGAGGTGCGAGTCTGGGCCAAAGGGAACATTCGTCGTGGGAAGTTTCCCCGGATCGGTGAGATCGTGGAAGAGTTCTGTGATCGTGCCAAAAAGTCGCCGGGCACGTTTGAAGAGTTCGGCGATGCCCAAAAGGAGGAGATTGTCCGTGAGGAGCCTAACATTGACCTGATGTTGTTTCATCACGCGTATGCCGTCGGCATGAACGAGACCCAGGATCGCGTCACGAGTGTGTCGGCATTCAACACGCGAACGGGTGAGGATCTACGTGTCATCGGCAATCTGTTTGTGGATTGCACCGGGCACGGTTGGATCGGGGCGTGGGCCAAGGCAGAGCTAGATCAGACGCCGCTTGGCCGCATGGGCATGAGCAACATGTGGCGATGGGATAACGCCGAGGGCGCCGCAAGCTTTCCGGAAACCCCGTGGGCCTTGGATTTGAACATGCCAGATTTTCCCTACCCACGTGACTTTCACGGGCAGTGGTTTTGGGAGAGCGGCTTCGACAAAGACCCTCTCGGAGACGCAGAAGGGATTCGTGATTGGAATTTGCGCGCGGTTTACGGCGCTTTCAACGCGATGAAGAACCGTGATGGTGCCGAGGACCATCTCAATGCGGTATTGACCTGGGTCGCCTTCGTCGGCGGACCACGCGAGAGCCGAAGAATGATGGGGGACGTGGTTCTCAATCAAGACGATATTGTCAGCAAGCGGGAGTTCCCGGACGGCTGCGTCCCCAGCACTTGGTCCATCGACTTGCACTACCCAAAGCAACAATACGCTGAGAAGTACCCGGAGAACCCGTTCATCAGTGTCGCAGTACACGACCGCCGCGTGGATCGTTCGTACGGCTATCCCGTTCCGTATCGCTGTTTCTATAGCCGCAATATTGACAACCTGTTCATGGCCGGCCGCTGTATCAGCGTGACACACGAGGCACTAGGGACGGTACGGGTCATGAAGACCTGTGGCATGATGGGCGAGGTGGTTGGGAAAGCGGCATCCATCTGCACGCTGGAAAACTGCGACCCTCGTGATGTGTACGAGGACCATTTGAGCACCCTTTTGGATCTGTTGCGTTTGCCTGGAAAGGCACGCCGCAGTGTCCCATCGGGTCCGATCACAATCCCCGATGACGCGATGGAAGAGGCCGGGCCGTACGGCCCGATGCCCGGGCTGGACCCGGCCAAGATCGAAGGCATCGTGATTGACGACGATCGGGCGACCCGGACCGGCAAATGGACCAAGGGCGCTGGGCTAAAAGGATTCGTTGCGTTTGGTTACCGCTATTCCCCGGCAAACTCCGGTGCAAGCATGCGGTTTGACACCAAGATTCCCACGAAGGGCAAGTATTGCCTGCGTGTCTACAGCGGGTCTCACGAGAACCGGAGCACCAACACGCGACTCCTCATCGCGTCAGGGAGTGGGGAGGAGTGGATCACCATCAACCAACAAGAGCCGACGGAAGCGGGTTTCTTGGAGCCTCTCGAGAAGGAGCTGCTTGCTGGCGAAGAGATCAGCGTGACGCTCATGACGGAAGGGAGCAATGGCACGGTTCACGCAGATGCCATTGCTTGGATTCCGGTCGTTGAGGATTGAGCTGCCAACGGTCTCGGAGGGATCAGAGCCCGTCGCCGGGACCGCATCACGACGCGTTTCCAAGTCGTCGCCTCGCCGTGCTCCGGACTGGCAGCGGCGCAGTGTGCACGCGGTGCGCGTGGCCGTGGTCGTCGCTCTGCTTGCGCTGCTTCCGTCGCCCCACGGGGATTCCCTCTCGTTGCGGTTGTTGCGCGGCGACATGCTTCCGCGGGAACGGGGTAACGTCGTTGTCGACCCTTGCGAATTGATGCCGCCGCAGTTGTCTCAGGTGCAAGCCATTGTTGGAAATGCGATCAAAGTCGCTCTTCAGGCCGACTCTGCGGGGCTGTTTCGAGTCGACACACGCGCTGAGTCGACCCGGGTGTCAGACACACTGCCGTGGGCGGAGGGGATCGCGGGTTATCGCGGTCCCACCGGCGTGCTGATCCAGATGGACGCCAACGAGACCGTTCAAGCTGCGACCCTATCGACGAGTCATGATACCGACGAGCATGTTGAGGCCGTTCTGAAAGACTCGCAGTTTTGGGATCAGTTCATTGGATTGACTTGGGGGGGGCGGAAACCCAATGGGCGATCCCTTGAATTCGACGGTGTCACCGGCGCCACCTTGACGAGCTTGGCGGCTGCTGGCGGCGTGCTCCGTCGCCTCGGTGGTGAAGGAAAGTCATTGCTGTTCGCCGGGCCCTTGACCTTGGACGATGCCAAGCGGATTTGGCCGGATGCCCAGTCCGTCCTGGGGACGGAGATTGCTCAGGTGCAACGATCCGATGGATCGACTGCCATGCTGCTTCGAACGGGATCATTCATCGATGACGAAATCGGCTACCAAGGACCGACCGAACTGTTGATCGGGCTCGAAACTGAGGGCTTGATCGAAGTGATTCGCGTTCGAGATAGCTTGGATAACGAGCCCTATGTCGGCTACGTCCGCGACGAGAAGTACTCGTTCTGGCCTGAGTTCCAAGGGATGTCCTTGGAGTCACTCGCGCTGTGGGATCCCGAGGAGGCTGGGGTGGAAGGCATCTCAGGCGCGACCATGACCAGCATGGCTGTCGCACGAACGCTACCACGGTTCGCCAACGAGATCACCAAACGAGGCGGCGTGGCGGCTTGGCTCGTGAAGACCGAGCGCCCAAGCATCACGTCGCGGTGGATCGCGCTTTGGAACTCCATCCGATGGAATGCCGTGGATGTCGCAACAATCTGTTTGCTTTTGTTTCTTGGTGTGATCCATCGATTCCGATGGTTCCATCAACGGTTGCGTGTCGCCTGGCTGCTGATGGTCATTGGGGTGATCGGGCTGTGGTCGGGCAACTTGGTTTCGCTCGCCTTGGTTTCCGGGTGGGCCACGTCTGGAATTTCGGTGCACCTTGCGATCGGACTGGTGGTAATCTTCGCTGTCGCTTTGGTGTCGCCGCCAACCCGAGGCAGCAATCCTTACTGCAACCAACTGTGCCCTCATGGCGCCGTGCAACAACTTTTGCGACCGGGTTTGAGATCTCGCCGTCGCATGCAGTTGCCTGCCACATTAAGACGCTGGATCGCGTACCTGCCCGCTTCCACCTTGATGACGGTTTATCTTCTGCTACTCCTTTGGCCGAGCACGGATGTATCGGGCTTCGAACCTTTCCATGCGTACCTGTTCTGGATCGCCACACCCATCGCAATCGCGTTCGCGCTGGCCACACTGCTCGTTTCCGCGTTTGTTCCGATGGCCTACTGCCGGCACGCCTGTGGCACGGGCAGGTTGCTGGATCATCTTCGCATCCACGCACGCAGTGAACGATGGAACGGATTTGACTTTGGCGCTACCGGTCTGTTGATTCTGGCCGCGGCCTATCGTTTGCTCTGAGCCTTACCGCCGGCCGACACCTCGGAGAGGGGTCGCTACCGTAGACGCGTTTCTCCGAGGCGCGGATCCAGTGCTTTGTCCACAGTACGAACGCATGCTTCCGTGCCATGCCGCGGTGTACGCAATGGCCGAACTCGCCTTGGGAACGATTTCCTCAAAGAATCAAGCTTACAAGAAGTTTCAACAAGAAATCGTTGCCAACAAGGCCGCATTCTACAACAAGCTCAATCGGACAGAGCCTGGGACCTCCGAAGCCCTTGCACGTAGAAAGCCCAGGCTCGGAGAGCCGAGCTACGATCATTGGAACCCTGAGAAGGAATGTGGATGAAGCACTATTCCTCATCCTCTCCTGAATCGACTTGCAACTCGATCCTCGGGATTCTGGCGGCATCCACAGCCGCTTCCAGTGCTGGGATGTCTTCATCCAGAAGCTGCTTGATCGTGGGTTCAACCGCCTCGAACTGTTTCTTGCCGATTTTGAACTGTTCTAAGGCTGACTTGGTTGGTCCATGGGTCCCCGAGATGGCAACGCTTAGCGCTCTCCCCATGCGTTGGTTGATCCCAGGCTTGGCCATCGCCCAGCGGTCATCTTTCAAATCGTCGCCGTTCATTTGGCGATCAAAGGCTTCCAAGCGTTGGCGAAGGTTTTGGGCCTGAGACAACAACTTCACCGTGCCTTTGGGATTGTTCTTGATACGCCGAATCAGATCGCTCACCTCTTCCAGTCGCTCGTCAAGTTTCCGCTTAAGCGATTGCGATCGGTTGGCGACCAAGCCCATGCGTTCGATCTGCTTCAAGATGTCGTCGCGATCCGGCATCGGCAGGGTGGGCGTGACGATATTCTCCAGTTTGAACGCGACTTCGTTTCCGATGGCAGCCGTTTTGTTTCCTTCGCTGCGGAAAGCTTGGGCCGTGTAGTTTCCAGGCGCAACCAATGGGCCACCGCCCCGCGAAAACAGGCCTTGGTAACGCATGGACCAAACTGTTTTGTGGAGTCCCTTGCTGGTGGACAAGTCCAGCCGCGCAACGACCGTGCCAGCAACATCCGTGATGTCCAGGTAATGCCTTGGCGGGATTTCGTCTTTCTCCGCTTGCAGTTCCTCGAAGCTGGGCGTCGGCACGTCACCACCCGCCTTTCGAATCTTCTCCTCCTTCTCCTTGCGTTTGGCCGCCTTCGACTTCCATCCCTCTTTCACGTGATACCGAATGACCGCTCCGTAGTCCGGATTCTCGGCGTTGTAGAAGCTATCGCCTTGGTAGCCTTTCTTCCCGCCGAGGTGATTGTCTTGTACGTACCAGAAGGCCCGACGAACGGGAAACACATGGAACGCTTCGTCCAGGGCCTCCTCGGTGGCGTGACGCAGCAGGCTGTAATCATCCAGCACAAAAAAACTTCGACCGAACGACGCCGCGACCAAGTCGTTCTCACGAGTCTGGATTTCTAAATCGCGAAAAGAAATCGTTGGGAGGCCACCGCCAAGCTGGAACCAATTCTCGCCTGCGTTCCGCGTTGCGTAGATGCCGAACTCGGTCGCCAAGAAGAACAGGTTCGCATCGACGTGATCTTGAACGAGACGCCAGCAGATGTGTTTTTCTGGGAGATCACCACTGATCAGCTTCCAGGTGCGACCCCGGTCGTTGCTCTTGACAATGTAAGGGCTGTAATCGCCTGTTTTGTGATCGTCGATGCAGGCATAGACGGTATCGGGATCATGCAGGTCCGCCTTGATGTCGTTGACAAAGAAGAGCTCGGGGACATCGAAGATGCGATCGACCTTTCGCCAAGTCTCTCCGCCGTCTTCGCTGATCTGAATCAGCCCGTCATCGGTGCCGACATACAACAAACCTTCCACCAGCGGCGACTCGGCAATTGATGTGATGTTGCCATGCTGACTCATCGCGTACAAATCGTAGGCAGCGTCAATGCTGTGGACGCGGCCCATGGTGGGCAGTTCGTAGCGATTGCGGTTACGTGACAGGTCGGGCGACACCTTGGCCCAACTGTCACCCCGATCGTCACTGCGGTGCAGGAACTGTGATCCGAAATACAGCCGCTTGTTGTCGTGAGGGCTAATCAGGATCGGCGAATCCCAGTTGAATCGATAAGCGTCCTCATCCGGTCCAGGTTGAGGCTGGATCGCGACGCTCTCACCGGTGCGGCGATCGAAACGTCTCAAGAACCCCTGCTGCGACTCCACGTAAATGATGTTGGGATCTTTCGGGTCGATCGCCGTGTCATGCCCATCGCCGCCGATCGTGATCCGCCAGTCACTGTTGCGAATGCCCTGCGTGTTCCGGGTACGGGACGGCCCATACTGCGAGTTGTTGTCTTGGGTTCCACCCGAGATGTTGTAGAAGGGATGGTCGTTGTCGACGGACAGCTTATAAAACTGGGTCAGCGGCAGGTTGGGACAAAACAGCCAGGTCTTGCAATAGTCGTAGCTGCGGTAAACCCCGCCATCGCAGCCCACCAAGAGGAAGTCCTTGTCGGTGGGGTGAAATGCCACGGCGTGGTTGTCGACGTGCTTGGTTCGACCTTCGATGTTGACCCATGTGTCACCGTTATCTTCGCTTCGCATGAAGTAGTTGTTGGCTTGGTAGAGCACACCAAAGCGATGGGGATCCGCCCACAGTTCTTGGTAGTAGTGCGGCCCCGTCCCACCGGACACAAAGTCATTCGTCTTCGTCCAGCTGGCACCCTGATCGTCGCTGCGCCAGAACCCGCCCTTGCGGCCTGGGAGTTCAATCGTCGCGTAAACGACGTTGCTCCTTTGAGGTGACACTTGCAAAGAGATTTTCCCCATGTCGCCGCCTGGCAGGCCGTTGCCAAGCTTGCTCCAAGATTCTCCCCCGTCCGTTGATTTGAAGATCCCGGTTTCGGGCCCGCAGTTGATGATGGCCCAAACGTTGCGATGCCGCTGATGCGTTGCCGCATACAAGACGTCGGGATTCTTCGGATCGAAGACGACATCCGTCACACCGGTATAGGAATCGTCATTGATCGCAGCCTGTTTCTCATCGGTGAGATCTTTCTCACTGGAAGCTCCGAGCCGACCGGGACCCAAAACCAGTCTCCAGGTCAGGCCGCGATCAGTGGACTTGAACAAGCCACGTTGGCCGCCGGGTGACCACAGCGGGCCCTGAGAAGCCGCGAAAATGACATTGCTGTTGCGGGGGTCGACCAAGATTTTGCTTACGTGCTCGGAAGCTTCCAAGCCTCGATGCTTCCAAGACTTTCCGGAATCGTCACTGACGTAGACACCATCTCCAAATCCAATGTGCCGACCGCCGTTGTTTTCGCCGGTCCCCAGCCACACGGTGGAATGCACGGAAGGATCGATGGTGACGCAACCCATGCTGTAACAAGGTTTGTTGTCAAAAATTGGCTGAAACGTCGTTCCAGCGTTGGTGGTTTTCCAGAGCCCACCCGACGCGACCGCGATGTACCACGTGTTGGGTTGCACGGGATCGATGGCGACATCACCGATACGGCCCGACATCAATGCGGGACCCACACTGCGAAACTTCAGAGCGCCCGCAAGCATGTTCGACATGGCTTCGCTCGTCGACTCAGATTTATCGTCGGGGGCGTCTTCCGCGAACACGGAGGGGGCTAACAGCAACGCGGCCAGCAAGAAACGGAACATGATGTGATCTCGAGAGCGATGAAGTGACGATTGTCGTGGTGCGATCGTTGTCCCAGCTTGCTTCTGGAGCCCCTGCTGGACAACGGAAAATAACTGGATTTACGAGACTTATGGCTCAGCGCCTCCGTAGACCCTAGCCGAGCTAGTATCACCCTCCCGCGGCTTGCCTCGTTGTACCACACAAATCCAAGCTTTTGCTTGCATTGCGGGGTCAGTCGTGCAGCTGGACTTTGTTGATGGACACGCGAACCATGCTATCCGGTGGATGCCGCGCTGGTGCTGTGGCGAACGGATCTCTTGCACGGA
>JBCCYK010000078.1:0-25160 GCA_039189905.1 Planctomycetota bacterium
CAGAAGCGGACCAAAGCGACGAAGTTCGAATCAAAGAACAGGGGCGAAGCCAAACAAATCCGAGAAGCCAATCGCCGAAAAGCTCACGAGTAGATGAAAAGTAGATGGCATTGGCCTCACGGCCCCGGCATTTACTATGTCGGCCTTTCAGGCCTGGGTGGCTTAGGGGCATGTAACTAGGGCCATTGAACAACTGCTTGACTCTTTATGTCGACAAGGCTTAGAGCCGGGTGGTGAGGCCCGAACGGGCCGAAAGAGTATTGCCGGGGCCGGTCAGGCCCCGGTCATCATGGTGAAAGACAAGAGCCAAGCCCCGAAGGGGTGACAGAGAGAACGAGTGCTCCACGATGTCAACACATCAGCAGCTCCTCTATCACATCGTGTTCAGCACGAAGGGACGCAAACGCCTGTTGAATGATGTGATTCGTGACGATGTCTTCGTCTACATGGCTGGCACCTGCAATGGCCTTGGCGGCTTTGCGATGGAGGTCGGTGGGTACTATGACCATGTCCACATGCTGGTCCGCATCCCTGCTCGCATCGCCGTGTCTGAGTTTGTGGGCAAGGTCAAGTCAAACACCAGCAAACACCTGAATGAAAGCAATCGGCTTGCAATGCCTTTTGCTTGGCAGGATGGCTTTGGAGCGTTTTCAGTCAGTCCGTCCAATCAGGATGCCGTCACCAGGTATATCCGCGGGCAGATGGAACACCATCAAGAACTGACGTTTGAGGATGAGTACCTTCGTTTCTTGAAGAAGCACGCGGTTGAATTTGATCCGCGATATGTCCTTGATTGAAGACTGTGTCGCCGCCTTCGGGGCTTGGTGGTGGAGGTGGGGAAGCTGACCGGGGCCGCCAGGCCCCGGTGGTCACCTTCAAGAGCATGACCAAGCCCCGAAGGGCGACACAGACGGAAAGCCAGATGGCGATGGCGACCAGTCAGTCACGCTTGCTACACCACTGCGGAGAGGTGGATCTCGCCATGACGGGTAAGGGCAGTGCCTTGAGGCGGCTGGCTACAACAACAGACAGGAAGCGATCGAGCGACAAAGGAATGCTCCAAAAGGTTTGAGAACCTTGTAAGCGCAGCACGGGTTGCTGTCACCAACGTGGCAATGATCGCGAAAGTCTTCTTGGCGATCACCTTGTCTCCCCTGACGCCACACGAGGAATCTCATCATGCTCGACGCCATTTCACATCTCTTACCTGTCTCAAAACGCCGGCCCCTTGGTTCACCTTCGAGACACGCTGGGGTGGCCACGCGTCGCCGGTTGCTCGCCGAGTCTCTGGAAATGCGGCGTGTGCTCTCAGCGGTATCCCTCACGGACGATGGCATCTTGACGATCGAGGGTGACGAAGCGGGCAATCGAATCTCCGTTTGGGTGAGCGATGAGGGTGAAAAGCTTCAGGTTGCCGTCGACGGCCGTCGAGCTGAATTTGACAACGATGAGGTGGAAAACATTTTTGTGTCAGGATTGGACGGCAACGATCGCATCCGACTGGGGCGAGATGTCCGGCAGTTTGCGGAAGTCGATGGCGGCGCCGGCAACGATCGCCTTATCGGGAGCAACCAGAACAACGTTCTGCGAGGCGGCACGGGCCATGACTTGATCTTTGGGGGCGCCGGTGCGGACTTCATCGAAGGAGGTGGCGGAAACGATATGATTCGAGGCGGCGCGGGTGGCGATGTCATCTTTGGCGGCTCGGGCAACGATCGCTTGTCGGGCGGCGCCGGCGATGACTACCTGATTGGTGGAAGTGGCGACGATGGCATTGGGGGCGGGGCAGGTAACGATTGGCTCTTCGGCGACGCGACCAACGAGTATCCCGAGGGCGTAACGGACCCGGTCGCCTATGCGATTCGGACCGCCGGTGTTGGTCGCGGTGAAGATCGCCTCTCCGGCGGCACCGGTGACGACATCATTCTGGCCGGCAACAGCGACGACGCGGCTCGTGGCGGTCAAGGCAATGACATCGTGGTCGGAGGCCAGGGCGCGGATCGCTTGACTGGCGACCGAGGCGATGACGTGATCCTTGGCGACTGGCCCCTTGGCAGCGAAAACGCGGGCAGTGACAACGCGGGCGGTGACAACGAAAGTGGTGGCGCCGACGGGGATTCAGCCGATGTCGCGTCCGTGCGTGAGGCGATCAAGGTCATTTCCCCCGAGGCAGCCGACCTGGCAAATGCTCGTCCGGTTGCACCGGAGGCCCCCGATTTGGAACCCCTCAGCGCGAATGACGTGATCTCAGGCGGCGCCGGGAACGACTTGATCTTTGGCATGCGTGGCAATGATCGCATCGCAGGCGGCGTGGGTGACGACATCGTGGATGGTGGCGTGGGGGACGACACCATCTCCGGTAACCGTGGTAATGACGTGCTGGTGGGAGGTGCGGGTTCGGACCACATCAGTGGAGGCGCCGGGCGGGACGAAATCCGCGCCCGCGACGGTGTGGTAGATTACGTGCTAACGGATGGGTTGGACACGTTGGTGGTCGATCCCATCGATGTGATTCGTCGACGCTGATTGAACACCGGGCCGATTTCGACCGCGGTCGATCGCAACCTGGGCGGGTCAACCCAAGGAAGCTGGCAACATCGACGTCCATCCAAGCTCGAAACGTCACTCCCGATCACCACCCTCGATCGCTTCCGCTGCGACCGAGGGTGGTTGTGTGCGCGACGTGGAGGACACGGAACTGCAAACGGCAAGCGATTCCGATTGGGCGCTGGCGAGAGGTTTGATCGCGAAGCGCCCAGAGGCTTGGCGTCTCCTGACACAGACACATGGCCGGTTGATTCGGTCTCGAGTCGCTGACGCCGCGTCACTCTATGAGCGGGCGCACGACACAGCCGCGATTGACGACGTAACCGCGGAGGTCTTCGCGACGCTGCTGGCACGTGATGCTGCCGCGTTGCGTGCGTTCCAGGGACGCAGTCGTCTTGGTACCTATCTGGCCGTGATCGCAACTCGCGTTTCAATGCGGTGTTTTTCAAAGTGGTCGCGATCGACAGACAGGCATGAGTTAGCAGAATCCGGATCCATCGGCGATAGCGCGGCGGCACCGTTAGTCAGAATGATCCAGAGTGAAGACCAGGATCGTTTGCTGCGATTGATCGAACAACTTCCTGACAGACCGCGTCGTTTGATTCAACTGCACTACATCCAAGGGCTCACGTACAAGCAAATTGGCCAACAGGAAAGCATTCCGGTCGGCTCCATCGGGCCAACGCTCCGTCGTGCGGAGGCAAGGTTGAGGGAGTGGATTGAGAAGGGTGACGCATCCAAACAGGGGGAATCAAAAACACCGTGACCATCCGTGGTGATCAGCTGCGACACATGCTCCTTGTGGATCTTCAACAAGATCTTGGGGAGAATGCTGCGCCACGACCTTTCCACGATCGTCTGGGGTTCGCACGCGCTGCGCTTCAACAACAGGGTGTCGCCGCAGAGGGATGGACGAAGGAAGAACTGACGCAGCCAGTACCGATGGAAGCGATCGCTTCGTTTGCGGATGGGACCTTGCCTCAGGACCAATCGGATCGACTTGCCGAACGCGCAGCTGTCGACGGTGGTTTGTTAGCGGAGTTGATCGCCGCAGTTCGATCTTCCTTGGAAGTGGAACGCGAAGATGCGCGGGACTCAGGCGACGCAAGCGAATGGTCCGGCGAGTTAAACGAGCGCGTCTTGGCGATGGTCCCTGGTGCCGAGGTGGCCATCACCAACGATCGAGAAAAGCTTGTGGACGTGGCACTGACGTCGTCCCCAGCTTCAACGGAGTCACGGGGTCGACCCCCGTCACCGGCCCAAGCAGTGCATTCGTCGCGCGCTGGATGGTGGGTGGCTGCCGCCTTGGCTGCTTCCGTGTTGTTTGCAACGGGTTGGTGGATGGCGTCCAGCCCTGGCAAGCCCGACCGGTCTGGCGTTGACACGCGTTCTCAGCTTGCGGAAGAGACAACGCAGGAGCGGCCGGAATCGGCGACCGTCCCCGAGGTTATACCGGGTGACGGACCCACGGAGGTCCAGCAACGGGGCGTGGCTCCCTCGATAATTGTTTCGAATCCGAAGGAAGACGCTCGGCCGCCAGATGGTTCGGAGGGAAGACCGCCAACCGCGCGAGACTTGGCAGAAGACAACACGGATGCGCCCCCTGGTTCGTCGAGAGGCATCGCGGAAACACCCGAGCGAGCAATGGTTCAAGGCCTTGCACTCGAGAACCGGTCGCCACCGAACTCCTTGGTGGATGACCCCGTCGTCAGCGATGAAGCCGAGGTGCAGCCACTTCGCGTTCGCTGGTCCAAGTTGGCGGGGGTTTTACTTCGTCGCCCGCTAGCGTCCGTCGCAACGGGGCCTGCAAGTGCATCGATTGGATCGCAGGGCTCTTCATCCATTTCGTCCGGAGACCCAGAGATGGCAAGTGTTGAGCGTGGGAAAGAGACCACGCTCGTCGGATCTTGGCGTTGGCAAACACCGCCCCTGTGTCGTGCCGAAGGCGAAATCGAGGGCGGTGGGCGGATCATTCTTTCAGGTGACTCGGTTTTGCGGACGGACGACGATGGGGCACTTTCAATTGTGCAAGGTTCGGTCGCCTTTGCGGACCTTCCGGTCGACTCACGGCTGCGTCTTGCACTGCCGCCAAAGAACTTCGCCGCAGCGAACGCGGATTTTTCTCAACGGGTTGGTGAGAAGTTGCTCGTGTCCGAGCTTGAAGTGACCGAGCGCACCACGATGACCGTTGGAAGAGATTGGGTGGGCGCCACGTTGTCCCTCCATCGAGGTCAGATTCGCGCATTGGCGTCGGTTGCACCCACCACGTTCGCCGCTGGCGATATGCAATTCACGGAAGCTGGAATTCAACCGTTAGGAACCGTCACGCGTCGTCAGCCTGCGTGGGTCGACCGGCCAATCGACAAGATCGTGATGGCTCGCAGCGTGCTGGGACAAATGCAACGGAGCGATGACGTTGGGGCGGAGCTTCGCCGGCAATTGACGGCGATGCAACGACGCGTTGACGCGGGAGGAGCTACCAAGGAACAAATTTCCACTTTGGCAACGTTGGCGACATGGCGTGTGGCAACGTCGGAGCAAAGCCTCTTCCGAATCGTCGGCTCCGATAGCGCGGCGTTGCGTTTGGCGGCGCTGAATCGGATCGCCATGATTCCGCCGCGGGATCCTCGGCACGCGTTGATGTGGCGTGGCTTACAACAGATCACCCAGAATGCGGCAACAACGCGTTCGATCCACACGGGTTTCCAATCGATTTGGAATAACGAAGCTCCAACGGCAACATCCCAAACGGGATTGGTCGGCTTACTCACCGCGCCAACGTTGGCAACGCGAGCGGCGGCGGACTATTTGTTGCGACGGTTTCATGGGGGAGGTCCGATTTTTGATCCCACTTGGACGGGGCGGAATCAAACACGCGGCGCTGCTTTGTGGCGATCTTGGCTGTCCGGGCGCATGCCGAATCAGCGTGCGACTTCCGCTGTCCCGAACAACGCGACGCCTTGAAGCAGGCCTTCCTCGCCTTGGCGCTGCCACCAAACCAGCGTGGGTGAGTCTTGGTTGGGGGCATCCGCCATTGACGGCATTCGCTATCATGCGGCTCGCGGGATGGAATTGGATTGAAGGTGATTGCCTGGGTACTCATTCGGAGCGGGAAGGATGTCGAGCACGCGTGTGGGCCCGCATCCGGAGCTCTTGACGGGCGACCCAGAGTGCTTGCTACCACGCTTTGGACTCGATTCCTTTCGTCCCGGCCAGCGTGATGTGGTCGACGCGTTGGCCAATGGGGATGACTGTCTATGCGTCATGCCAACGGGAGGCGGAAAAAGTCTTTGCTACCAGTTGCCGGCACTGCAGCGTGAAGGAACGACCATTGTCGTGTCGCCGCTGATTGCGTTGATGAAAGACCAGGTCGACTCGCTGCGTTCACGTGACATCGCCGCGCGTCTGATCAACAGTTCCTTGAGTTTGCGCGAACAAGAATCCGTCATGGACGAGATGGCGGCAGGAATCTTGGACCTGGTCTACGTCGCGCCGGAGCGGCTTCGCAACAGCCGATTCTTGGAACGCGTCCGCGATGCGAACATCACATTGCTGGCGGTGGACGAAGCCCACTGCGTCAGTGAGTGGGGGCATGACTTTCGGCCCGACTACTCGCGGCTGGGGCGTTTTCGGGATCGCTATCTCAAGGGTGTTCAAACGATTGGTTTGACCGCGACGGCAACCCCGGCGGTACGTGACGACATCCGAGAGCTGCTTCACCTGGACAAGCCACGTGTCTTTGTCACCGGATTCGCAAGAGAAAACCTGCGTTTTTCAGCACAGACTTGTCACAACGACGTCGCGAAACAGAAGGCGTTGGGACGATACCTTCGGCGACATCAGGGCGCCGGGATCATCTATGCGGCAACGCGCAAGCGGTGCGAGGAGATCGCGTCTTGGTTGCCGGCCGCTTGCGGGCGTGACGTCGGTGTTTACCACGCCGGATTGTTGCCCGAGGACCGGCGTTCGGTTCAGGACGCGTTCATGTCGGGCAAGTTGCCAATCATCGTGGCGACAAACGCCTTTGGCATGGGCATCGACAAGGCAGACATCCGATTCGTCGTCCACTACAACCTGCCAGGCTCCTTGGAGGCTTACTACCAGGAAGCCGGGCGTGCGGGACGCGATGGCAGCATGAGCGACTGCTTATTGTTGTTTGCCTATTCTGACCGCCAGATTCAAGAGTACTTCATCGAGAACCGTTACCCTTCGCGAGATACCGTTCGCAAGGTTTACGAGTACCTGCTCTCACTCGAACAAGATCCCATCGAGTTAACCTTGGACGAGGTACGTGAAGCGATCGCCGTCAAAGACGGCACTGAGGCGATCGGCACGTCGGAAACGTTGCTGGCTCGCGCCGAGGTCCTCAAGCGGCTGGACAGCAGTGCCAATCAGGCGGTGGTCCGGATTGATTCCGAGGAACCAACGCTGCTTGATTTCCTGCCTCCGGAAGCCAAGTTGCGCCGACGTGTCATGGCTGCCGTCGAGAAGGTGATCGGTAACCAGCGGGGCGAGGATGTTTATGTGAAGCCCAAGCGTCTGGCCGAGTTGGCGGGCGTCGATCGAACGCAGTTAACGCGCGTTCTTCGTGAACTTCAAGGGCTTCGTTCCTTCGACTATGTGCCTCCGTTTCGAGGCCGCGCGGTCCATTTCTTGCGACGCGACCTGACGTTCGATCAACTGAACATTGACTTTGAGGAGTTGGAGCGACGTAAAGCATCCGAGTACGAGAAACTGGAAGCGGTGATCGCGTTTGCCAGGTCCAAGCGTTGTCGGCAGCGGGTGATCCTGGACTATTTCGGAGATCCTGACGCATCGGACTGTTTGCGTTGCGATCGATGTGACCCCAACGGAATCGCCGTCGCCGACCCCACGTCGGTCGTGGCGCATCCCAGTGTGGGTACTGGATCGCTTGAAGATAGCCAAGACAATCAGGCAGTTGACGAGGCCGCCCTGGTAACGGGCATTCGTGTCATCCTCAGTGGCGTTACCCGTACCCATGGCCGGATTGGGAAGATGCTGATTGCACAGATGCTCGCCGGTTCGAAGAACAAACGGGTCACGCAGCTGAGGCTCAATCGATTGAGCACGTATGGCATGCTCGAGGGCATGCGTCAGTCGGAGTTGGCCATGCTGATCGACGAACTGATTGCGGTGGGGCTGCTGGAACAGAAAGAGATCAGTGAGCGACGGCCGACCATCCACATGACCGAGCTCGGACGCGAGATGATGCACCGCGGGAATCGGATCCCTGAGGAACTCTCTATCCGATTTCCGCTGGCGCGGAAGTTGGCCGCCGTTGCCCAGCGGATTCAAACCGGAGACGTCGATAGTCGTCAGAGCGACGAAGCCCCCGAAAACGCGGTTCCCCTCGACGACCGACTCTCCGACGAAGGCAGGGCATCCGACACATCGTCCCTCACGGCTCCCAGCGAGCGACTCCCGCGAGAAGCGTCGCGTGTTGGCAGCACGTCGAACGAATCACTCGTGCGTGATTTAACGGATCAATTGAAACGCTTTCGGCGCAAGCGTTCCGCTGCCTTGAATGTACCGCCCCATCGAATCCTGCCAGGTTCCGTGATCGATGCGATTGCCAATTTGCAGCCAGCGAACACGTCGCAATTGGAATCGGTCGATGGGATCACCCCGGAGTTCTTGGAAACCTATGGAAACGATCTTCTGGAGTTGATTTCGGCGACAGTGGCAAACAGCCAGCCAGGTCACGACACCAAGCAGCTCACCGACAGTTCAGCACCAAATGCGCTGAGGTCAACGCGGGAAGGCGTTGGCGATGATGCCACCCGAATATCACCGGGACATGTTGACGCCGGTCTCCCTGCAACGGACGCCGCAGATACCAAGCTGTCATTGAAATCCGACGCGACGATCATTGCGGAGGAGGATTGTTACTGGACGTGGCGCCTCTTTCGCGACGGTTATGCGTGGTCGCAAGTGGCAAAGATCCGCAACCTTTCCAACGACGTGATGCAAGAGCACCTTCGTCTGGCGGCCGTGGCAGGGCATCCGGTCGACTCAGATTGGTCCCCATGATCGTGGATGTAACGTCACGCAGCCATGACGAAGACTCCATTCACCAACCACAGACCGAAGCGTAAAGCAGCAAAGGACTTAGCTAAAATTCCTCGCAGAAGCATCGGCTTCAGAAGGCAACTCAAAACTCGCAAACATGGTTCTTTCAGGCAAATTCGGCCACAGAATCTACCCCAAACTGGTTCGATGAGCGGTTTTCCTTCACCGAATCTTCAGTTGGCCTGCTAAATTCCAGGGGTTCTTCGGGAAGTATTTGACGCGCAGTCTCCAATTGCTTCCGGAGTTCTTCTAAGCAGTGTGTTTTTTTCGATTTGATATTTGAGTGGCCAGGGCCGTTTCGCCAAGGCGCATGAAAGGACACCAGGATGACGATTACCCGCCGTTTCTTTGCCTATTTCGGGGTTCTGGTCGTGATGCTTGGGCTCACGCTGACGGGTTGCACTCCTGGCAGCGAGCCCGAGGCTCCGCAGGAAGGGGAGCTGCAACAGTTTCTTGCTGACAACCCGGAATTCCTGGAGGATGACGAGGAAGGGCCCGGCGAAGATGACTTCGATGCGTCTGCGGACCAATAGCCCAACAGAACCAAATGATCGTTGTTGGCCTCGATCGGGCTCGCAACGCCAATTGAATCGCTCACGTTTTTCTCTGTGCACGGCGGCGGGGAGCTAGCCTGCTGTTGGTGTGTATTCTTTCTTGAAAGGTATTGAAGTATGAACCGTGTCAAACGCGCCAGGGGGTTCACCCTGGTCGAGTTGCTTGTCGTGATCGCCATCATTGGAGTTCTCGTCGGGCTCTTGCTGCCGGCCGTGCAGGCGGCGAGGGAGGCAGCCCGTCGAATGAGTTGCAGCAACAATTTCAAGCAGCTTGGCTTGGGCTTTCACAATTACCACGCCGCCTTCAACAAGCTTCCTGCGATACGCGGCGGAACTTCCCGTGTTTTTGGGTCCAACGCGCAGTCACGTGTTCCTCGCAATCCCGGTGCCCTCTATGGCGGCAACAACCTCAACAATTTGAGTGCGCTTGTCCCCGTGTTGCCCTTTATCGAGCAGCAGGCGTTGTGGGAACAGATTTCCAATCCTCTCCGCTGCACGGAGGGTTCTGCAGTTACCGGCGGTGGTGTTTGGGAGTTTAGCGCGATGGGTCCCAACTGTGACATCAATTTGAACCAGCAGGGGCAATATCAGTACGACCCGTGGATGACGACGGTCCCAACTTACCGCTGTCCGAGTGACCCGGGGCGTGGCCTTCCCGGACAGGGACGAACCAACTATGGCGTTTGCACCGGAGATGCGATTCAGTACCAGAACACCGGCTTTCGTCGTCAGAACGGCACGGTGAACAACAACGTCGCGCCCCGCGCGCGATCGACTTGTCGCGGGATGTTCTTCCCTCGGAACTACTTGGGTTTTCGTGATACCCTTGACGGCTTGGCTAACACGATCATGGGCGGCGAGTTCAACACGGACTTGGGGGACAATCACGTCACCACGCGAGCCGCTCGAGGCGGCAATATGATTGGATTGCCGAGCCGGTGTGGTGAAGACATTCCCGTTGATCCAGCTCGCCCACAGTTCTGGCCGGCAGGGGCAACTTATGGAAGTAATGCCCAGACATCGCGTGGTTTGAAGTGGGCCAGCGGGTACAACATCAATTCGGGATTTACGACAATCAGCCCGCCCAACAGCCCCATTTGTACTCACAACGGGAACGGGTCCTGGCGACCGGGAATCCACGGCGCCAGCAGCCGTCACCAGGGTGGCGCCCACGTGCTGATGGGTGATGGTGCGGTGAAATTTATCACCGACTCCATCGAGTCTGGCAATCAAAGACACCCACAGATCATTTGGAATGGCAACGGCGACCGCGCACCTGGGAGCCCGAGTCCGTATGGCTTGTGGGGAGCCCTGGGAACCCGCGCCAATAGCGAGATTGTTGAAGGGTTTGAGTGATTTGATGAGTACCCCTTGGGGGTCTAGTTGAGCGACAGTCTTGCCGGAGCAGATTCGCGAGTATGCACTTGTCGAATCGGCTCCGGCATTTTTTTGCGCCCCACACCACGCTTGGATCACGCCCGTTCCAAACCAACAGTTTCGTGGAATGCCAGGTGAAACACGGCAGCCAAGACGTACCGCGCGAGATGCCCTAGACACTCGTTAGTGAGGTTGCTTATACGAACTTGGCGACTTCGGCGACCGCCGTTGCGGTGGCTTCGGCGATGAAGCGGGAGGCCCGCCCAAGTGGGTTTTCGAATGAAAGAACAACAGTTAAGGCAAGATGCCATGAATATGAACTTCTTTGATTGGTTGCGTGACGGCGTCCGCCAGAGCGTGATCATGGGTGTATCGGACGCTGTCGAGCAGCTTGGGACACCCGAAAACAGTGAAAAAATCAACCCGGAGCTGGCCGGGATCCTCGGCGAGCCAGCCAAGAAAACGACGACAAAACGACGCCGTGTCAGCGGGTCAGGCTCCAGTCGCAAGCGTCTCGGTCGATCCCTGCAGGACATGGATTCCACGTCCAAGTAGCGTGCTCGCCGGGGCTTTCTCGTCGGTGTGACGGCGACCCTCTGCTAGCAGCCCCCCGAATGCAAGTTTGTAGTTGACCTTGGTCGCTTGCTTGACACCCGGGTGAGCGGGCGCGACGATGGACGCGTCCCGCGATCGCAATGGCGATCGATTTCGCCTCACAGGGTTCCACCAACGTGATTTCTCTTTCAGACGGGCTTGTCGAGCAGGCACTATTCTCGTCCCAACCGCTTGCTCTTGAATGGGGGACATTCCCTTCGATCGCCCAGGCGCTGCCGCTGGCGGTGTTTTCGCCTCTGGCACAGGGCGGCCTGCCAATGACACTGCTGATCGCGGCGCTGGTCATCTGCGTCGGAATCTTGGTCGTCATCGCGGTCTTCGCGAACTATTTTGGCCTTTGGATCCAGAGTCAGCTGACCGGCTCCCGCATCAGTTTTCTCAACTTGATTGGGATGACATTCCGGAAGGTCAATGCCAGGAGCATCGTCCGTAGCAAGATCATGGCAACCCAGGCGGGTCTATCAGATCCGGAACTGACCGGCGGGGCGCTCGAGGCCCACTACTTGGCTGGTGGTAATGTGCAGCAGGTCATCCGGGCACTGATCGCGGCCAAGAAAGCAAAGACCATCTCGCTCACGTTTCGTGAGGCAACCGCGATCGATTTGGCGGGGCGTGACGTTTTGGAATCGGTACAAACGAGCGTTTATCCGAAGGTCATCGAATGCCCGCCGCGCGGGTCTGGCAAGCCGTCCTTGGATGCGGTCGCGAAAGACGGGATCCAGTTGAAGGTAAAAGCCCGCGTCACGGTGCGTGCCAACCTCCAACAACTGATCGGCGGTGCCACCGAGGAAACCATCATTGCCCGTGTCGGCGAAGGCATCGTCAGTGCCATCGGCAGTGCCCAAGATCACAAGGCGGTGCTAGAGAACCCCGATGTGATCAGCAAGGCAGTGTTAGCGAAGAAGCTGGATGCCAACACGGCGTTTGAAATCGTCTCCATCGACATTGCGGACATCGATGTTGGCGCCAACATCGGTGCTCGCTTGCAGGCAGACCAAGCGGAGGCGGACACGGCCAAGGCACGTGCCACAGCGGAAATGAAGCGGGCGGCTGCGGTCGCGGAAGAACAAGAGATGCAGGCGCGCGTGGAACAAAGCCGCGCCGAGGTGGTGCAGGCCCAGGCTGCGGTCCCGCAGGCCATGTCGGAAGCCTTTCGAAGCGGCAAGCTCCTGGTGATGGACTATTACCGGCTTCAGAACATCAACGCCGATACGGACATGCGAAAGGCGCTGGCCGGGCATACCAAGGAATCCACCGAGTCCAATGACAATCATCATGGTGGTCCCCAGGTGACCTAGATGACTCCCTGCTCGGCTAGACTGCCGGGTAGCGAAACGAGTCAAGAGCCAGGGCTGCCGCTAGGACGACGAAAGACTTGGCGTCTTTCATTACGGCTGTAGCCGACGTCACCTCATTCATGGCAAGAGCAGCATGTCACGAGATCTTGAAGAATTCCTGAGACGGGCGGCAGAACTACGACAGCAGAAAGCCGCGGAGGAACAATCGCGCGCCCAACCCGTCCGCGCTCCGCGCCCGTACTCCGACCGCACTCGCGAACGACGACAGATGGCCGAGCAGGAGCTGGCCGAGGACGTCGTGTTGGCGGCGGAAGTCGTCGATGAGAGCGATGCAATCGTTGCCGAAACCGTCGACGTTTCCTATGCCCGTCAGAAGCCAGACGCGATGGTTAGCGATTCCCCGGCTGGGTCCCCGGCGGCGGAACTCATCGAGATGCTGAAGTCACCCGGAGGACTTCAGAAGGCATTTCTGATGCGGGAGATCCTTGATCGCCCTAAGTTCTAGGCAACGTGTGAGAATTGGGCCGGCACGTCGCACGCATGTAGTCCGGATATTGCGTCCGCCGCATCATGAGTTCGGACACCATTCCAAACACGGACGCGGTTTCATTCGCGTCACGGCGCGAGCCGGGTCACCTTGATGTCGTCGATCCAAGCAGAACGGTTGACGGCCAAACGAATGCGTGACTTCGTCGCATGAGCGATTCCTGGTGAGGAAAACGCCCCAAGCTCCTTGCCGTCCACTTCGGCGATGAGCGTGTCACCCGTTAACGTGAGTTTGGCCTCGTGCCATTGGTCCGTGGCAATCTTTGCTTTGATGCGACGTGTCTTCTGCTTCAACGCGTCCTCTGCCGATGCGGGAAACGTCCCCGCTTTTCTCGCGGTTCGGGTCTCGAGTTTCATCCGACCCGTCTTCAAATCCGTCAACTCCACCCCGTCAGGCCGAAAACGCGCCATGCAAATATGGCCGGCATGCACACTTCGTTCCTTCATGTCCGCGATGTTGATCCCCAAGTCATCCCCTTCGCCCAACTGAAAACGAAACTCAATCACCGCGTCTTGAAAGGCAAGATCCTGCACAACGGAGACACCATGATCCGCGACGGGGTGCCGGGTGATATGGAGAGCACCGTCGGCGAGATCCACTTGCTTGTTTCCTTGTGCCCGCGATTGACTGTTCGTGCCCCAACCGTTGCCAGGCTGTTCTTGGCTGTCGTCGTTCTCAGCTCTTTCAAAACGGTCTTCAAAGATGACCGTGCCCTCGCTTGCGAGAAGCGTCGTCATGGACGGACACACGAGAATGGAGACAAGGGCGGTTCCGGAGAGACGGACAACAAGACGTTGGAGAGTCATAGCAATTGAGATTCAGGAATAAGTAACGGGGAGTGCGCCTTGCCTGGCTTGGATCGCCGACGTGCGTTTGACGGAAACCCAATAGTGTAACCACCGCCTGCCGCCACGGGACGATCACGGCGAACGCAGTAAGCTGGACGACGGCGTCGCAGTCAGGGCACCAACATCACACTCTGGGCAACGGCGGGACGCGCGTGCGAGCGGCATCTGCCGCGTTTCATGAAGCGGCTCGTTGGCTGGCGTCCAAGTAGCACAGTTGATCATGCAACATGGCGACGCGTGGCAATGGCCACTCCGTTCGTGAACGAGCTTCCGGCAATGGCAGTCCCATCTGGTCCGCTACCGCTTGCATCGGGTTGCCAAAGATGGCTTTGATTTCCAGCGGTCGTTTAAATCGGTAGTCCAAACGCATGCTGCTTTCATACGGAACCATCGTTTCCGTATGCTCCATCGTTTGCCGAATCGCCTGCGGGTCGATGGCAACGCCCACATAAGCCGCGGCGGCATGAACTTCGCGAATGATCTCACCTGCCAAGCGTTTGGCAGCGACATCCTGCATGATCTTGTCCGTTGACGCGTCGATCGCAACGGAAAGGCCGTTGAAGGGAATGTTCCACATGAGTTTTCGCCAACGCGTGGCCGCCAAATCGTCGGTCCAAGTGACTTCGATTCCGGATTCTTTCATATCGGCAAACGCGCGTTTCCCGATGGACGCGGCACTGATTGAGGCCTCATTGGACGCTGGCCGATAGAGGCCGAACGCGATCCGTCCGTAGTCGATGTGCCGCACATGAGCCGGGGCGATCTTGTTGCAACAAAGAAAGCAGCAGCCTCCCAAGATTCGCTCTGCCGGCAAGGAGTCCAGCAAATCAGCCTCTACATTCAGGCCATTCTGCAGGTTCAGTATCACGCTGGACGAGGTGACGAGGGGGCGGACGAGCTCCGCCAACCGAGGATTGGAAGTGGACTTCGTTGTGACGAGAATCACATCGCAGCCAGGCATTTGGTCAGCCCGCGAATAAGCCTGGACACCGGGGAGACGAAAATCGCCCCAGATACTATCGACTCGCAGTCCTTCTGAGCAGACTTGATCGAAGTCAGAGCGGCATAGAAAGTGGACATCATGGCCGCTTTTGGCGAGCATTCCACCGTAGAGGCCGCCAACGGCGCCCGTGCCGATGATCCCATAGCGAAGGGAAGACTGCGATTCGTTGACTTCGTGCGACACAATGGAGACTCTCGTGGACCGGAGGGTTTGTTACACTGGCGTGGGTGGAAGAAAACCGACGCGCCCCCATCAAACCAGAAACGGACTCATTGATGAATTGGCCAGCTGTCTTGAAAGGGGCCAGGAGTTGACGAGCGACCGATCCCGACACGGCATCCGCTCCGCACTCCGTAGCGGTCCGCCGATTCTCAGTTGCCTTTTGTTGGCGTGCTTGTTGTTGACGCCCCAAACCTTGGTCGGGCAGGCATTGAAAGACGCTCGCGAGGAACCGTTTCATGGCACCCTAGGAAGGGCAGCGGCGGGTGGGCTTGGCGACAGCCAAGGCACGAGCATGAATGGGAACTCGGCCCGGTCCACATCGATGGCCGAGGCTGCCAAGACACAGATTTGGACGGACCTTGAAATCGCCGAGTTGATCGAGGGACTCGGTTCGGACAGTTACGCGCGTCGGCTACGCTCGCGCGAACGATTGATGCGAGCGGGTTTGGCCGCCTTCGAACAACTGCTAGAAGCAAAAAAGCATCCTGACAGTGAAATCGCCATCGTCGCGGGGAAGCTGACGCTTGGGAACCACGTTCGATGGGCCAAGAGTTATGAGTCGGCAGATGTTCAGGCCTTGTTGGCGGATTTCGGCGATCTTGGACTGGAAGGGCGTCTGAAGCGTCTGGAATCGCTCGTTGAATTGCCTGCGAAAGAAAGCCTGGCAGCCCTCTTGCGAATTGCGAGGTACGGGGATGACGAGTTATCGAGAAAGGCTGCCATTGCAATCATGGACCAGGCGGCGTCCAGCGCGCAGGATCGCTGGACTCCCAACGGGGAAACGCTCTATGAGAAATCCGAACACGGTCGACTGATTCTCGACCTGATGCCGGATCGCGACACAAGGGCACTCCGGTGGTTGAGGCTCCTGGCAACGGAGTGGACGGATGCGCGTACGCGGCCAAGGCGTTGGTCGGAAATGATTGAACAGGATCGGCAAGAAGTCAAACACCTGGGCGACGCGTTGTCGCGCGACCTATGGCGCGTCCTCCGACTGTCGGCGAAGCGTGCTGTCGGCAATGGTGACTTGGAAGGTGCCGGGCAGCTGGTTTCGAGTCATCTTTCGATGGTCCCTCCTCAAACACGTGAGATTCGCGATCTATCCTACTGGTGCTTGGACCAGGGACTGGCTTCGGTCGTTTTGGACCTGCAACAAATGCACGGTCGCATTTTCTCCGGTTCCGCACTTCTGCTTTACGCGGCTGCCGAAGCGAGCGTGCAGCTTCGCGACGACGATCAGGTGCAACAGCTCGTTCGCGAAGCACGCGAGCTGTTTCCTTTGCCTCCGTGGGTGGCACCGAAACCCAAATCGCCCGTCGAAGAAGCCGAGCTCACACCGGTGAGCCAATCGAAAGAGTTGGCCGCCCGGGCCCACCTGAGCGTGGGTGCGGGCCTTGCCGATCGTGGTCTCTTTGAGTGGATGGAAGAGGAATTCCGGCTCGTCATTGATGGCCTCCCGAACGATTCCCTCTACGCGGCAGAGGCACGGTTGCAGCTGGCATACGTGTTTGGACAACTGGACCGCCACGCCAAGGTGGTCGCGTTGTTGGAGCCATTGGTGGAACGCATCAACAAGGATGATCGCTTCAAGCATCGCATCGGCTACAACCGCTTTCCCACTGCAAACCCATCGAGTCAGTTGGCCTTTCACCGCGGTCGGCTTGCCGAAGAGCAGGGTCGAATCGAGGCGGCACAAGACGCGTATCGCGAAGCACTGCATCACAATAGCGACAACATCGACATTTTGATCGCGATGTTTCATCTCGATGGCAATGAGAATTGGCGGCGTGAGGTCAACGACTTGCTCCGAGACGAGGTCGCGCGATCCCTCCGCTTCGTCCAAGCCACCGCAGGCGCCGATGCGCATGAAAAGGCGAAGTGGCTCAATCACTACGCTTGGCTGATCAGCAACACCAAAGGTGATTTTGAGCGAGCACTCGAATACAGCCAGCAATCATTGCGAGTGCAGCCTGCTGACTGGGCTTTGATGGACACCTGCGCCCGGTGTCACTTCGCTTTGGGTCAGGTGGAACAAGCCATTCAAATGCAGCGGCGCGCGTTGCGACTTGCACCACATTCAGCGCCCCTGAAGCGTCAGCTGCGTGAGTTCGAAGCGGCGCTGGCCCTGGCCCCGGAAAACGTGAGTGGTTAGTGCCTTGGGTCATCATCGGATCAAGGCGCAACCAGGGCGGAAATAACCGTTTAGGCAGACGCACGTCTAGCAAAACCGCGGCCGATGGAGCGCCAGCCGAGGGCGTGTGTGGAGCCCAGTGCCCATTGGACGAACGTGTTGGAGTTGGGGCCTGGGACCAACCAATACTTGTCTGACCAGGGATAGTTGTCTGGCGATGCCTCGATCCGTGCAACGATTTCTTGCGCTTGTTGCTTTCGGAATGAGGCGACTTGGTACGCTTGGCAACGTCGGATCCCGGCGTGCGGCGCGTTGAGGTTTTGGTGGAGGTAGCCCCAGGAAGTGCCCCCTTGGTCTCGATGCTGCCAAACCTCCCAGCGATCCATTTGCTCCTCACGAATCACCAACAGCCACGTGTGCTCGGCGATCCAGCGCACGCTCGGAATCCGGGCCGCCCAAAGCTCAACGGCGACTTGACCGCTGGTCGGCACTGACTCCAAGCACGCGTTTTCGGAGTTCACGGGTCGCTGTGAAGCTTTGAAGGGACCCGAATGACTTCGATTGCTCACGGATCTTGAACCGGTTCCGATCCCAGCTCCTGTTTCGCCAACCACAGCTCCACGGCATCGTAGGTTGCATGAGCGGCAATGGGGACAAGCAAGTTACCCGTGAGCAGCAACAGGAACCCCAGGTACACGCCCAGCAGTGCAGTGATGACGAAGTACGCCTTGGAAATGGGGTGTGCGAAACCAAACAGGACGGAGGAAGCTGCCCACGCAAGCAACCAGTTGACGGACCCGTCGCGTGACCACCATTCCCACACGGAAGACTCAGGATGGCCCCAAATCCATCCCAGCCAACCATGCCCGCCAAACCAATCGCCGGGCGAACTCAAGTCGCTCGCAAGTGCGGGTTCGGTTGATTGGAGCCAAGTGATGTCGCCCGCGATTGCCGGCATCAACCACCCGCGAAAGAGGAGTTCTTCTCCCACGCCCGCACAAAGGCTGATGACGATCAACTCGACCATCGACAACTGCAGCAAAGTCGTCATCATCGGGTGGTCACCCAATCGCCTCAGCTCTTCGATGGCAGGAAGTTTGAGTCGCTTGACAAGCGCCATGCCCAGGATCATGGGTACCGTGAAAACCAAGCCCATGACCAAGCCACCAAACACCCGCGCCAATTCCACCTGAGAAAACTCGGGTATGTAGGCGCGACAATCGGGGCCCAACAGGGACGCGATCACGACCGCCGCCACGCCGAGCCCCATCTCCACCAAGATGGCGGTGGTGAAGACCTGATTGGGATCCCGCTCGCCGGGCGAATCCGACGGTGGTTCGTTCCATTCCGGAGGGTTATTCACGTCCGTGTCGCGGTTCCTTAGCGATGCCGGTAGGGATTGAAAAGCAAATAGTTCAGGTGGCGATACAGATCGCTGGTATTCAAAAGATCGGCATGGCCCCCTTCACCTGCCACGACACCCCCGTTGAGCAACACCACCCGATCCACCGTGCGAAGCGTTTTTAATCGGCGCGGCAACATCACCACCAGCGATCCTGAATCGGCGAGGTCGCGCAAGCAGTCCAAGCAAGGATCTTCGTTGATATGTTCCGTGGGTGCCGGGGGCTCGTTGGCAAGCACGATAGGCGGTCGGTGTAACACCGCGCGTGCAATTCCAATCGCGTAACGGACGTCGCGACTCAAATCCGACCCACCATCGCTTCCGTCCGCGGCTCGGGTCGACGGTCCCACGAGTGTCTCCAGTCCCTCCGGCAAACGTGTGATGCGTTCGTAGATACCCAACCGTTCCAACACATCCACCATGTCTCGAGTGTCAATGTTGCTGTCGACCCCGGCCATCAGATTTTCCGTCAGCGAGCCTTCCCAGAGTGGTCCATCGGGAGCAACCCACATGACATTCTTCGCCAGTGCCATGGGATGGATATCCAGCAGCTTCAGGCCATCAATGCACACTTCGCCTTGAGCCGGCCGACCAAACCCCATGATCAGTTCCACGACCGATCGTGTGGCAGCCTCTTCCGTACCCATCAAGGCCACCAAAGTCTTGGGGTGGAATGACAAGTTGACTTCTCGCAACATCGGACGACCAACGGAATCGTTTAACGTCACGTTTTGGAACGCGATGCTATCCCGCAGCCCCGCCAAACCGACACGCTGCTCGCTCGGTGCGACGCCTTCGGTCGGCAAAAGGTAAAGGTACGTCGCCTCACAAGCGCGCTGGCTCTTTCGTGAAGCCATCGCCCACTGTACAAGGCGACCTGCCGCGATCCCCGCGCCTGTTAGGGACAAACCCAGAACCAAGGCGGCAGGCAGGGTCAGCCCCTCGTCCATGCCAATGGAGTTGATCCCCAATCCCAACACGAGCACAGCGATGGCGATCGAGCTGGTGAAGAGCAGGGCGGGCCAAAGTCGTGCCCGGCGTGCATCGTCACCCGCGATCCGCCGGTCCAACGACTCCAGTTCCACGTCAAACGCGGCTGAAGCCAGGTTGTCCGCTTGAACGCGACCCATCATTGGACCATCACCGATCAAAGCAATCAGACGGTGGCGCAGCTGCGGAATCTCATAACGCGAAAGTTCAAGCCAATCCGGATAACGCAGTTTGCTGTAGAGTTGCCAAAGGAAGACACCGCTGATGACCGCGAACACGGCCAGCCAAACATTAACCAGCAGCGCCAATGCGACGCAGCCCACTAGAATGAGAGCGCAAAGCGGCATCGTGCGGAACCAAAGTGCAAGCCCCCATCCAAGTTGTGGCAGAGACTCCATGATGAGCGTTCCAGCCCGGCTTTGTTGCGCAGCGGCTCCCTCCACTTCGGCGCGTTTCAAGCTTTGTTGCATGACGCGCCGGTGCAACGACTTGATCACGCGACGGGCACGACGATCGGCGATTCGACGTTGGACGACCAAGGCGAGGGACAGCAGGGCTGCGATCGCCAACGCGATCAGGACCAATTCGATCAGCTGAGCCCGCGCGTCTTGTTTGGTTAACCAAGCGGGCAGTGGGACATAAAGATGGGTTCCCAGCCGGAGGGAACTCGGCGGCATGGCATTGCGATCCAGCAGGTGAGCCAACACACCCACCACCACAATGAGAGCGGGCACACAAACACCAGCGATCGATGCCCAAACAAAATTCCCGAACGAGCCGGTGGCCTCGGCTTCCTGGCGTGCCTGCTTCAAACTTCTCAAACCAATCACGCTCAGATGTCTACTCCCCGACAATGATCATCCCTGCTCCGACAGCCAGAGCACTGCCGCAGCGTGGAGAGGATCAGGCCAAATCGCGGTCTTCAAACAACAACATCGCCAACATCCAAATCGCGATCACGAAGCAAACAAGATAATTGAAAGCCCCTGCCAAATAGATCGGAGGAACGGAATTTCCGGTGTCCACCGCCGCCTGCACGTTGAAAGCATTGAGGTTCGGCACCACCACCGCGATTAACTTCCCAAAGAACGCGACCAGTTCCGTGTTCTCAGACCCCGACGCGACCAAGAGACTGACCAGGTTACCAACAACGTAGACCGTGAAACAGGTGATGAAATTGGCCAGCAGTGGCAGACGCGTGGCCAAAGCCACGGCGATGCCGCCGATCACCATGGTCTCCATGAAGTACAGACCCAAGATGGGGAGCGTCGTCATGATTTCTTCGTGACCTTCCTGCCACGCAGGAGTCGCCTTAGACGTTTCTCGTGCGTCGTAAATCGGCTTGTAGCTCATCACGACCAACAGCACCGCGGACAGGATGACAAAGATCACCAACACGGAAAGCATGATCCCTGTGTACTTTCCGACGATAAACGACCGGCGACTGATCGGTTTGCTCAACACCGTTAATGCCGTCCGACCTTCGATTTCCTCGCTGACGGAAGTGCCCGCACTCCAAACAGCCAACAGCATTCCCATGACCATGATCATGGTCGCGCCGCTGTCCTTCAACAAACGGATGTCGTCGCCAAGTGTGTGAAACGGATAGATCCCAAAGAGCAACACGCCGAACACACCGATACCAAGCAAGAGCAGGTAGAGCGGCTGAGCCATCTCATTCTTCGCGGTCGACAGAGCCAGAGCCCAAACGCGAGGTGCGGCCTGCCGCAACGCCATCAAGGCCGTCATGACCAAGAAGAAGACGAATGCCGTGAAGGCGATTGAGGACACCTCCGGGATCTGAGGCAGGTTTTTGAACGTGAACGTGACCGTCGCCGCATCGATCTCTTGGTTGTAGATGTGCAACATCCCTGGTTCATTGGGCAATGGGGGCGTTTCGCGATCCTCGTAACGCCACGTGATCGCCTCGCTACTGCCCGGATTCAATTCCACGGGAGCTTGGCTGAACTGGGTCGAATCATCCGAGTCGGCCAAGAAAACGCGTTTGTCACTTTCGATTCGAATCTCAGCCACATTCTGAAAACGATACTGAATATTAGCGGGCAAGAAGTGGGCTTCGCCGTCACTGGGTGCAATGCGTGCAACCTCCACCTGTGTTCCATCACCCACCAGATTCACCGCCGGGAGACTCGCCAGAATCTCTTTGGGTTCCTTGACAAACGTTGTCAAAGCGAAGCCGATGATGGCGAAAAGTGCGACCGTCCCTAGCAGATAAGGCACGATTCCTTCGGCCAAAATGTCCAGCCACTCGGATCGAGTCCTGTGCCAAAGTCCATAGACAATGCCGAAGCCAAAAATCACGCCGATCACGGTGAGGGGAAGCAGCAACTGTCCGGAATGGCTGCCGCCCAAGGGCACGTAGAGGATACAGAGCACCGCCGAGAAGACCGCTCCGAGCAGCAAGGATCCGACCAAACCTCTCCGAGGATCATCCGCCAGTTTTCCCAAGACGGGGATGAATGAGAGGATGCTCAGCAAGCCGTAGACGGCCCCTGTTAGGAGTGCCCCCAACACGAGACCGACGGAGAGGATCCAAAGCGGCGTCGCAAAGGCGGGCAGCCAATTGCCAACCTGGGCGACTTGCAACATGGACGACGCCATGTCCATGCCGAGAGATGTCGTCTTCGAGCCAAGGTCCTGGACGTCCGAGATAAGCCGCCAATCCGGGCTGACAGAATGGGGGTGCGGTGGTAGGGCAAGCATCCGACAGGAGTCTCGGTAGCCAGAAAAGCGGGTTGGGAAGCGGTTAGCGGACGCCCACCGATGATGGAATGCCTACGCAGGGGCCAGGGAACGGGTTCACCGCGATTTCGAGGCGTCCAATCGGGGACCTCTCGCCAAAGCCGCATCCATGACAGGACGGCCCGGGGCGACGACCAAAAAACGATGCCCCCACATTGGATTCTGCTATACCTAGGAGGCAGCCGTCGCGGCGCCCAACGCTGCGACTTTTGATGAACAACAACCCGTGAGGTAAGGGCGATGTTTGTGATTTCCTCAGCCAGAAGCGAGGGTCAGGCCCTTGGGAACGCATCCTCCGACGCATCGCTCACGCGACACTCGGGCGCGGATGCCACGAAACCGGACCTTGTTTCTCAGCTTCACAAGCAAGAAGGGCGCCATTCTCCGAGTGAGCTCGATTTGTCGATTGTGGTCCCCGCCATGAATGAGGAGCAAACGGTCGACAAGCTCGTAAACCAGATCGCGGATGTGTGCGCGTCCATCCAGAAGACGCACGAGGTGATCTTGATCGACGATGGGTCGACGGATGCCACATGGCAGAAGATGCAGGAGCTCGCCAGGACGCGCAAGGAAGTCACGGCGATTCGCATGCGTCGCAACTTTGGGAAAGCGGCGGCGCTCTCAGCTGGCTTTGACGCGGCAAGTGGGGCGATTGTGTTCACGATGGACGCGGACCTCCAGGACGATCCCGCGGAAATCCCGAGATTTCTAGAGAAGCTGGATTCGGGTTTGGACGTGATCAGCGGTTGGAAAAAAGTGCGCCATGACCCGTGGCACAAAGTACTGCCCAGTCGTGTGTTTAACGGTTTGGTGAGCACTCTGACGGGCGTCAAGCTTCATGATCACAACTGCGGTTTCAAGGCTTATCGACGTGCAGTTCTCTCCGAGGTGGATCTGTACGGCGAACGCCATCGATTCGTGCCCGTTCTGGCGGACTCGCGGGGCTTCCGCGTTGGTGAAATCATCGTGCAGCATCACGCGCGCCAGTTCGGCCAGTCTA
Source organism: Planctomycetota bacterium (assembly GCA_039189905.1). Taxonomy (GTDB): domain Bacteria; phylum Planctomycetota; class Planctomycetia; order Pirellulales; family Pirellulaceae; genus Rhodopirellula. The sequence continues at coordinate 23,388 of JBCCYK010000078.1, forward strand.
AGTACGGGGTGTCTCGAATCGCCAAGGGATTCTTGGACCTCATGAGCATCTACTTGGTCACGGGCTATGGTCGCCGACCGCTGCACTTGATTGGGGCGGCCGGACTGATTTGCTTTGCCACCGGCGCCGCGGGGATGCTGTACCTGACCGCCGCCAAGGTTGTCGCGATCCTCACGGCAGCGGATCCGATTCACCTGCACAAAACGGCCGTCTTTTATTACTGCATCACTGCCATCCTGCTGGGGGCCCAATGCTTCCTTGCCGGGCTCCTAGCGGAGCTGATCGTTTCCCTCGTATCGAACCATCGCAGACCATCGGACTCTTTCTACAGCATTTCGGAAAAAGTCTGTGGTGAGGGAGATTGAACCACGCTTTCGGGGGTGTACGCTTGCACGGTAATGCGGATCGGACCGGCCCATTCGCATCGTCACGCGGTCAGGAACAGATTCGCAAGCCAGGCATGCGGAAGCACGACGTCCCAAGGCAACATCGGCGGCACATTGGGATCATGCTCATTCTGGTGGGATGCGCTCTGGTCGCAGGCCGGATCGTGTCGACTTCCAGCCGCGAGGGGGACACGGCGTTCGCGAGCGCCAACGATCGCAGTCGCTGGGCTACGATCGCAGCTCTGGTGGAAGACGGCACGTACGCGATTGACGGTCCCATCGGCATCGTCACCAAGAATCCTATCAGCGGTCGTCCCCGTCGTGCCTGGGAGACGATCGACAAAGTCCGCCATGTTGGGGCGGACGGGCAGCTCCACTACTACAGCAGTAAGCCCACTTTGCTGCCGACGCTTTACGCAGGCGTCTATTGGGTCCTTCATCAAGCGACCGGGCTGCGGCTGACGGAACAACCACTCTACCTTCCGCGCCTGATTTTGTTGTTGGTCAATGTGCCGCTTTTTGGGCTGTTTGCCTACCTGATGATGTTGATCATCGAGCTGGTCGGCGCCTCCGATTACGCGAAAAAATATTGCCTGGTTGCGGCTTGCTTTGCGACGATGGCGACTCCCTTTGCCATCACGCTCAATAACCATTTCATCGCCGTCGTCTGCACCACGGTTGTGCTGTGGGTGTATCTGCATTCGGGCAAGTACCTCCACGATTCTTTCTCGTCACTTGTTTATCGCCCCAACGCCTGGCTCTGGTTCGCCGCAGGCGCCTGCGCCGCCATGACGGTGGCGGCGGAGCTCCCGGCCCTGTCCATGTTTTGTTTTTGGCTTGTGCTGTACGGCCTGCTGGCGCCCAGAAGCCTGCCTCCCTTCCTAGGCGGAGCGGCGTTGATCGTCATTGGCATTTTTGGAACCAATGTGATCGCTCACCAAAGCTGGCGGACACCGTATGCGCATCGCAGCCATGGATTGATCGTCGAAAACGTGCCCGCAGTGGAAGAGGACGTACCGGCTGAAGTCTTGGCGAGCCACGACGAGGCAAGGATCCTGCAAGCAAGACTGAAGAATGCAAGTCTATTTGCAAACACGGACCATCCCATTACCGTGCGAAAACTGACGGACGGTCGCTACGAAGCGCAGTCGAACTCGGCGACAGATGGCGTCCAACTTTTTGTTGTGCAGCCCGATGGTTGGAATGGCGGTCTCGGCAGAGCGTCACATGATCCCGACGCACCCGCCATCGCGAAAAAAGCGTGGCTGGGAACGCTTCAGATCCGCGCGTGGGATGATTGGTACGACTATCCAAAGAGTTACTGGCGCGAGGGGAGCCGGCAGGGAGTGGACGTCGGCGAGCCCAATCACGTTCTGTATGCCTTCAA
>JBCCYK010000079.1:0-25028 GCA_039189905.1 Planctomycetota bacterium
ATCAACCAACTCTTGGCGTCGGCCGGTTACGGCAGCCGTCGCCACTGTGAGGAGTTGGTGCGGGAAGGCCGCGTGGAGATTGATGGCGAGGTCATTTCGGAGCTTGGGATTTCGGTGGATCCGAGTGTTCAGAAGGTTCGTGTCGATGGCGTTCCACTCAAACAGCAGCGTCTCGTCTACTTTGCGGTCAACAAACCAAACGGCGTCGTGACGACCAACGCCGACCCGATGGGGCGGCCCCGCGTCATCGATTTGGTGCCGCCCACCGAGCGAGTTTTCCCGGTGGGTCGCTTGGACCTTGCGAGCGAAGGTTTGATCCTGTTGACCAACGATGGCGACTTGGCTCACAGATTGGCGCATCCTCGCTACGCCGTCCAGAAGGTCTACCGGGTGACGGTGGCTGGCCGTGTTGATGCGGAAACGATGCAAAAAATGCGTCGAGGCATTTACATCGCGGAGGGCTTGGTGCAAGTCGATGGGGCTCGCGTGCTGAAGGCTCGGCCGCGCGCCACCGACATGGAGATTCGTTTGCGCGAGGGAAAAAATCGCGAGATCCGCCGCGTGCTCGCGCGGTTTGGACATAAGGTGCAAAAGCTGAGACGCATCGCCATCGGTCCTCTTCGTCTGGGCGACACGCCTCCTGGCGCTTATCGCAAGTTGACTCGGGATGAGATTGAGAAACTCCAAGCGGCGGCACTTGCGGCGCAACGTGACACGAAGCGCAAGAAGGGAAGGCCCAAGCAGGCGCCAACGTCGCGCACGAAAGGGAAGTCCGACCGATCGGCGGGACCAAGTGCTCGCACCAATCGGGCTGATTCGAAGCGGCGTAACCAACGCAAAGGCGTGCAGCGATCACGTCGGCCCGATTCCGTTTCCAACGATTCCAGCGGTGGTGTTGTGATCGGTGCGGATGTGGATGCTGCCCCGGTGGAAAGGCCGCGTGCGAAGCGAGCCAAGAAAAGGGCTGCGAAGAAAGCCGTGGGCTCGCGCGGTTTCAAAAAACGCCCGGCACGCGGCAACGCCAAGCGATCAGCCGGAAAGACCACGAGTGTCAAAAGGCGAAAGAAGACCGCGAAGCGAGGAAGGAAACGATGACCCCCGCGCTGCACGCGAAACACTACGCGGACGACTTGCAGCAGGTCACGCGGCCTTTGCTGATGAATGATCAAGTGGCCGACGACACCCACCTGATGCGAATCCATGCACCGGAGATCGCTGGGAGGACACGACCGGGTCAGTTTGTGATGGTGCGAATGGCGGACGTCAACGCACCGTTGATCGGGCGCGCGCTCGCCGTGTTTGATGTCCACGAGGGTCCGGATGGGCGACCCGCCACGATCGATTTGATCTATCTGAAGAAAGGCGCGTTGACGACGCCGTTGGCCCAGAGTCCGAACGGGACCGATGTCACGGTTTGGGGCCCACTCGGAAATGGATTCGCGGACAGGCCCTGCGATCGTCTCATCATGGCCGCCGGAGGGATTGGACAAACACCGATGTTGATGGCGGGACGCGATGCGCTGGCGCGCGGGTGGGCCCGGCACGTGGAACTCATTTATGGGGCGCGGCGCGGCGGACTGTTGGCGGGCGTTGAGCAGTTCGAAGCTGCAGGTTTCGATCTGACCTTGTGCACCGACGATGGGTCGCGTGGGCTTCAGCAGCGCGTTCCCGACGTGGTCCGTGATCGATTGGATCAGTTGGGCGACCAATCGCCGGACGAAATCGTTCGTGTCATCACCTGCGGCCCCGAGATCATGATGGAGAAGGTCAGCGAAGCTTGCATGCAGCACAGCGTGGACTGCCAGGTATCAATGGAGACCCCAATGGCCTGTGGGATTGGGATCTGCTTTTCGTGCGTGGCCAAGGTTTGGCAAGAGGACGGCGACTGGGACTACAAACGTACCTGCGTCGAGGGCCCGATCTTCGACGGGGGCAAGATTTGCTGGGAGAAAGGGGGCTCCGCCGGGTGATCCAGCCTGGCCCAGGTGCCTGGGCTCCGATACTCAAGCGGTCGCGTCAAACGGAATCATGGGTTTTTGCCCTCGATGGCAAGGTTTTCGGCTGAACGTGATGGCCGCCCGGATGCTAGGGTTGCCCGCAGCGAGACTCCGGGGATTTCCGACTTTTCGCCGACAGAGGATTGGCCAGACGGGCGGGACACCGTATAGAATCCCGAATCGTGACTCCAAACTGGAGACACGCTGCATCCCCACGTGAGGGGTTTGTGCAGCGTGGATATGATCTGAACATCGATTTGCGTTACCAGCCCAAAGAGTGAACCCGGGTCGGATGGCTCGCGTCCCAGTGCTCAGTTTTGCCTCGCTCAGGAGCGAATGCTTGGATTTCCTCGGTCAATTGCGAGACCATGGTCGTCAAACCTGTTGTCAGTGAAGCCACACTGACCACCGCCGGGAAAGGCGAAGTTTTGGCGCTCTTTGGCCCTCGTGACCAGCACGTGCGAAAGCTCCGTCGCCTGTTTTCGGTGGATATCACCAATCGGGACGGTCGCATCCGGATCGCGGGGCATCCTGAAAGCGTCGCTGCCGCCACGCGGACGCTTGAAAAGCTGCGTGTGCTGGCCCGTGGACCCGACGGTCTTCATGTCGGGGACGTGGAACGTGCCGCGGCGGACGAAGGTGCCCTCGTTGGCGGCGATCTCTCGGTCCGTTTGGAAGAAGACTTGAACACGGTGACCAGCGACGCGACGCAAGGCGAGACGGCCCGCGTCGCACGGAGACCCAAAGCCGATCCGATCGACATCCGCAATGCCGGTCGGAAGGTGCGCCCTCGCACGCCCGGTCAGGCTCGGTATGTGGAGGCGATTCGGGACCATGACCTCACGTTTGCTATCGGACCGGCAGGTTGCGGGAAGACCTACCTGGCGGTCGCGATGGCCGTGGAGGCCTTGCGCAGTCAGGCAGTTCGCAAGATTGTGTTGGTGCGTCCGGCAGTCGAGGCGGGGGAGAACTTGGGGTTCCTGCCCGGTGATTTGAGAGCGAAACTAAACCCATATCTTCGACCGTTGTTGGACGCGTTGGGTGAAATGGTCAACTACGACCAAGCGCGATCCTTGATGGAAGAAGATGTGATCGAGATCATTCCGCTGGCCTACATGCGGGGTCGAACGCTTAACGATGCCTTTATCATCCTGGACGAAGCCCAGAACACAACAGTTCCGCAGATGAAAATGTTTCTGACGCGGATGGGCGAACGAAGCAAGATGGTGGTTTCGGGCGACGCGACTCAGTTGGACCTGCCACGCGGCGTTCGCAGCGGATTGCATGATGCCTTGCAGCGTTTGCGTCCGATACGCCAGATCGCATGCATTCAAATGCAACCCGAAGACATCGTACGCCACCCTCTGGTGCAACGCATCGTTGGCGCTTACGACGACGGCGGTGCTTTCGAGTCACGCGGTGGGCCCGGTCGTGCGAATGACAAGGCCGATGACGAACCACCGGATGCGTCGCGAGGTGATGGGTGAGCGGCGGAACCAGTCCAAACCGCGGTGGCGGCAAGACACGCGCGGGCAGCAAACAACGCTCGGGAAAAGAGCGGATCGAGTCCTTGGGGATCCCCAAGTCCAAGTGGGCGACTTGGTGGGAGGGGAGTGACAAGGGTGATTGGGCCTTGCGGTTGGGCATGGCCATCGCTGCCGCCGTGGCCGTTCTGTTGGTCTGTCGTACTTGGGAACCAGCGTTTTCGTATCGGGATGGTGCCATCCCGGCACGCGACACGATCTCGCGGGTCACCTTTCAAGTGCCTGACACGTTTGCAACCGACGAGCTGCGAAATCGCAAGCGTCGTGAAGTGCTGACGCTGTATCGGAACCGCCCTCAACGATTGGTACAGTTGAGGGCCGCCCTCAAGAACAAACTGTTCTTGATCCTTGGAGTCGATTCCTTTGATCAGTTGGACCAAGAGGGCCGCGGCGCTCTGGAAGACTTTGTGCCCAGTAGCGAGACAGAGGACGGTCTCAGTCCGGCCAACAGCTTTGCGAAACTGAAAGAGGTTTTTGCCGGCGATCCCGAGTTGAATCAGCTGGACCGCATGGTCGAGCAAGCGATGCTGCCGCTGTATCGCAACGGCGTGTTGCAGTCGGTGGGGCATACCGATGAAGAGGGATCACAACGAATGATCCGTGTCTTCCAAGGCGATTCGGGGGACGACGCGATTCCAGTCGAACTCTCCAAGGTTCGGATTGCCGAGGCAGGGGGAACTCTCGAGAAGCTGCTGCGAGACGATTTTCGCAAGTATTTCGAGGGGGAGCGTGGCCAAGAAGTTGCCTTGATGGTCAGCCGTTGGTTGCGGGCGCAATTGCCCAGCTATCAAACCCTGCAATATGACAAGGAACTGAGCCAAGCGGCGCGTGACGAAGCGGCGGCGGCGGTGGAGGAGGTCCAAAAGTCTTTCTATGCCGGACAAAGCCGGTTGGCGGAAGCCGGCAAACCCTTGTCCAGCGAAGAGATGGAGTTGCTTCGTGCCGAGTGGCGGACGCTGGTCGACAACATGGGGGTGTCGGATTCACTTGCACGCGTTGCTGCATTCGGAGGCATGTTTGTCGCCCTCTATTTGCTTTGCGGTTCCTACATTTGGTTCGTGGATGACCGCTCGATCCTCCAGAGCCGCTGGAAGCTGGTGAAGCTCTTGGCCTTGGGGGTCGCGACCATCGGGCTCGCCTACTACGCCTCCCGCGATCAGTGGCGAACGGAACTGGTACCGCTGATCCTGGCGTCCATCACCATGGCCGTGGTCTATGGTCGCGAGCTGGCAATCTTGTTGATGGCCGCGATTAGCTTGAGCGTGACCTTATTGTTGGGGGCGAACCTGTCCGACTTGGTGGCCATGGCGGCCGCCTGTACGTCATGCACCTTGTTGACCGGGCGGATTCGCAGCCGCACGCACTTGATGACGGTGGGCGGGATCTCGGCCGGCGTGACGGCGGCAACGGTGATTGGGGTCGGGATCGTGACCGGCCAGACGATTTCGTCAGGATCACCCGGTGAGAATTTGGAACCACTGTATCGCGGGGCGCCCTTTGATCTGATGCTCCAGGGTTTGTTATCTGAAGCCGGATGGGCCGGCTTCTGCATCTTTATCTCCGCTCTGATCATGACCGGGCTGTTGCCGTTGGTGGAACGGGGTTTCAAGGTCCAGACGGACTTGAGTTTGCTGGAGTTGGCGGATGCGTCCCACCCCCTGTTGCGTCGTTTGGCCCAACGAGCGCCGGGAACGTACAACCACTCGATCAACGTGGCTTCGATTGCGGAGGCGGCAGCCGATGCGATTGGTGCCAACGGCCTCTTGGTTCGTGTGGGGGCGTACTTCCACGATATCGGGAAGATGTTCAAACCCGAGTATTTCATTGAAAATCAGTCCGCCGGCGTCAACCAACACGACTCCTTGCAGCCTGCGATGAGCACCTTGGTGATCATCGCGCACGTGAAGGATGGCGCGGACTTGGCCATCAATCACCATTTGCCCGAACCGATCATCGACTTCATCATGCAGCACCACGGAACGACGCTGGTGGAATACTTCTATCGCGAGGCGACCAAGCGAAGCGAAGAAGACCCGAACAAAGAGGCCGTGAGTGACAATGATTTTCGTTACCCAGGTCCCAAGCCACAGACCCTCGAGGCAGCGGTCCTGATGTTAGCAGACACGGTCGAGAGCGCCTCACGAACGCTCGTGGACCCCACACCCGCGCGAATCCAGAACTTGGTGGATGCCATCGCGCAAAAGAAGGTGGCGGATGGCCAGTTCGATGAGTGTGGCTTGACTTTTTCACAATTACATCAGGTCCGCCAGAGTCTCGTGAAATCGCTGACCGCTATTTACCACGCACGCATCAAGTACCCAGATCAGCAATCGGCCTGATGGACGACTTCGTGGTTGATCTTTTATTGGATGATGACGTTCAATCCGTCGTGAGCGGGTGGTTCCCGGAATCTGCTGCGACGGTGATTACCAGGGCAGTGCGTGCCGCAGCGGCACAGCAGGGCTTTCAGCGAGGACAGATTGGCGTGCGGCTGACCGGCGACGCGACCATTCGCGAGATCAATCGCGAGTTCTTGTCGCATGATTATGCGACCGATGTCATCAGCTTTGGCTACGGCCACGACCAGGACTCCCGGTTCCTGGAAGGCGAACTTGTTGCCAGTGTGGAAACGGCTCTGTCACAAGCGATCGACAACGAGCAAACACCCGACAACGAGCTGATTCTCTATGTTGTTCACGGAACACTCCATATCGCGGGCCTAGACGATCAAGACGATGCGTCGCGAGCAGAGATGCGTCGCGCGGAAGCTGAAAGTCTGCGTCGGTTCACAGAGCTGACGGCAACTGAAGTTGGGGTCGGTCGTGGTGGTGCGTCTCGATGACCGCTAACATCTTGGCCATCACGATCGACGTCCGATGGGATTCTCCCCTGGTGTGGATGGCGATTGGGTTTGTCCTCAGCAGCGTCGGCGGGTTTGGGGGCGTCTTGTTGGATCGGTTCGCGGGGCGTTCGCTGGAAGTCTACTGTCGCGTGAAGAAAGACCGCGAGCGTTTTGGCAGCGTGCTGGACCATCACGAGGCCGCGCTGATCGGGAGTGATTACCTGCGTATGATTGGCACGGTCTTATTCCTGATCAGTGGCACCATCGCCGTGATGAGCACGGGACCCACCCGCGGGGACATCCTGTGGTGGGCGGTGGGGGCGGGAGGACTGATGATGTTGACGCACGTGTGGTTGCCGTTTGCGGTCACGCGACTGGCGTCGGCGCCGGTCTTGTATCACAGTTGGCCGCTGTGGCGGTTCCTATCCGTGGTGATGGCCCCGCTTTCTGCGCCAGGCCAGTTGCTGGAAGCCATCACACGACGCTTGGCAGGCCGCGAAGAGAATGCGGACGAAGAAGAAGAGCAAATGGAGGACGAGATTCGGACGCTCGTCGCCGCCGGAACACGGGAAGGTTACTTCGGGCCTGGGGTGCGTGACATGATCCAGGGTGTAATGACACTGCACGAAGACACGGTCGCTCACATCATGACGCCCCGTATCGATGTCGACGCCATCGATGCCGCGTGGTCGTGGGAAGATGTTTTGGCCCTGGTGATCAAATCGGGGCGAACCCGGTATCCCGTTTTCGATCAGACGCTGGATCAGGTCGTTGGCGTGCTTTTCGTGAAGGACTTGCTGCCGCGTTTGGCGGCGGGTGATTTGCCGGAACAGTCGATCGCGGAGCTCTGTCGAAAACCGTGGACCGTACCGAAAGACCGAAGTGTTGAGTTGTTGTTGCGAGAATTCCTGCACAGTCGTTCGCACATGGCGATCGTGGTGGATGAGTTTCAGCAAACTGCGGGAGTGGTCACGATCGAAGATGCCTTGGAAGAGATCGTTGGGGAGATTGTGGACGAGTCCGACGAGGAGGAGGAGATCGGTATCCAGGTCGTGAGTGACGATCATGTCGAGGTGGACGGACGCGTGATGATCGACGACCTCAATGATTTGGTGAATTGGGATTTACCCGAAAGCGAGGACTATGAGACCGTGGCGGGGTGGGTGTTGTTCCACGCTGGCATGATCCCGGAAACCGGCCAGGAATTGATCATCGATGAATGGGTGGTGGACGTCTTGCGTGCCACAGACCGAAAGATCGAATCGATCCGACTGAGACGGGATGCCGCGTTGGCCCGCAGTGTCGGCTGAGGCTCACCACCACTGGGGCCGGACCGACAACGTGTTAGGCTAGACAATGCACTCGGCTCCGCATGAGGACGGCGGCACGCCAAAACGGGACCCTGTCCGGGCCCGACTGATTGATCAAACCCAACCACGAACCCTCGCCACGATTCATGGGCCTGTACGACCGCGACTACGGACGCCAAGAGCGAACACCGTGGGATCGAATGGAGAACCCACGTTCCATCGTGACGATTTTGATCATCGTCAATGTCGTGGTCTTTTTCGCCGATGCCCTTTCGGCGAAGAACGTGCCGGGCGTCGGGCGGGCCAGTTTGTTGGCAGACTGGTTTGCAATCTCCAGTGACACGCTGCCGCAACCCTGGTTTTACTTCCGCGTGCTGACCTATGGGTTCTTGCACAGCATCGGCGACATCTTCCACATCCTATTCAACATGTTTGTTCTGTACGTCTTTGGACGCAACGTGGAGATGCGGATCGGACGCGACGAATTCTTGCGTTTCTATTTGCTGGCCATCATCGCAGGCGGTGCGGTCGCGATGATGTTGCCGTTGGTCTATGGGCTGTTTGGTTCCAACCAAGCCTGGTCGGTGATCGGGGCCAGTGGTGGGGTCGTCGCGGTGACCGTGCTGTTTGCGTGCCTGTTCCCACAGGTCGAAGTGCTTTTCATGTTTCTGTTTCCGATCAAGGCCTGGGTGTTGGCGACGCTATTGGTCTTGGTCGACTTTGCTGGTGCACTTGGCATCATGGGCTCCGGCTCCAACACGGCTTTCGAGGTTCACTTGGCAGGGGCTTTGTTTGGTTTCCTCTACTATCAGCTGGGTTGGAGCTTTCGCCGTTTCTCCATGGGTTGGCTGACCGATATGCCAGACCGACTTCGGCAGCGGTCGCGCTGCATGAAGCTGAAATTACATGACCCCGATCAGAAAATACGGGTGGAAGCTCAGGAAGCCGACCGCATTTTGGCTAAAATCCATGAGTCGGGCGAATCTAGCCTTACCAGCGCGGAACGGCGAACGCTGCAACGCTACAGTCGCCGGCAACGCGAAAAACGTGACGATGGGTAGAGCTCCTCGTCGCCGACTTTTCGACGCGAGTCGCGATTCGCCGCAGAAGCTTTCCTGAGGAGATTGCTTTTGACGCCATTTGGTGCATCATTGCCGATGGTTTGTCCACGTGTCACGGGGAGCCATGGGCTCGCTACCCCGTCAATTATTGAATCAAGAGTCTTTGTCCCATGATGATTCGGCACACAGAGATCAATCGACGAACCGCTCTGTCTCGGACCCTTCACGCCGGGTTGCTGGCGACGCTCAGTCGCCCGCTGCAAGCACTCTCCGAGCAAGCGTCCGGCGGGACGCTCCCGTACATGGATTCGATTGGCTTGCAGCTTTACACGCTTCGCGGCACCTTGGCGGATGACCGTGAAGGGACGCTTCAAGCAGTCGCTGACGCCGGTTACCGACAGGTGGAACTGATGTCCATCGACCAAGAATCCCTTGCGATTGCTGCGATCGCGAGGGACTTGGGCATGTACGTCCACAGTGGCTTCATGGATTTCAATACCATCACTGAACCTGACAAACCAGGCACTTTGGCCGTGGATGAGACCCTGGAATTGGCGCAACGCATCGGACTGCGGCACCTTGTCTTCGGCTACATCGCCAAGCATCAGCGTGACACCGCGGACAAGTGTTACGCGATCGCAGAGCGTGCGAATGTCGCAGCCGAAAGGGCGCGCGCCGTTGGATTGAGGATGTGTTACCACAACCATTCCTTCGAATTCGCGACGCTCAAGACAGGAAAGGCGGGCAAGTCCGAAACCACCGCGTTTGATATCTTCACCGAGCGGTTTGACCCGCATCAGATGGAGTTTGAATTAGATGTGTTTTGGGCCAAAATCGGCGGGCACGATCCCCTGGCGATCATGCGAAAACTGGCCGGCAGGATCAGTCAGGTCCACCTGAAGGATCTGCTGGCCGAAACCCCGGTCATTCACGATGAGGGGCAAGTTCCTAAGGAAGCGTTTGAAGAACTGGGAGATGGGACCATCGACATTCCCGCGGTGATGCGATTGGCCAAGGAAATTGGCGTGGCGCAGTGCCATGTTGAACAAGATCAGTCCCCCGACCCGGTCGCCAGCATCCAGCGAAGCGCGACTTTCCTGAGGGAGCAATCGGCTTGAATCAACGGATTGATATCGTCGGCATTGGTGATGACGGATACGAGGGACTGACGGGGCAGGCTCGGCGAGTGATCCACGACGCGCGGTGCGTGATGGGTGCGCCCAAGGTCCTGAATCAGGTTCGTTCTCAGGTGCAATCGCACGTTCCCCAAGAAGGTGACCGAACCTGGGTCGAGGTCAGCGGTGGTCTGGAAGGCTTGCGGGAGAATGTCCAGGTCTGGCTCGAAGACTCGCATCGTGATGCGGGTGGTACGGTGTTGCTCGCTGACGGCGACCCATTGTTCTACGGCGTCACTCAGTATCTGCTGGACGTGTTCGGCAAGGACCATTTTCGGGTCATCCCACACGTCAGCAGCATGCAGTTGGCGTTTGCACGAGTCAAGGAACGCTGGGACGATGCCTATTTGGTTTCGCTGGCCAATGAACCCATGGATCGTGTCGTGGATGTGATCCGCACGTCCCAACGCGTGGGCCTCTTCACGACGGAAGCCGCGTCACCGAGCGTGGTTGCCAACGTTCTCTTGGACCGGCGGATTGACTACTTCACCGCTTATGTTTGCGAAAACCTAGGCACGCCGGCCGAAACGGTCACCAAGGGCGATCTGAGGTCGATCGCAGGTGGATCCTTCTCATCACTGAATGTGATGGTCTTGGTGCGACGCGAGGGGGCGGCGGACTTGCCCGCGGGCAGTCGGCGGTTGCGGCGGTTTGGCAATCCCGACGACGCCTTTCAACAGTCGCGTCCCAAACGCGGATTGCTGACGCCCCAGGAAGTACGGTGCATCGCCTTGGCTGAGATGGACGTGCGCGAAGACTCGGTGGTCTGGGACGTGGGGGCTGGGAGCGGTTCGTTGGCAGTGGAAGCGGCGAATCTCGCGTCGCGCGGTCAGGTGTTTGCCATTGAAATGGATGCCGAGGACTATGCCCTGATCACCGACAACGCGGGCATGTTTGATGTGAAGTCCTTGGTGCCCATCCATGGACGCGCCCCGGAGGCGTTTTCGGAGTTGCCGGATGCGGATTGTATTTTTGTCGGCGGCAGTGGCCGTAGCGTCCCGCAGTTGGTCGCGGCGGCCGCGCTACGACTGAAGCCGCGGGGGCGTTTGGTAGCCAATGTCGCCAGCATCGATAACGTGGCGGGCGTGCAAGCGGACCTGAGCGAAGCTGGCTATCAAGTTGAAACGCGTATGATCAACATCGCACGCGGCTATCAACAGTTGGATCGCGTGCGTTTTGAAGCCTTGAATCCCTCCTTTCTCTTGATGGTCGAAAAGACGCTTTGATGTTCTCTGACCACGCTCGATGGCTGCGGATGGTGGTTCTGTTCGTGCTGGGTGCCCTGCTGGTTTCCGAGCGTTTGGCTGGTTCTCAGGGCGTGGCTGGGGCCCAGGGCGTGGCTGGGGCCCAGGATCGTAGCGCGAACAAACGCAAGGCGGATCAGCGTGAGCCTTTTGAGCTAAGTGAAGAGGTGCGTGGTTTGCTCGAACCGCTGTTCCGGTCCATTGTGGAAGCCAAGGTTTCGCGAGCAAACGTCAAACTGGCAACGGAGACCGTCGAGAACGGTCATGTGATCCAAACAGAGGAGTCGTCGTATCAAATCGCGTCGAAGGCACCCGATCAATACACGGTTTATCACAAGTCCCAAGACAACCCTGCCAGGATTTTTCACGATGGCAGGACCATGTCCGTTGCCATGTCAACACAGGCCTATTGTGTGTTTCCACCGGGATTGACATGTCGTGACATGGTGACCGACGTGCCCATTGATTTGGGGCCCTACCCAGAACCAATCCTGGCATTGACGATTGCCAGCGCCGAGCCGGCTCGAACCTTCACCAGCGGCATGCGCGACGTCACTTTGATCGGCGAAACACGTTTCCGCGGTCGGATGGACTCGCTTCGAATTCGAGGGCAACAGGCGGATGGTGTGATCTGGGATCTGTGGCTGACAAAAGAGAAACCCGCCCGTCCGCTCCGGCTGTTAGTGAACTTGACGCCCATGATGGTGGCGACGGGACAAGTCGCAGCGACAGGGGGGTTTTGAATACTCGTTGCGGTACGACTTTTTGAGTTGGCGCGTGACAGGCGACGTCGATGAGAGCCTGTTTTCATTTCGTCCCGCTGCGGGGGCGCAACGCTTCAAGTCAATGGAAGACTACAAGCGAATCAAGGCCGAGGAGAAACGCGCGCATCCCCTCTTGGATCAGGAGGCACCGAAGCTGGAACTGGTGTCGATTCACGGCGACAGGTTCGCCCTGCAATCGATGCGGGGAAAGACTGTCGTCTTGGAGTTTTGGTCGACGTATTGCAACGCCTGCCTACAGCAGATTCCACACGTGGATGCCGCCATCAGAGATGCGAACGTCGACGCGATTGCCTTCGGCGTGAACTCGGGTGAGAACCCGGCGATGGTGCGCGGGTTCACCAGTGAGTTGGATTGGTCGCTCACCTTGGTCGGGGACGCTGACAGCCGCCTGACAAAGGCCTTTGACGTGGCCACCCTACCCATGACCGTGGTGATTGATCCCAAAGGAACCGTGCGGCAGATCATCAAGTCTGGACTTGCACCTGAGCAGTTTCAAGAACGCCTGACGGAAGCGATCGTCGAAGCAGGTGACGCTGAGTTGGTAGCGGCGAAGCCGTGACGAGATCCAAAGACGGACGCGACGAGCCGTGGGAGAACGCGTCGACAGCCTCCAGCGACTCCAAACTCGAGCCATCCATGCCATCTGCCCAGGGCAAGGCACACGTGTTTCCGTCCGGCGGTCGGCTTGCCGCGATTGATTTTGGAACGGTTCGCATCGGGATCGCCGTCTGCGATCCTGACTGGATTCTGGCGAGCCCGCTTGAGATTTGGCAGAGCGGATCGGATGAGGAGAACGAGGCGTATTTCCGCGACCTTGCCAAGCGGGAACGCTTGGCGGGCTTGGTGGTTGGACTGCCCATCCACAATGACGGTGGCGAAAGCGAGAAGAGTCTCTTGGCCCGAGAGTTTGCCAGAAGTGTCGGGATGGTGACGGGTCTGCCAGTTCGCCTGTTTGACGAACGATTCACAACGGTGGCGGCAACGCAACGCTTGGGCGCTGCTGGGTACACGCGGAAGCGAAAAAAAGCACGTCTGGATGCCGTTGCCGCCCAGGTGATTCTGGAGTCATTCCTCGAGGCTTGCCGTTATCGAGGCGAGATCGCAGGGGAACCCGCTGTCGGTGACGGGGAAGACCTCGGTTCCTGAGGCTGCTGTCATCTTGATTTACGGGGACCGAATCGATGTTTTGGATCGTAGCGAGGCCGCTTGGAGAGTTCGAAGATTGTGTTTTCGACCGATGGAAACCGCCTTGACACGCCGCGCACCAGACCTATAGTTGCAGGCAGAACGGTCAGACGGCACGGAAAGCGGCGTGGGGTAGGCAATTTCCATCGCTTCCAGGTTTTCCGACAGCCCGCGTTCGACACATCATTCAGGCTTTTGAAGACTTTGCAGTTTCCCAGGAAAGGGCTGCAGGCCCTTGTTTCTCCGTGTCGCTCTTGGAAGTCATCTCTGACTTCATCAGTGTCGGTTAATCAACTGTGGGGTTTTCGAAGGCATTTTTGGTTGAGTTTTCAACCGCTCGGTGGCTCAGGAATGTTCCTGTTCAGCCCCTCCGTGGGCACTGGGCTGCTTTTTGGCGTGTCTTCCTCGAAACGTAGACGCCGTGTTTGAGTTCAGGTTCGGTATCTGATGACGGCCCCTTTGTTGTTGGAATGACTCGCTCAGCAAACCAAACTCACTTGATGGGAGTCTTTCCGCCAGGACGCTCAGTCGCCGAGATGATTCGGCGAAGACGGCTAGAGAGCAGCCTCGGGCTGCCACGTGTGGTTTCCCTTTCAGGTTGGTGAATCGGATTCCTGTTTGTCGGTGTTACCGCCCCCGACGAATGGGAGTGTTTTTAGGATTTCCAAATGCGGTTCCTCTCTCCTGCCTTGGATGACGTTGTGTTTCGCCAGATTCGCGATCGTGGCCCCAGGCATTCGGACTGACTTATGGTGAAGAAGAAACGCTCGTCGCGCGGACGCGGCGGTAGCGGAGGCGGTGGTTACAACGGACATCGCAATGACGGCCCCGGTGGTGGAAATGGGAAACCACGGACACGACGTCGGCGACGTGGCGCGGGCGGTTACAACAACAATCACAACTCGGAACCAGCTGATTTCACCAGCGACGCACCGTTAGAAGAGTGCGAAGGCTTGTTGGAGATGCATCCCAATGGATACGGGTTTTTACGGAGCGAGGCGAACAACTATTCGCGCGAGCGAACGGATCCGTTTGTGCCGGGGACGATGATCGAGAAGTTCGGTCTTCGAGAAGGCGTGTTCTTGAAAACCATGGTCCAGCACGCCAAACGGCAGCAAGGTCCGCGCGTGCGTGAGATCCTGGATGTCGATGGCATGTCGCCTGAGAAGTTTCCCGAGGTCACCAGCTTCGATCAACTGACACCCATCAATCCGGAAGAATGGTTGCGTTTGGAACACGGACGCATGCCGTTGACCAATCGCGTGATCGACCTGCTGGCGCCCCTTGGTAAGGGACAACGGGCGTTGATTGTCGCGCCGCCACGGAGCGGCAAGACGATCATGTTGCAGCACATCGCGGAAGGGATCTCGACGAATCATCCCGAGCTGAAACTGATGGTGTTGCTGATCGACGAACGCCCTGAAGAAGTCACCGACATGCGTCGGAGTATCCAAGGGGGTGAGGTGATTGCCAGCAGTCTCGACATGGATATTGAAAGCCATGTTCGCTTGAGCCAGCTGGTCATTGCCCGCGCGAAGAGATTGGCCGAGTCGGGTCAGGATGTGTTCTTGATGCTAGATTCGATCACGCGATTGGCGCGTGCCTTCAACAAGTGGGTTGGCAAGTCCGGTCGCGGTGGGGCGACGGGCACGGGTGGGCTGGACATTCGTGCGATGGACATCCCTAAGAAGCTGTTTGCGACCGCCCGGGCGTTCCAAGAAGGTGGTTCCCTGACCGTGGTTGGAACAGCCTTGGTGGACACCAATAGCCGCATGGACGACGCGATCTTCCAGGAGTTCAAGGGCACTGGAAATATGGAGCTTGTTCTGGACCGTCGTTTGGCGGATCGACGCGTGTATCCGGCGATCGACATCAGTCAATCTGGAACGCGACGCGACGAGTTGTTGCATGACGAGGAAACTTATGAAACGATCACGATGTTGCGTCGGACGCTCAGCGAAATGCATCCGGTCGATGCCATGGAACAGCTGACAACGCAACTCAAACGGTTCGACGACAACGAGGGCTTCCTCAAGCTGATCGCGGGTGCGAATCTCGCATAGCGCCAGCAAGTTGATCCGAAAGTCGCATAGCCAAACAAGCTCTCAGAGCCTACAACATGCGACTCGCGAACCGGTCTGGTTTCGCAAGTGTCGCTCTGGTTTCATCGATCGAAAACGGATTGACCGTGGGAGGGTAAGCGAATTGGTGAGCGGCCTCACTGGAACTGAGGTACCCCGCAAGGGGCTGCGGGTTCGAGTCCCGTGCCCTCCGCTTGGATTCAACTGAGAGCCTCGCGTAGCTGACCGATCAGCTACGCGAGGTTTTGCTTGCGCACATAGCTGGACAACGACGCATCCCTGTGCTTCCTAACCCGACGCGTCAGCGAGGAAAGGTCTCTCCGGTCGCCCCAAGTTCAGCCATCCTTGCAAGTCTTTTGGCAACACCTGGATAATCAGCCGAGACGTCATGTTGCTCCAAAGGATCACGATCCAGTCGAAAAAGTTCGGGGGACTTGTTTGGGGCGGCGATCCATTTCCAAACGCCATCGCGGACGGCAACCCAGCTTTGGCGATCCAGTTCGGCATGCGATCCAGTGGCCCACACGATCGGTTTGTGCTGGGTTGGTGATTCGCCCCGAAGCACCGGCAGGAATGACTGGCCATGCAGATCGTCATGGTGGGTTGGAAATCCGATGATCTCGGCAAGTGTGGGGTACATGTCCAACATGGTGACGATCGAATCCGATTGCGTACCGGGCGTTGTCACGCCCGGCCACCTTGCAAGGCAGGGAACCCGGAGCCCCCCTTCGTAGAGCGTTGCTTTTCCGCCGCGAAGCGGTTCGTTGGAACCGCCGTATCGCGGGTCTCCCCCGTGATCGGTCATGAATAGAACCAGAGTGTTGTTGGCTTGATCGGTTTCCTCAAGGGCCGCCAACAGACGACCGATCGCCTCGTCCACCCGTGTGACCAAAGAACGTGTTGAAGCCATGCTTGGTTGGCCAAAACTCGTGATCACCATGCCCCAAATGCCATTTGCCCACGAGGTGAGTCTGGTAACCGAAGGCCTTCAGGTCCTGAACAAAGGTCCGCTCCGTCGAGCGAATGCCGCGTTTGGCATCGTCCGGCGACAGGAACATCAAAGCACTCGTCAATCGATCGGTCGAGTGATGTGCAAAGCGACCCGTCAGCAGACCGAATCGGGACGGGGTGCAGATGCTGCTGGCCGCGTAGAATTGCGTCAGTTGTAGGCCGTCGCGTGCGAGTGAATCGATGTGTGGTGTGGGGATTTCGCTTCCACAACATCCAACGTCGGCGACACCCTGGTCGTCGGACAAGATGAGCAAAATGTTTGGCCTGAGGGACTTGGACTTTGTTTCGGCTCGGCTTGCGCTCGCGACGAAGAGGCACGCCATGACACCAAAGCACAGCGTCCCGCGAAAACTTTGCAGACGCGCTGACAGCTTGAAGGGTATCATGAGCCAAGCTCGGTTGGGCGTGATGGGAAGGTGAGCTAACGCGGTTTGCAAGGCCAAGCGAATGAAGCTGACAAATGACCTCCAAGACCCGAGGGCATTGTACGCCAAGGGTTTGCTATTCGTGGTGATGGCACTGATGTCAGCAACCCTATTGATCTTGGAAACGCCCAGCCTACGGAACGTTGCCATGCTGGCACTCTGTATATGGGCCAGTTGTCGCGCGTACTACTTCGCCTTCTATGTGGTCCAACACTATGTCGACCCGAGCTTTCGATTCTCGGGTTTGTTGGACTTTGCACGTTATTGCTGGCGTCAACAGAAAGACAGGCCAGGTTGAAGCCGAAGACGCAACTAGGCCCTCAGCGAATACGGGGATGTGGCGGGCAACTGGTGGTCCGCCTGTTATTGATTTTAGGGTTGGGGCCGTAGCGAAAGTCGTCAAGACTTTCGGCGAATCGAGCTCGGCCGAAACTCTTGGCGAGTTTCGCTACCCTAGAAGCGAATGTGTTCGAAGCACTAGGCGGCTTCGCTGAGGTCGCCTTGGCACAGGTTGCGATAGAATTGATTGCGAGAAAGCAATTGCGCGTGTGACCCTTGATCGGCGAGCTTCCCTTGTTCCAACACGATCACACGATCGGCCATTGCCAAGGACGAAGCCCGGTGCGTGATCATGATCCCAGTGCGACCGTTCAAGTAGGTCTTCAACGCTTCATGGATGAGCTGTTCACTCTCCACATCAATTTGGCTCGTTGCTTCATCCAGAATCAGGATATCGGGTTGCCTTAAGAAGGCCCGTGCCAACGCGATTCGTTGCATTTGGCCGCCCGACAAGCGAACACCGCCGGAACCCAGTTCGGTTTGGTAACCGCTGGGCGTCTTGCGTCGAATGAAGTCGTCCGCAAAGGCCATCTTGGCGGCACGAACCACATCGTGCGCGTCGGCCGAGGGACTTCCGTAGCGGATGTTATTCTCGATCGTGTCATCGAACAGAACCGTGCGCTGCGTGACCAGGCCGATGCGGCGTCGCAGATCGCGTGTCGACATTTGGTCTAACCCGACGTGGTCCAAACGAATGGAACCCTGGAGGGGATCTTCGAATCGGCACAACAAACTGATGAGTGTGCTCTTGCCACAACCATTGGGCCCAACCAAGGCCACCGTTTCACCGTGTTCGATGGAGAGATCGATACCACGCAGGACGAGCGGTCCCTGAGGATATTTGAAATGAACGCTGGACAACGTGATCTGTCGATGAGGCCGCCCCAGGTCAATGGGGTTCTTGGGTTCGCGAACACGAATGGGCATGTCGATGATTTCCATGACGCGACCCGATGCCGCGATTCCACGTTGCAGTTGACTCCAAACGTCGGAGAGCTTTTTCGCAGGATCCGACGCGCCGATCAAGAAACCGAAAAACAGCAGCACCTGGCCAACTTCCAACGGTCGGTCGGTCATCCGGATGCCCAGGACATGGGTCTTTTCACGAATGACGAGATAGCCGCCCGCCAGAATAGCCAGGCCGACCACGGACATCCCCATCATCTCGCTGCTGCTGCGAGCGGCCGTGTTGTAGAGGGCAACCCGCATGGCTTTGCGAAAGTAGGCTCCAACTCGGACACGAAATTTGGCCCGTTCGTATCCTTGGGTGTTGAAGGATCGGACCACACGGATGCCGCCAAAGGCATCGTTGAGCATCGCGTAGAGCCCACTCATCTCTTCCATCGCCCGGCGACTCGCGCGCCGAATGGACCGGCTCAACTTCTGCATGACGAACGCAAGCAAAGGTGTGAGCACCATGACCGACAGCAAGAGCCGTGGGCACATCACAGCCGCCAGCACCAAACAGACGAGCATCTTCAGCGGCTCGCGTATCATGCGACCGATCAAGGTGTTCAGGCCGGCACCCACGTGGGCAATGTCGTTGGTCAGGCGACTGGTCAGGTTGGCCGATCCGTTCTCACCAAAGTGATCGAGGTCCAGATGCAGTGACTTTCGGAAGAACTCCTCCCGCAGTTGCATCGCCGTTGATTCGGAGATGTATTGCACCAACATCAGATTCGTGATCAAAGCGACGAGTTTGATGGCGGTACCGCCGACCAGCACTAGCACAACCAGTTTGAGCGTCTTGAACGCACCCCGTGGAGCCCAACGAGCCACGGTGGGCTGGATCCACTGCATCCACTCCAGACGCCACTGTGCTGCGCTCAGCGAACGCGTTGCCGAGATCAGATTGGGGTTGTCTGGGTCAGCCAGTTGTGTCTGCAGTTCCTGAATCTCGACGTCCAGCTGAGCAATCTCTTCCTCAAAATAGACGGGAAGATCCTTGTCTTCGAAAACGATCTCCACCATGGGATAGAGTGTGGAGATGTTGGCACCCCAAAGCGCTGCAATCGCCAGAGAAGTGACGACCACACCCGCAAGCGCGAGACGATGACGCAGAGCAATCCGAAGGACACGTCGAAACGAAGCCATGCCGATGACAATGAGGGGAGACTCGCCTTACCCAGCCATCCGTGGTCGGGAAACTCGCGTGGGAGCCTTGTAACGCAATCGAAGCCCCACAACCAGATAGATTCAGGCGGGTGGCAACGAACGACGTTGAATCTTGGCCTATCAGCTGAATCGCGTTCGCGATCGGTTACCACTCGATTTCCAGTGTGTTTGTCGAACCGTGAGCTAACGCACTGCAGCTGATGCAATATCCGGGCTAGGTCACTTCGCCACGCAAGGCCGCTGCGATCCAACGGCTGGGGGCTTGCCGTTTGTCAAATGTCAAAATGGGTAGATTCACACCGTTCATTGCGGAACGCTGCTCTGGCGTGGGTGATTTGGGCAGGAAAATGAGCCATCGTGGGGCCTTGTCGCCGAATCTTTCCAAGGTCGCGGCTTTCTTGGACAGGTACTCGGGCGTCCAGAATCCGACCAGCTCGATATGAATGCTTTTCTGGTCCCGAGCATGGCGCAGTTCGAAGTCCGGTGTGAAGACTTGTTGACCCTCCACGAAGATCTGGGACTCACGATGCAAGTGCCACCCCTCCACCGGCGCTTTGTCCCAGCAAGCGGCAAAGTCCCTTTCCCACTCCGAATCCATTTCCGCAGCGGGCAGCGATTCGCCCCGCAACCCATCCCCGTCTGACACATGGAGTGTCATAGGCTGACCCTTCGGCAACTGGATTCTGGCGCGCAGTCGCCAGCCCTTGCTTGCCAATAACATCGCCAGCAGCTTGGCGAAACGGACACCGTAACGGGTTGATCCTCGCAACACGGCAGCAGGCCCGTCCAAAACGACATGATAGCTGGCTGGATCCTGCTTGAACTGCGTGATCCGATGCATCAAGCCTGACAACTTGATTGCCCGAACGACGTGTTTCAAAGGTGACGGTTGTCCCGAAACCACGTGAACGTGCAGTTCCACGCGTGTTGCTCGGTAGAGCGCGGCTTGGGTTTGCGCGACGTTGTACCGGGCCAAGAGTTGCTCGGCCGTCAGTGCGGTGTCGAAGTCTGACAGTCTTTGCAACTCAATCACGTCCGCAAAAAACTGCTGTTCGATCTCGCCCCACGTCATTCCCACGTGATCCATCACTTTCTGTCGTGCCGATTCGATGTCGTGTTGAAAAAGACCATCCACCTGGCTGACGACGGGATGCAACTCGGCCGCAAATTCAAACACCCGTCGTCTCAGGCTTGCGGCGCGACCGGACGCCGTCTCGAACTCCGAAGCATCGTCCAGTAGTTTGCAAAAGGCTGCGATGCGACGCGGAGGGCAGTCGCCCAATCGACGCAAGATCGCTTCCACCTCGTGATGCAAGTCCTCGCGGGTCGAACCCCTGCCATGCGCATAGCGCGCAATACAGGAGACCGCCGCGCGGCGGTAATGACCGTGAGTTTGACGCAGCAATCGATCAGGGTGCACCTCATTGCGATCAAAGTCCAAGCGTTTGAGAGCATGTTCGCTACGAAGCATCTTGGTTTACCGACCTTCCGACACGCGTTTTCCGTCCTGACGCTTGCGATAAGCATCGTTGCGCCGGCGATCCCGGCTACGCATGACTTCCTTGGTGCCCTCCGCCACGATTTCATACAAGACGGCTTTCCGATCGTCTTGCGTTCGTCGCAACACGCGTCCCAAACGCTGGATCGCTTGCCGACTGCTGGACATGCCCCCCATCACGATCGCGGTTTTGACTTGTGGCAGATCGACACCCTCATCCAACACGCGGTTGGCGATCAACACCGGAAAGCGTCCCGCAGCGAATCCGTTCAAATACTCACGCCGTTCCTTCTTGGCACAGTGAGAAAGCAAGCAGGGGACCAAGAATCGAAGGGACAGCTTCCGAGCCATCACGTTGGAACCCGTGAAGACGATCATCGGTTCGCCCGCATGCAAGCGAAACAAGTCTTCCAACACACGTACTTTCGCCGCCGCGTGTTCCTCAAGGCTGCGTTTCATCCTCGAAGCGCGTAGCGCAGCATCCGCCTGCTGAGCCACTTCGGGATCGACATCGTGGCTTCCAGCCAAGTGAAACGTCTCTTCCCACTGATAGTGAGGTTCGTGGTCGCGGCGATCCGCCACAAAACGCTGCACCTGGCGCGACAGCTCGTCGTAACGCCGCTGCTCTTCGGGCGCGAGTTTCACCGCAATGCGTCGCACGTGGTAGTCGGCCAGCGTATGTCCTGCGGCCTGGTTGATCGACTGCTCATACAGTGTTGGACCAACCAACTCGTGGAGTGTCGCCAATCGGTTTGAATCCGTCGGCAAGGTCGCGCTCAGACCCAAACGCACCGACGCCAGGGACATCCTAGCCGCATCGCGCCTCCAAGGACCCGTCAGATGGTGCACCTCATCGAATACAAGCATGTCGAATCGGTCGCCCAGACGGGGCATGTGAATCGCAGCTGAATCGTAGGTGGTCACGCTGACGGGGCTGACGCGATGGACGCCGTCGCCAATCAAGCCCGCATCGACGCCGAGTTGGTCCACGATGCGATCATGCCACTGGTACATCAGATCACGCACGGGAACGACGACCAGCGTGCTGGTCGCGAAACGCCGAATCAAGTCGATCGCCACCACGGTCTTGCCCGTCCCCGTCGGCATCTGAATCAGGCCGCGACATCCTCCGCTCTCGAATGCGGTGACGGCTCGTTCCTGGTCCTCTCGCAATGCGAATCGTCGTCGTTGTCCGCTCATGTGCAGGACAGGGGCAGACTCGATTCGCCATTCAAAGGACCGAGGTCTCACTTGTGTCAACCAATGTTTCAGCCGGCTTGCGTGCATCGCGTCCGATCGAAGACAGGCATCACGATGGTCCTCGACGAACGGGACCAGCGTGCTAAGCTCTTGTGCCTCTGCGGAGGAGAGCCCCGTGATGCGAAGGGTTCCTTCATGAAAGTCAACGGCAATTCGGGTCGGGCTCATGGAGGTAGTTGAAAGGCAAAAGCGGACGGGGTCAATCAATCACTCAGCGGCCCGGGCAAGAACTGCTGGAGCATAGATCGAATGACTTCTGTTGCCACCCAATCGATTCATCGGATTCTGAAGGATGTCTGGGGCTATGAAGCGTTTCGCCCGTTACAACGCGAGTCAATCGAGAGCGTGTTGGCGACACGTGACAGCCTGACCGTCTTGCCTACGGGTGGGGGCAAGTCGCTGTGCTTCCAGGTTCCCGCGGTGGCGATGGACGGGCTGGCGATTGTCGTGTCGCCGCTGATTTCGCTGATGAAGGACCAGGTCGATGCGCTCAATGCGGTTGGTGTCGAAGCGGCTTACATCAACAGTTCGCAAACGGCGGCGGAGAAACGCACGGTAGCCGAGCAAATTGATCGGCGCGAAATCAAACTGCTGTATGTCGCCCCCGAGCGACTCGTGATCGACCGCACTCTGGACTTTCTATCGCAGCAACCCCTCAGCTTCTTTGCAATTGACGAATCCCACTGCATCAGCAACTGGGGACACGATTTTCGCCCGGAGTACCGATCGCTTGACGTGCTTCGAGAACGGTTTCCGACGGCCGGGATTCACGCTTACACGGCAACCGCGTCAGAACGCGTCCGCTACGACATCGTCGGGCAACTGAAACTCCGCGACCCCCATGTGCTGGTGGGGAATTTCGATCGGCCGAATCTGACCTACCGCGTCCTCCCCGGTCGCGGCAAGTTGGATCAAATCAGCGCGATGATCGACCGGCATCGCGGGGAGTCGGGGATCATTTATTGCATCAGCCGAAGGGAGGTTGAGCAAACCGCCAACTCGCTGGCGTCCGTCGGCCACAAAGCCTTGCCCTACCATGCCGGCCTGACGGACCAGACGCGCAAAGAACACCAGGACGCTTTCATCGCCGAACGCTGCGACATCATCGTGGCCACCGTCGCGTTCGGCATGGGAATCGACAAATCCAACGTGCGTTATGTGATCCACGCGGGCATGCCCAAGTCGATCGAACACTATCAACAAGAAAGCGGTCGCGCCGGTCGCGACGGCTTGCCATCGGAATGCGTCCTGCTTCATTCGCGCGGTGACATCATCACGTGGAAGAAACTGCTCGAGAATCCATCGGACGGGGCCTCCGACCAACAGGCCCTGGCAGCGGCGTTTCGTTCCTTGGATGCGATGGATGACTTCTGCACCTCCATCACGTGTCGCCATCGCACGCTGGTAGAGCACTTTGGGCAATCCTTCGACAGTGAGAACTGCGGCGCCTGCGACGTTTGCTTGGGCGAGATCGCGATGGTCGATGACCCGCTGACGCTGGCGCAGAAGATCATCTCATGCGTCTATCGTTTGGAACAGCGTTTTGGAGCCTCGCACACCGCCGACGTGCTGGTCGGGTCAACGAAGCAACGTGTCGTCGAACGAGGGCATGATCAACTTTCGACGTTTGGGCTTCTTTCCGATCACTCGCCCGCAACAATCCGTCAGTGGATCAGTCAGCTGATCAGCCAGGATTGCTTGGAGCGTTCGGGCGAGTTTCAGGTGTTGGCGATCACAGGCAAGGGACGTCAGGTTCTTCGCGGCGAGCACACGCCGATGCTCTCGACGGCGATGGATGACCGTCGTCGCACAACCAAGTCGACCGCCACCAAGTCAGATGACTCGTGGGAAGGCGTGGATCAAACCTTGTTTGAAGAACTGCGACGACATCGACGCGAGTTGGCCGAGGAGGCCCACGTGCCCGCATTCGTGGTGTTCGGTGACGCGACCTTGCGAGAACTCGCCCGCTGTCGTCCCTCCACGCTGGATGGGTTTGCGAGAGTCAAAGGTGTCGGGCAAAAGAAGCTGGCCGACTACGGGCAAACGTTTCTGGAACGTATCAACGAAATCTGCGGGCGCAACAACCTGACGCAAGACCAATGGGATGCCATCGCCCGCCTCGACCCGGAGACCTCCGAGCCGACCGCGAATACGAACAAGCCATCCTTACCCAAAGGCGCTGCAACGGCGGCGTTCGCCGAGTTTCGACAAGGCAAATCGATCGCAGAGGTCGCAGAGAAAATCGGTCGCGCCACATCCACCACGGAAGGTTACTTGATCGACTTTCTCAAAGCCGAGAACGTCACCGATGCATCCCCCTGGGTTGATGATGCCACGCAGCAAACCATCCTGGATAATCGCGACAAACTGGATGAAGGACGGCTCAAGCCACTCTTTGAACATCTGGATGGCCACGTCAGCTATCACGCCATCCGCATCACACTGACGTGCCATCAAAACCAAGAGCGAGACGCCTAGCGTTTGTCGTGCAGGTCCCGCGTCCTGATTCCACGGCATGTTCTCGAGCGGACGTCCGTCGCTCTTGGTATTTGTTGCCCGCTATAATGACGGGGTAGGGATGGAGTCGATGACATCGCTGGCATCACGGAGCAGACGGGGCAATGATTCAAGCAGCAACGAACAGACATTCCCAAAACACGACCGTTTCATCCGTCGCGTCCTTCAGGTCCAAAGGCCAGGAGGTTGAAGAAACAAGTCCAGCCGCGATCGAGCGCGCGATCGATTTTCTCTTCTCGGCCCCTATGTCGGCCGTGGCCCCGCTGATGCGATCCGCGGGTCTGGTTCCAAAGTCAACCGTGGCACAGCGCCGCGAACAGGTTGTCAGCGCCCTCGAGTCCGACGAGCTTCGTCCCGAAGTTCTTGGAGCCTGGCTGGATGCGGTCGAGGGCTGGGGGAACCACCAGGTCCTTTTTCTGGAAGGAAATCGAAACACGGGGGCGGCGTGGCGGCGGTCAAAGGGAGCCATCGAGCGTCTGGATGAAATCAGTGAGAACGACCCCGGAGTCTGGTCACGGGTGGAAGCACCCCGACCACTCTGGCCGACCGAGCGTCCCGAACTCTTCCGCATCGATCATCGGAAGTCTTTGCTAAGCGTTTCTTGGGCCCAGTCGCGAACTTACCTTGAACGCGCACACG
>JBCCYK010000080.1:0-25017 GCA_039189905.1 Planctomycetota bacterium
ACCGACCGGAGCCATGCTCGTTCCCTTGCTGGACGCGCGCCGGGGGGCGCCAGCGCCCCGCCCCCGCCAGTCGACACCAGCGACTCGGGATCATCGGCCAATCCTTCCACGGTCAATTCGACCTGCGCCTTCAAGTCGCGCGTCGTCTGGATCTCTTCGTCCAGTTCTTGAATCTGAAGCTTTAACTCGGCTTCGTTGGGGACACTCCGTCGTTTCAGTTGCAAATCGATCCCGTCGCTGCTCGATAAGCCGCGTCCGGTATCCCGACTATTCTTGATGGTGAACTCCGCACCGGCCAGCGTCTTCGAGAGATCCGCCTTGACGTCCTCCGCGCGACTGATGCGGCGTTGAATCGCTTCGGTTTCCTCAACCAGAGTTAGCCACTGCTTCTTCAACCGCAGGACCAACGATTCGTCCTTGGCCATGCCGAGCTCGGGCAGTTCTTGCTCGTGGAGCGTAAGGTCCTGCTCAATCTGATATTGACGCTTCTTGCTCAGCGCATTCCCCCAGATCGCAAGTTCGGCTTCCTCAAGTGCGACGATCTTCTCCGCAGCCTTCCGCTGCAGTGGCAACAGTTCCTTCTGAGCCTCGAGCATGGCACGCTCTCGCTCGAAAGCACTTAACTGAGCCTGGGCCGCTTCCAGCTTGGCTTCTCGTAAGCGGGTTCTTGCGTTAAAGATCTGGCTTTCCAGATCGCCTTCCACCGCTGCGACCGACGACGCATTGAGACTCTCGATCTCGTCACGCGTCCGCGTCATCTCGTCGGGCAGATTGGCAATCCGTTGCTCTCGACCGTCGATCTGCTCCACGATGCCGTCGAGTTCCTGCCTGGCGGCTGCCAACGAGGACGCGGCCTCTGCCTTTCGTTCATAGAGTTTCTCAATGGGAAGCCACCGCGAGTCCGGGATGGTCGCCTCGGCTTCCTCCTCGGCCTGCCGCTGGGCCAAACGCTTGGAATCCGCCATCGAGTCCAATGCTTTCTCGATCGCCGCCAACTCGTCATCCGCGGCACGTTTCCGTTTCAGCTGCGTCACCAATTCCGTCAACGTTGCCAGCAATCTTTCCTTGACCGCGGCTTCCATCGAGACATCGTTGCTGATGTCGCCGATCCGTTTTTGAACCAACTCGACGGTTTGGAGATTCGGGGGCTCCGTTGCGGTTTCGTTTGACGACGAGTTGACTCCTTCTGCGTCCTCCGGCGCTTGCGCAAGCCTGGCGATCGGGAGCCCATCGGTCATGAATACCGCACGCGGCCGCCGAGCCTCTTGCGCGGCCAGCCCGGGCAACCAAGAAGCAAGCATCATCAACGTGAGCAGCTTCCGATTCTGCGATCCAACGATCATCAATCTGTCGAATGGTAGGGTGGGCACTGGCGCATCAGGAATGCGTTGGTGGATTGGGAGTGTCGTCCGAGTTGACCCGCATCGGAACTCCACTAAGCAGACGCAGCAACGCTGAGTGTCCCGAATCCGTCTTGGTCGGCGAAAGGTCAAACCAATCAAGGCAGCCGATCCTTTACGCGGAAAGAGGCCGTGAAACTGCCTGGCGGTCGTGCGTCGAGCCTCTCTTGGCAGGCATTCCGAACTTCCTCGCGCCGTCCAGGTAAACTCTTGGCAAGTTCGGCCCAGTCCGAAGCGGACGAGCCGCGTCCAGATCGCAGGTTCCCACGACCAAGCCCCGATGCACCAAGGCCCCCAAGCATGCGTGAACGCTCCCAGAATCTTGCGAAGCCAGCGATTGTCCTTGTCGCCCACATGGCGGTGGTTGCCGCCATACCATCGGTTGTGAGCCTGCCGAAGGCGTCCGCCGCAGAGCGCCCCAATATCGTTTTGGTGATGGCCGACGATATGGGCCACTCACAGACGGGCTATCGCAACCACCCACTACTCAAGACCCCTCACCTGAATGACTTGGCGACCCGTGGCCTTCGGCTCGATCACTTTTATGCGGCTGGCCCGGTCTGTTCGCCAACCCGCGCGAGCGTCCTGACGGGTCGTACCCACGAACGCACCGGAGTGGACAGCCACGGGTATGCACTGCGCAGGCAAGAACGAACGCTTGCTCAGCTCTTGCGTGATGCCGGCTACGACACGGGGCACTTTGGAAAGTGGCACCTCAATGGATTGCGTGGTCCCGGAGCGCCGCTCTTCGCGGAGGACCGCTATGCGCCGGGCGTTTTTGGCTTTGACCACTGGCTGTCCGTCAGCAACTTCTTTGATCGAGACCCGATCCTCTCGCGGTTGGGCGATTGGGAGGAGTTCGCGGGAGACTCCTCCGAGATTGTGATGGATCAGATGCTCGCTTGGGCAGCAAATCGATCCGACTCAAAAAGGCCATTCTTCGCCGTCGTTTGGTATGGAACACCGCACTCACCCTTCCGGGCGGATGCCGATGATGTGGCGCTATTGCGGCAACGTTCGGAAGCGTCCGCGGCCATCGTGGACCAGATCAAGCAGGATTCCCAGAATCATCATGGCGAACTGGTTGCGATGGATCGTTCCCTCGGAGCCCTCAAGAAAGGCCTGCAATCGATGGGCAAGATGGACAACACGCTCATCTGGTTCACCAGTGACAACGGCGGCTTGCCTGGCATTGAACCCTCGACCACAACACCTCTTCGTGGCAACAAGGGGCAATTGTATGAAGGTGGGCTGCGCGTTCCCTGTGTCATGCACTGGCCAAATGGGATTGAAGCAGGCCGCATCAGCAACTTCCCGGCATGTGCCACTGACATCGCTCCAACGGTTCTGGACGTTGCAGGAATTGCTGCCAAGGCGATCGACGGACTCATCCAACCCGTTGACGGAATCTCGTTGACGTCCGTGATAACAGGAATGGACACAACCAGACGCACCAAACCACTCGGCTTTCGCTACGCCGGAGGGAGCGCAATCATCGACGACGGCTGGAAACTCTTACGACTCCAAAAGAACAAGAAGAAGAACGCAATCACCGAGGAGCTGTATCATCTCGCCGCGGATCCGAATGAGACCCGCAACCTGATCAGCCAAGAGGTGGCCCAAGCGGAACGCATGCGAGCGCTGCTGGACACCTTCAACACGTCGGTCCTGGAGAGTCGTGCTGGCAAGGACTATCCGAGTGGCCGCGTGGAGGCAGATCATGTTGAGCCAAGATTTTGGATTGAGCTACCCGAGTACCAAGCACACTTTGATGCTTGGGCGGATCGGCCAGAGTACGCCAACTGGGTTGAACGAGGACGCAAGGCATCGGCAAAGAAGGCCAAAGCCACGCGTTGAACCCGCCTAGCTGAATTCGCGATCGAGGCCTTCTGTCGGCGACGATGGCTAGGCAAGCAATTCATCAATGACTTGGCCACCGAACTGCGACAGCTGCTTGTGTCGCCCCGCGTGGTAGAACGTCAGCCGATTGTCGTCCAAACCAAGAAGATGCAGCAACGTCACGTGAACATCACGGATGTGGTGCACGCATTCCACCGCTTCCATCCCAATCTCGTCCGTCGCGCCCACGGTGTGCCCGGCATTGACGCCACCGCCGGCAAACCACATCGCCATGGCTTTCGCGTTATGGTCGCGACCGTAGGACTGTGAACCACCGCGTAGCCCGTTGTCAGGCGTTCGTCCGAACTCGCCGCTGAAGACCACCAAGGTATCTTCGAGCAACCCACGTTGATCGAGATCTTGCAGCAAGGCGGCGATGGGCCGGTCGACCGATTCGATCAACGAACCATGAGCCTTGGCAATGTAGTCGTGGCTATCCCAATTCCCGGCATAGGCTTGCACGAAGCGCACCCCGCTTTCAACCAAGCGCCGCGCCAAGAGGCACTTCCGCCCAAACGCATCAGATTTTCCCTGACCCACGCCATAGGCGTCGAGCGTTGCCTGCGATTCCGACGACAAATCCAAGACCTCCGGCACAACATCTTGCATGCGGTAGGCTAGCTCATAACTCTCCAAACGGGCTTGCAGGTCGCTATCAACGCCGCGCTGTGTGAGATGGTCGCGATTCAAGCGATTCAACAGATCCAAGTTGGCTCGTTGCTGCGCCGCTGTCACGCCCGGCGGTGGGTTCAGGTTCAGGATGGGGCTGCCTTGCGGACGCAGCGGGGTGCCTTGGAAACTGGCCGGCAGAAAGCCGTTGGCCCAGTTACCTGCACCGCCTTGCGGGTAGCTAGTACGCGGCAAAACGACAAAGCCTGGCAAGTTCGTATTTTCGGAGCCCAGACCATACGTGACCCAAGCGCCGACGGCGGGGTCACCCCCAAACTGATTTCCCGTATTCAGCTGATAGCAGGCCGTGGGGTGATTGACGGAATCGACCTGCGCTCCGCGATAGAAACAGATCTTGTCCACGTGCTTATGAAGTTCGGTCCAAGGTTGGCTGATCTCCGCGCCGCATTCGCCAGCTCGCACAAAGTCAAAGGGACTCTTGACGTAATAGCGTTGGCCGTTGGACATCGCGCTGCCGCGTTCGCCTGACCGAGAAAACGCTTGCAGGTGCTTGCGCGTGAGCTCAGGCTTGGGATCAAACGTGTCGATGTGCGACGGGCCGCCTTCCATCATCAAGAAGATGCAACGTTTTGCTCTTGCGGGAAGATGGGTTCCAGGTCGTTCGGCGGCGGCGGACGCCTCCGACTGCAGTAATGATGCGAACGCCACGGAACCCAGTCCGGCGCCCAAGCCATAGAGCGCCTCACGTCGTGTTGGTTCGCAATAAGCCAGTTTGTTCGGAGACGACGTCATCATGTTCGTCCTTAATCCAAGTACGCGAATTCGTTTAAGTTGAACAGAACGAGGCATGCCTGTGCCAACGCCCGCACGCGCGGAGAAACGTCGGCTGGTTGCGCATCCGGTTGATACTGTTCATAGGCGGGCATCACTTCCGTGAACGTGTAAGGTTCGCCGGTTTTTTCAGCCATCACCGTTCGATCAATACGGGAAGGCCAATCCGAAATGATTGGCTCGTTGCCGTGTTCATTTGACAGTGCCTGTTGCCAGTGATCCACCAAGGCGCCGATCTCTTGTGCCGACGGTTTACGCCCCAGGGCCATCACAAAGGCACGCTCGACAATCGCGTGATCGCTTGAAGCGATCGCCTCGTCTGCTGAATCGAGCAATCGCATTGCGAATGCCAGCGCGCGATCGTAAACCTCGCCTGAATTCATCAACGTCAAAGCCTGAGGTGCGACCGTCGACGTCTCGCGGAGTTCACACGACTTGTCTGGCCCAGGTTGGTTGAATGATTCCATAAAGGGATCACGTAGACCCCGGATCTTCTCGGCGTACAGCGAACGGCGATTGCGTTGGCTGGGAAGCGGATCGGGCTCGTACACGGAAGCCGTGCCGCCCATGATCTGTCGCGGCTGAAATGCGACCTCCAAATTGATGTCGGGACGGACTGGAATGCCCCCCACATCCCGATTCAACTCGCCGCTGCACGCCAGCATCGCGTCTCGGAGCTCTTCCGCCGTCAGACGTCGCCGTTGAAATGTCGCGTAGAGACTTCTCGTCGGATCAAGCTCCTGCACTTGTTCGGGATCCGGGTGTTGCGTGCCGCGTCGATAAGTCTGGGAGGTCAAGATCAGGTGATTGAGTTTCTTGATCGAACCTCCATTGCGAAGAAACCATGTCGCCAAGAAATCGAGCAATTCCGGATGGGTCGGAAGCGCACCGGTGCCCCCAAAGTTGTTCGGGTTCTTCGCGATCCCTTTTCCGAAGTGCCAAGACCAAACACGATTCACGATCACGCGCGGCGTAAGCGGGTTCGATGGATCTGCGATCCACTCCGCTAGGGCTCGTCGTCGCTTTCCCATGCCATCTGGAAAATCGATGGTCTCCATGCCACCCAGCGAATCAGCCGCGCTCAATGCCCCCGGACGAACCGAATCACCGGGTGAGAACGCGTCGCCTCCATCCAAGATCGTGTCGGGTTCGATGCTCCCTTTGCCCTTCCACGGTGACTGAGGCATCTGGAGGGGTGCCATCACTGACTTGCGTTCGACTGTTTTGCCCGTATACACGCTGAGCGCGACTGGCTTCACACGGTCCCGCTCCCACTCGTGCCTCTGAATGTTCTTGGTCATGCGTGCTATCGAGGCTTCGTCTCCCGGATCCAAACCGTTGTTGCCTACTTTCGTATTGGATTCTTCTTTTTTGCGGCGTTTCTCCATCGCGTTGCGTAGCTTGCCGGACTGCTGCCGATAAGTGCGGATTTTTTCGTTGACCCAGTGTTCGGACGCTTCAAACCACACGCGATTCTCCGAAGCCAGGAACTCTGCGGGCCGCTGCGCAAACTGGGTGGTCGAAAAGACCGCCATCATGCGGTAATAGTCGCGGGTTGGGATTGGATCGAACTTGTGGTCATGGCATTTCGCGCACTGCATGGCATGGGCAAGGAAAGTCTGGCCAACGGAATCCGTCACATCATCCAGCCACTGTTGACGCGTCTTCTTGAACACGCTCATTGCGGTTTGCTCCCAAGGGCCCATACGCAAGAACCCCACCGCGATCAAATTCTCGGGTCGGGAGGGATCGATTTCATCACCAGCGATTTGCTCGCGAATGAACTCGCCATAGGGCTTGTCTTCGTTGAAGGCGCGTACGACATAGTCGCGGTAACGCCAGGCCGTGGGCCGGCAGAAGTCGTTTGCAAAGCCAGCCGAGTCGGCGTAACGAGCCACGTCCAACCAGCGTGCGGCGAATTGCTCTCCGTAATGTGGGCTCGCGTGCAGCCTTTCAATGAGTTGCTCCACAGCCAGATCCGAGTCCTCCGCGTATGCCCTCGCGAAGCGGGTGACTTCATCAGGTGTCGGTGGAAGTCCCGTCATGCCGAAGGTCATCCGGCGGATCAGGTGGGGTGCTGAGGCCGGACCCGCCGCGTGCAAGCCAGCAGCAGTCAATTTGGCGTCGATGAAATGATCGATCGGGTGAACGCTGTCGGGAACGTCCAGCTGGGCCACGGGTTGATAGGCCCAGAGCTTGGCTGATTCATAACGCCGGTTTTGCCAATCTTCCGAAAGCGCTTTGGAAGTCTCGACCTGCACTCCCTCGGCATACTCGGAGCGGATCGCTGCCACGACCTCGTCCTCCGGCCACGGAGCTCCGGCATCAATCCAATCGCGCAGCAACCAGGCCTGCTCCTCGGTCAGGGCATCCGCTTCCTTGGGCGGCATTTCGTAGCCCGGCTCCTCGCGGGCAACGGTCAGGTACAGGAAACTCTCTTGGCCGTGGTTGAGCCGAATCACGTCTTCGCCAAACGAGTCGCCACCGTCGAGTGCCGAGTCCCGACTTCGCAAATCGAACCCGCCCTGGATCTCGTCCGGGTCGGCTCCATGACAGGCAAGGCACTTCTCAGCAAAGATTGATTTGACGTGCAGCGCGAACAGCTTCTCACCCGGGGAGGGCTTCCCTTCCGCCGCGTCCAATTCGCGTGTGACGCCCAGGATCAGCATCCACGAAACCAAGAACATCAGCGATCGGCGGCCGCGCAAGGGGGATGTCATGGGCGATCATGCGACGACAGAGGAGAGAATGGGGGGCGGGAACCAGAGCTTGGCATCGGGCCAAGGTCTGATCTCCCCCTAGTTTAGTCATGAAGACCGCTTCGACTCAAATCGCATTCCCAGTGAGCGTCATAGGCGGTCGCGGAACCAGAGGGCTCGCAAAGAGTTGCTTCGACTTGGCCGTTCACGTGGGTTTCCGTATCCTGACAAGGTCACGATACGCCGCCGGGCATGCAAACAAGCTGCATACTCTGGACTGAGAGCACGGGCGTGTTCCGAAACAAGCAGCTTACATAGCCACCCTTGCCCCTTTTCCATCCCACGAGATGCTCCTTGAACGCAACGTCTGAACCTCGCTCTGCGATGAAGCGGCGAAAAACAACCACGGCAAGCATCGTCTTGGCGCTGTTGATAGGTGGCTACTCCCTCCTGCGTCCGACGATCAACCAGGCCACCGGCTGGAACCTTCCCGCCATCGCGCAGACTGATTCCGCCACCGGAAACGAGCGGTCGAGCATCGAGAAGGAGACATCGGCTGATAAGGTCGAGACGGCAAGCCTTCAAAACCCACCGCAGGCGAGGTCGAATGACCCGTCAAAGGCCCCCGAAGTCAAGGCCACGGATCACGCTTCCACTTCGACGCAGCGTCAACTCGGTTCGAACAAGCAGGCACCGGCTTCGGGTGCATCACAAGCACAACCGGAGTCGAATCTTCGTTACGGGTTGCTTCGCTCCGTCGGAAGTGATCGTTACCTGTCGCCGGCAGGGTTGCTTTACACACCCGGCAGCGCTGAGGGACATCGCTTGGAGCACCTGCGACGCCACGTGGAGGACCAGCCCAACCGACCCGGCAGTCATGGGGTGTTTGACGGAGGCATGGAAAAGGCCTTGGCGGTCATTGACCAAGCCTATGAACGCGCCAAGAAGGGACAACGGGCGACCAAACAGACGGACGACGGTCGTACCATTTACACGGTCGATATGGGGAAGCGAATCGGTTACGTGGGCGGACGTGATGGCAAACGGAAACGAAATCCGATGGCGCGTCGCATCCGGTTAGTTTTAGAGGGTACCCGAGTCATTACGGCCTATCCGATGTGACTGCCAATCCGATGTGACTGCCAATCCGATGTGACTGCCAACCCTGTGATTGCCAACCAGTCGTTTGCTCGGCGGCGTCGGACCCAACGACGTTTGATACACACGCCCACCGCTCTCACCGAGATTCAAGCTTCCTATGACCGAGTTTCCCTATCAACGTGGTTCGCGATACAACATTGCCTTTTGCCCCATCTGTGGCGGTGGCTTGTGTGGCATCCGCGTGTGCGGCGAAGACAAGGGCTGCTTGTGCGGCATCATTCTTTGCGATGAATGCGAGGCGATTTGGGAACGCCCCGACGTTCAGGCGTCGCACGCCTACCCCGATCCAGAACAAGCGACCTGTCCCAAATCAGGACGATCGCTCTACGGTGAAACGGCGCGCTGGGCCACAGCTGACGATGTGATAGCGCTGGGTTGGGTTGACGCGGTCGATCCCGATCTCACACTCCCGTACGAGTCCGAAAATCCCCCCGTTGATGAGTCGATCGCTTGATGGAGACCACTATCGAAGGCCGCAGCCCGGTCGAGATCATCGCCCAGTTATTGTCAGCCGATGTGGATCCGGTACAGGCAGGTGTCCGCTTGCAACAGCTGGCCAATCACGACGGCATCGGTGGGATAGAACTGTTTGAATTGCTGGCGTCTGCAAAACTGGGTCATGCCGACCCTGCGATCCTGGGCGGGTTGCTGCGCTTGGTACATGTCAAACTGCTACGCTCCGACGGTGCCATCGAGAGGCTCGTTCCGGCGACACTCGCTGCCTTGGCCGAACGTTTGGGCGACGCCGTTCCGAACCGACACCTCTTGCTGCATTTGCTTGCCAAAGCTCACACCCCGGAGTCGCTGACGGTCCTGGTCGACAGTCTCTTGAGAACACCGCCGCAAGGATGGATGGCAGCCGGACAGGTTCTAAGCCCGTTGATGCAATCCGATGATTGGCCCATTGAATCGGTCTTCCCAAGATTGCTGGACGGTTTGAGTGAGTTGTCACTGGCCGCCCCCATCCTGGACATTGCGGCTCACTTGGTGCGCTCGGGACGCACGGCGGAGCATGTCGCATCCGATCGTGCGGAGATGCTCGAGGGCTTGCTAGGGGAAGTGGTGGGTCGTTTAGGACGCCTTGAAGAGGCCCCGCGGTCGTTTGGTTCCGACGTCGACACGGTGCAGACGATCTTGAGCGAAGCCGTCGCTCTCGCAGTTTCCCTCTGTGACGCGATCGGATTGATGGGGTTGGAATCAGCATCGGGTAAATTGCGACAAGCCCTGGAATTACGGCATCGCCGTGTCCAATGCGAAGCCGCCGGCTCACTCGCACGCTTGGGGATCGTGGAGGGTCGGGAATGTCTGATCGCACTCGCCAGGGAACCGGCTGCTCGTCTGCGTGCGATCGCTTACGCGGATGAACTTGGGTTCGGAGACCAGATCGACGAAGAGCTTCGCAGCGATATTCGGACCGCGGAGGCCGAACTGGCGTTGTGGTTGGCCCAGCCTCAGAATATGGGTGTGCCGCCCAGCATGGTGGAGGTGGTCGACTCGCGACGCATGCTATGGCCTTCCTATCACGATCCGGTTGACGTGTTCCTGGTCCGGTTTGAGTACGACTTTGGTGACCGTGTTTATTCCAACGTCGGCATGACGGGCCCGGGGACGCACGTTTTTTCCGCGGATGTCGCAGACCTTCCCGTGGATGACATCTACGCCATGTACGCGGGCTGGCATGCAGAGCATCCGGACATCGTTTCGCTCCCTCGTGAGGACTGCAACGAATCACAACTCCGCGTTTTTGCCGCGCTTGCCGACCACCTGGAACGCAGCGACTATGGGGACGTGACACCGGAGCGACTTTGCTTCTTCTTGGATGAGACCGCAGCCGTCTTCTCCGCCTCGCACCACGGTGTCGAGGTTCTGGCCATCACCGATGGGCTCGAGACGATGGAACTCGCGACGGGCGGTCGCCCGAGGCCTCCTGCCCCCGAAAATCTCTTCCATCTCTACGCGGGTCGAAAGATGCTCCGGACTTTCAATTCCTAAGGTTTTTGTGCGGATTTAGCACTTAGGTAGCGGAACTCGCCAAGAGTTTCGGCCTACCGCAATCGACCGCCTTCCCGCCATGCCTTTCTTGACACGGGATCACATCTTTCGCTAGTCACAGCGCATGGTCCGGCGCGCAAATGAAAAGATGCATGGATGCCCGGCCGGTATCCCACGTTTCACGATGGGGGCGATATCCCATGGATGGGCGCCCATCTTCGGGATCTTGCTGTGCACCTGCTTAAGTGGCTGTGCGGTTCCGCGCTACCTGCGGCCGCGGACATTCCGTGAGAACGCCTTGGACAGCTCGCTGAAGCTCATGCGTTGGCGAGGGCCAGAAATCAGCCCTCGCACCCAAGCCACGCTGGCTCGCTACGGGCTGGAACACGACTACAACACCGAAAGCGAGCGTTGCCTCACGACGATCCGCGGGCTTGCGACGACCAGCGCTTCCCCTGAGCTTGCTTACGCCCTCGCAGAGTTGTCCTACGTTGAAGGCAAGAAAGCGGATCGGGCCGGCCGGACGAGCGACGCTTTGAATCATTACGGAATGTCGCTAACGACAAGCTATCAATACTTGTTCGGCCCACAGCTTCGAGAGGTGCGCAACGAATTTGACCCTCAATTTCGCGCCGTCTGTGACCTCTACAACGAATCATTGGAAGATACCCTGCGAGTCTTGTGCGCAGAGAATCGCTTGCGTCCAGGACAGACCTACACGATTCAAACGGCCGATCGTCAATTCGTCATCCGGACTGAGATGCGAGGCGGTTGGAAACCCGACGAATTTGATCACTACGAATTCTGCAGTGACTATGAAATCAAAACCTTGCGGAATCGTCACACCACCTTTGGACTAGGCGTCCCCCTGATTGCCGTACGCAAACGCAATGAGGGTGACCCGGTACGAGAGAAGTACTACCCCGACGGTCTGTCCTACGCGACGACCGCCATGATGCGGTGTTCCGCCGATGCGACTCAGCCCGTGCCCGTCGGTGGCAGCATGGTTCGATCCGTCGGCTACGAAGAAAGCGTAACAGACGTCGATGGCAAAGCGCGTCTTGCCAGCGGTCCACGCGGAGATGCGTCTGACGTTGAGCTTCGTTCGCCCGTGCCCATGACGCAGGCACCGACGACGCCCGTTTGCGTTTTAGAGTTCTTTGATCCGCTTCGTGCCAACCAGATCCACCTTGCGGACCAATGGGTGCCACTTGAAACCGACTTGACGACACCGCTGGCGTTCTTCTTGGACAGCCCGGAATACCGTAAACGCGACACCGCGACCGAAGGCCTCTTGGAACCCGACGATGTTCAGTCCCGACGTGGCCTCTACATGCTGGAACCCTACGATCCCAATCGGATACCCGTGCTGATGGTGCACGGATTGTGGTCCAGCCCCTTAACCTGGATGGACATGTTCAACGATCTCCGCAGCTTCCCCGAGATCCGTGAACGATATCAGTTCTGGTTTTACCTCTACCCATCCGGCCAGCCTTTCTGGAGCAGTGCCACCCAGCTGCGTGGCGACTTATTCGAAATGCGCAAGACGTTTGACCCGGCCGCTCGGGACGCGCCTTTGGACCAAATGGTTTTGGTTGGCCACAGCATGGGTGGACTCATCAGCCGCATGCAAACCATCGACAGCGGAGACGACTTCTGGAATTTGGTCAGCAATCAGCCACGGGAGAATCTGAAAGGGCCACCCGAGGCCGTTAACAAGCTTGTCAGCGCCTTGGAATTCCATCCCAACCAATCGATTCGACGCGTGATCACCATCGGGACGCCGCACCGGGGCAGCGAACTGGCGAGCCCGCTGACGCGCTGGCTTGCCCGGCACATCATTGAACTGCCCCGCATGGCCGTCTCGACGGGGAAACAACTTGCTCGAGACAATCCGGGTTTCTTTCGCGACACGCGATTGCTAACGGAAGCCACAGCCATTGACTCGCTGACGCCGGAATCTCCCATCTTTCCTGTGATGATGAAGGCAAAACGATCCCCGCACGTCAAGTATCACAGCATCATTGGCGTGCTAAAGGATCCACCGCTCTTTGCGGGACGTGGATACAAGGGCGATGGCGTGGTTGAATACGCCAGCGCCTCTGTCGATGACGTTGAGAGCGAGCTCGTCGTGGATGCCAAACACAGCGAAATCCAGACGACCGGAAAGGCAACGTTTGAAGTCCGCGAGATCTTGCTGCAGCACTTGAAGGAGATCGACACGGAAGACCGCCTTGCGTTTCGCGACCGAAATCGGCGCCCGCTCGCCTGGGATCGGACTGAAAACGATGCGCTAATCGATCCGGAACGTGACGAACCGCGGGTTCGAACCGTTGGCATGATTGATGCCGCGGTCGTACAACCACGGCCCGAAACGAACAACCCAATCCCTCCCCGTTCTCGATACCGCGTTGTTTCACAACAGGCGACGCAGTGAACTTCCTCGCACACGCGTTGCCTTACCTGTCATCGGACCCGTTGGTGGCCGTCGCCACTGGCATTCCAGATTGGCTCTCCGTGATCGATCGTCGGGTCCGTGCAAGACGGAAGATGGCAATTCAGCACGTCGGTAGCGACGACCCTGTCCTGGCGCGCGTGGCGAGGGGAATCGTTGCCCATGTCGACGATGACCAATGGTTTCACAGTGGTGCCCTGTTCACGCGACTGAACATGGAACAGGCGGTCGCGCTTCGAAACCGTCTCCCGGGCGACGCTGGCTTTCGTCCTTCCTTCGTCGCTCACATTGGCATTGAAATGCTGATTGATTCCAACTTCATCGAAGCGCGTCGCGACGTCGCAGAGGACTACTATCTCGCCGTTTCCGAGATCGATGCCGAATCCATGACGCGGGCGATCGAGACCATCACGGGACAACAGATTAACGGGATGCGGGAGTTATTGAAACGATTTACCGCTAGCCGCTTTCTGTTTGACTACGTCGAAGACGCGGGACTGCTAAATCGGATCAATCAAGTTCTCGCACGCGTCACGCTTCCGCCACTTCCAGCCGACACGACCTCATGGATTCAGGACCTGAGGGTATTGGTGCGTCAGAACATGGATGAGCTGCTGACACCCGAAGGCGCCGCCATGCAACACCCCACGGTGCGATGGGCTTCCCCATGATCGGTCCGATTAAGCCATTCGCCGTTGGAAGGCATGACGGCCACTCCTGGCCCGCCCGCGTTGGCGGTTGGTTCTTCGTTGCCTTTGTCCCATGGTCATCAATGCTTGCTCAGTCGACCGGTCCTAACTTCACTCTACCAACAGTCTCCGATCCAACGGGACCGCCACCAAGACAGCCTGCCCCAGCCGACTCAACAGCGTCGAATGAGGTGACCACGCAAGAATCGGTTCGGTGGCTGCTTGAGCGCTGCCTGAATCAGATGCCGACGAGGTTTGAGGGCGATGACGACTGGGGGGAAACCAAAGACCTGTGGGCCGGCATTCGATTTCGTCGGGAAGGCTGGAGGATCAAAACGAATCGTCGACGGAAGCCGGTCAATCATGGTCGCTGGATTCGCTATCAGATCACGTTGCCCGACGATCGGTCACTACTCCAGTTGGACATCGCCGAGATTCAACAAGAACCATCCACCGAACGGTGGCCTTTTGGAGGTTACCGAGTTACAGCTCGAATCGCTTCACCCGCTTACTTTGAAACACGCGTCGAACGATGGAATCTCGGCGTTCAATGGTACAGCGTCAGCACGAGCGGCAAGCTCAGTGCGTCGCTGGAGACCACCTTTCGTTTGGCGGTTGTGCCCGACTACAGCGAAGTTCCACCGGCCGTCGTCGCCGAGATGAATGTGGTGGATGCAAAAGCACGACTATCAAACCTGCAGGTGGATCGCGTGAGCAAAATTGGTGGGGACGTCGCCGAGGAACTGGGTGACGTTGCCGAAAAAACGCTGATCAAGCTTTGGCTCAACCAACAGAATGATCGTCTCGCGGAGCGACTCAACCGACAGATCCAGCGTAAACGCGACGAGCTGCGCTTTTCATGGAGCGACTGGTTGCAGGATTGGTGAGTCACAGGAACAGCCTTAAACCGAAAAGGGACCACAACCGTGTGGGGACTTCCGCGTTCGATGACCCCGCGGCTTCATGCTAGCGTCGCGAAGCTCGGTCCAGATTTGATTTAGGTCTGCAGTGATCGTAGCCCTAGCTCTCCGAGCCGAGACCACACGGCTCGGAGCGCCGTGCTACTGACGGATCAAACCGACTTCCAGAGATAGACGAAGCACTAAGGCCCGTCCGAGGCGTCGCCGGGGGGCAGCAACAACGTGATGTTGTGCCTGACTCGTTCGTAAGGCTCACCATTCTCCCTTCCCTGCGTCGCGAACTCCACACTGCTTCGCAGCATCAATGTTCCCATGGACGGACGTTCCAATTGAATCCGGCCGGCTACGTCGGTCTTCATGTTCTTCCGAAAACCCTTGTCGCTGCGGACGAAAACCATCCGACCGGCCACCGGTTTGCCTTCCCACAGCAAGGTGAACTCAAACAGCTTGCCCTCGTCATGCGGTACTAAATCGAGTTTCATCTGAGGTGCCCGCCCCAATTCGTGCATGGCGTCGTGGGTCGCGACAGAGAGGCTGCGGGCGTAGTAGTGCAGAAGCACCTTCGTCTGACCATACTCGTAGACACCGAACTTCCCATACGCGTCGACGCTGTACTCGTCCGCATCGGGAGGTGCAACGCGCATCCAGCGATACTCGCCCTGCTTCACCTCCTCCGCCCGAATCGCAGCCGGAACCGGATTCTCGATCGTGCGGATCCAAACATCACTCTTGCCCAGAAAATGATCCAGATAGAACCCATCACCCGGCGCCGGGGCTTCCTCGAAGTAAATGTTGGTGCCCGCATTTTCATCGGGATGCCGATCCACGGAAATCCAGAGATAGTGAGCGTTGGCTGTCATGACAACGCAAACGCACGAAACGGCGGCGAGACCGCTAGCAACCAATCGCTTCACAGACGACTCCAGAAACAAGTCCATTAGAAATGGGGTGAGGGGATCTGATTCTATCAGAAGAGGATTACTCGACATGGAAAGACATCGAGTGCCGGTGGCCGCATTCGATTTTCAGGCAAGCCGTTTCATCCGATCCAAGGTTGGGCTGTTGTCGTTCTTCGAAATCCGCTATTTATCGCAGGTCGCCGAAACACGGAGTGGACTGCGAACAAAAGTGGGACGGAATTGGGTGAGATGGGAAAAGCAACGCTGAGGACGACCGATGGGTATCACCTGAGATTGGGCGTTTCGATTGCATTCTGTGCGTTGGTGGGTTGTCGTACCGCTGCGAAGTCGGACCCCATGGTTGCGATGGAAAAAGACAGTCCGTTTGCCACCGCGTCATACGAGGCGTCTTCGAAGTTGCCCGTATCGACATCGATCAAGTTCGTCGACAAGCCTGACCTTCAAGTCGGAACAGGGCCCATGGATGCCGGGCCGGTGCCCGAGTTCTCAACCACGGATTCCGGCTTGAAATACCGAGTGCTACGGAAATCCAGTGGTAGGAAACCCACGGTGACCGATACCGTCACGGTCAAGTATCGTGGCTGGTTGAACAACGGGAAGGTCTTTGACAGCTCGTACGAACGCGGTGAGCCGACCACATTTTCTTTGGGCAAGGTGATCGCCGGTTGGACCGAAGGCATGCAACTCGTCGGCGCGGGGGGCATGATTGAGCTTTGGGTGCCATCGCGGCTTGGCTACGGCGAACGCGGCTCCCCAGGTTCCATCCCTGCCCACGCAACCTTGCACTTCATTGTCGAACTGGTCGACGTGCAGTAGGCGCGTGTTGTCGGTGGAGAATTGAGTTTCCGTGCTCGCATACGCTTGACACTCGCCATATCAGCCGGATCGCGTTAGCGACCGGTTTCACGCGATTCCCATTGTGGAGACATGAGCCATCGCGACGCGTTTGATACACTTTCCAGGTTAAAACCCTGTTCTCCGCCGCAGCTCAATCTGCGGTGACATCCGTAGCGAAAGACGTCAAGTCTTTCGGCTACCTTGGGCAGGTCGAAACGCTTGACGAGTTTCGCTACCGGAGAATCAAACGGTGGCGGAATACTTGGCTCCAACCAAGCTCGCGCTATTCGCAACTGCGTCTCTCACGCGTGTTCACTCCATCGACAATCCGTACCGCGCATCGCCCAAAGGTTATTAGCGTATGAGTCGCCCTTCACTTCATTTGTGCCTTGTATGCATGCTCGGCTTCGCTGCCAATGTTCGTGCCCAGCAGCTCACCTCTGACATCGCCTATGTGGCTGGGGGGGACGAGCGACAGGTTCTGGACGTCTATCGGCCACGGGAAGCCAACGCCGACGCATCGCCGGTGATGTTTTGGATCCACGGTGGCGGGTGGGTGGTTGGTGACAAAGGTGATGTCGCGCTCAAGCCGGAGTACTTCACGGAACGAGGCTATGTCTTTGTTGCAGCGAACTACCGGCTATTGCCCGATGTGACGATGGGCGAGCTAATTTTGGACGTGGCATCTGCGCTGGGATGGGTCCACAAGCACATCGCAGATTTCGGCGGCGATCCCAATCGAATCGTCGTCGGAGGTCATTCGGCGGGCGCGCAGCTGGCGGCCTTGCTTTGTACAGATGATCGGTACTTGAAAGGGCAAGGTGTGGCGTTTGATGTCTTGCAAGGCTGCGTTCCGGTGGATGGTGACACCTACGACATCCCCAAGATCATCATGACCGCCGAGCTTCGACAGGCCCTCTATGGGGGCGCGATGTTTTCGTTCGGGCATCGTCAGAAGTTTGGCAATGATCCGGCGAAGCATGTGGAGTTCTCGGCCGTCACACATGTCGTGGAAGGAAAAAGCATTCCCCCGTTTCTGATTCTCTATTTCCCGGGCAATCCTGAAACGCGTGCTCAGGGGCAGCTGCTGGAGAGCGTCCTGAAGCAAGCGAATGTGCCCGTGAAGGCGTTTGGAAAGCGAGACAGCAATCAC
The DNA here is from genome assembly GCA_039189905.1 of Planctomycetota bacterium. Taxonomy (GTDB): domain Bacteria; phylum Planctomycetota; class Planctomycetia; order Pirellulales; family Pirellulaceae; genus Rhodopirellula. Next base: position 17,587 of record JBCCYK010000080.1, read on the forward strand.
AGACGCCTGAACAACGAACTCGGCCAACCCGGTGACGAAGCGACCCGAGAATTGGATCGGTTCCTTGACTCTCTGCGGCATCCCGTCCGGGAGTGAAACGCACATTCTGGGGCGAACACACGTCACCCTCCCAGCGAAGCGATCGGGAGGGTCGGCCCGCGTCAGCGTGGCCGGGGAGGGGCGGTCGCGAGAAATGTCAGAAATCCCTCGAAATCATGTCCACACTTCGCGGCTCATGCATGATGGAGTTCATGGAACGCAGTGAGATCCTCCGAATTCTGATGCCCGAACGGACGAAGCAGATTGCCCTGGCATGGTCGATCCTGCGTCAGTCTCAGTTTTCCGAGGATGCTTATCAGGACATGCTGGCCAGAGTTCTGGAGAACGAAGCGGTTTTTGAGGGCCCCCGGCATCTCCGCGACTGGTCGTGGAAGGTGCTTCGCAATCGATGCTACGAGATGATTCGTCAGCAAAAATATCAGGCCACGCTGCTGGACGAATCGATTCTTGATCTTGTAGACGCGGAACTTGAAAGGCGTGAGACCGGCGACATTCCTTCGCGTATTGACGCGCTTCATACGTGCCTTGGAGCTCTGAGTGAGCCGTCACGCGAAACGATCAAGATGCGATACTTCGAAGGGATGCGTGGGAAGCAGATTGCCGAGAGACTCGGGCGGAAACCCGAAACCGTCTACAAGTCATTGCAGAGGATCTACGCGACGCTTTCAGCGTGCATTGAAAGAAAGCTGGGAGCATCTAAGACCGAAGGATTCGCCTCGTGACAGACGAAGACTTCTTGCGCCTAACGACGTTGTACCTGGAGGATGCGATTGATCCGCGTGACCAGGAAGCACTTCATCGCGAACTCGCAAACGCGCCCCAACGCGTTCGACAGTTCAATGACCTGCGACTCCTGACCGGGTTGATTCATGAGCATGGTCGCACATTGGAAACGCACGATACGAGCGTTTCGAGGAGCAGCTCCATCGGCTTGGATCGCGCTGATCCTGCACCCGAAGAAGCAGGAGTGGCGACGGGTTGGTGGTCGTTGCGAAGGTCCGGCGTCGCTGTTGCGATCCTGGCCACCGCTGCATCGCTCCTACTCATCGTGAATTGGCCCGATTCTGGTTCGCGGCCCAACCAAGTTGTGGGAAGGATCGCCACCCTGGCCTACACGTCACATGCCCGATGGTCCGGCGAAGAACATTTGACGGGGGATTCGATCAGTCAGGGGAAAATGCGATTGGAGGTGGGACTCGCGCGGCTGGATTTTCGTAACGGTGCTACCGTCACATTGCAGGGGCCTGCCGAGTTTGAGATTTTGTCAACGGACAGGACCGTCTTGAACAGTGGAATCCTCACAGCTTCCATTCCGGAGTCGGCGATCGGTTTCGAGGTCGTTACGCCTGCGATGGATGTGATTGACCTTGGGACCGCGTTCGGTGTTTCCGTGGGCGCAGATGGCGAAACGGACGTCTGTGTGTTCGAAGGCGAGGTGGAAGTCAGTCTGAATGAAAGGGCGGATGCGCCTCGGCTGGTCCGTGAAGGCAGTGCGGTCCGATCGAGGCCGAAAGCCGACACCATTGATGCGGTGAATTACTCAACGGAGCGTTACGAAGACGCATGGCCGGTCACGTCCGGTGTGTTGCAAGCGACGGGCTTGATGAAGTTCGTTTCGCCCGGCCCCGACTTCGTTCCCGGGCGATACGAGGACAGCGAGCACATCCTGGTGTTCCCCGAGCGTTCGCGTGTTCTGTTGGTATCGGATCTTGAAGTCAATGTGACCGAACCAGGCCAGTACATGCGAGTTCGTCGGCATGACAAACGCCCCGTCGTTGCCGGGCAGTTGATTCGGAGTTACCTGCTGCAACTCAATCCGATCGGAGAGTTCACCCGGTCACAACTTGACCGATCCAGAGTCATCGGGCAAATCACATTTGATCGACCGATTCTCGGGCTGATTGGCAGGACGACACTGCTGAATGGGACCGATGAACTGCTCGGTCATCCGCTGGGCATCTACGGGGACACGCGTCGTGGGATTGAGCCAACGCGTCCGGAAGACCTGCCGGACTCGGGTCGTGACAGCGTGACGCTGAGCCGTGACCGCCGAACGTTGTCGCTGGATCTCTCCGCAAGTTCGGCCGTCGATCAGATCCGGGTCGTCGTGTCGGAAGAGTCATAGTTGAGACGCTGTCCTATGCAGAGAAGAACGTCGACAGATCCATCCGTCAGGCTGTGGGTGAGGACTGACAGTCGGTGCACCCATGCTTGCTGGAGCCTTCTGCTAGGTCTCATGATCGCGTCGACTCTTGGGAAAGCCGATCATGCATATGCGGGTGATCTGGTGGACGCGTCCTCGCAGATCGATGCGATCATCGAGCTTGATTTGCAGGAGCATGAGCTACGCCCGAATCCGCCGGCCGACGATGCCCCATTCGTCCGCCGCGTTTATCTGGATGTGATTGGTCGTATCCCGACCGATAAGGAACTGAGAAGTTGCTACGGGGGCAACCGCAAGGATCGTCGAGCCAGGTTCGCAGCATCACGCACGGAAACCAGATGAGCAGAAAGAATGAGAAACGAGACGGGCAGGTGAAACGAAGCGAGCGATCGAACTGAACGTTCCTCATTCGTGTTCGCTATGGTCAGCAAACAGATTGACAATTTTTTTGGCCCACTCCATCCACTGAAGATCGGGACGTACCACAGAGTAACCATGAGACGTCGACACGCAGCAAAGATTCTATTCCTCTTTCTAACCGCAATGCCTTCCATCATCGTGGCCGAAGAGAAACCGAACATCGTCATCATTCTGACGGATGACCAGGGCTATGCCGATGTCAGCTACAACCCGCACTCCTCACCCGAGGTCCGGACACCGAATATCGATGCGCTCGCAGAGGCGTCCATCGTTTGTACTCAAGGCTATACCAGCGGACACGTCTGTTCACCCACGCGCGCAGGCTTGATGACCGGTCGCTATCAACAGCGATTTGGAATCTACACAGCTGGGGAAGGAGGCTTGGGCGTCCCGCTTGATGAAGTGTTCATTCCGCAGCGACTGAAGCCAGCTGGCTACGTCTCGGGAGCCTTGGGTAAGTGGCACCTCGGACTGACGGAAGAGTACCACGCCATGAATCGAGGGTTCGATGAGTTCTATGGCTTCATGGGACGCGGCGCGCACCCCTACTTTGACCACTCGGATATGGATCACCCCATCTATCGTGGGTTCAAGCCGATCAATGAAGAAGGCTATCTCACCACCCGAATCACGGAAGAAGCGGTCAGTTTTATCGACCGCCATCGCGAGGAGCCTTTCTTTCTCTACGTCGCCTACAACGCAGTGCACTCGCCGCCGGAGGCTCCCGAAGAAGACATTCGCAACGAGACCGGGGACCCTACGCGAGACACCCTGATGGCGATGATCAAGCATCTCGACATGGGAGTGGGGCAAATCGTCAACTCGCTGAAGAAAAACGGTGTCTTTGACAACACGCTGCTCGTCTTTTTGACCGACAATGGAGGCTCCGGTGCGATGCATGCCAACAACGCGCCGCTTCGTGGTTTCAAACAGATGGATTACGAAGGCGGCATTCACGTGCCTTTCATTGTGTCCTGGCCGGCCCAACTGGAGGGCGGAAAAGAGTGCGACGTTCCCATGTGGTCGATTGATCTCTTCGCGACGGCACTCGATGCGGCGGGGCTTTCCATGCCAACTGACAAACCGCTGGATGGAACAAGCATTCTGCCTGCCCTCAAAGGCGAAACGGACCAGCTTCATGATGAGATGTACTGGAGTTCTGCCGGCGCAAATGGGAAGTGGGCCGTTCGCAGTGGGAACTGGAAGCTGGTGGCTGAGAAAGCTCGTATCGAGCTCTTTGATCTCGAACGCGATCTCAGTGAAACGACTGACCTCTCCGCGCGGTATCCGAAAGTGGTGTCCGAACTGGCGGGCAAGTACGACGCATGGCTCGACGAAATGGCCGATCCGGTGAGTAAGCAGGGAAAGCGTTGGAAAGCGGGTGGCAGCGAAGCCGGAAAGAAGATGTCGAAGGACGAAAAGAGGGCAGCACGCGAGAAACAGAAAGCACAACGCATCAAAGCACGCGAAGCGAAGAAGGGCAGCGTCCCTGCATCATCAGCGAGTTGACCCGGACTCTACGGAACGTGTCCCGCAACCTATCCCGTCACTTGAATCGCTCATCATGAAAAACGTCCGACACCACTCGCTGATCACCACCACTGAACTGCAGCCGAACCAAAATCACCCTCCCACGGCTTTGCCGTGGGAGGGTGAATTCGGTGGAGATCAACGAGGAGTGTCCATATCCCTGTCACAGTCCGTATTCCTGTCACTTTCCTTCGTTTGTTTGTCGGCATTGGTCGTCACAGGCGCTCAGGCAGCGCGACCGAACATCGTCATGTTTCTGATCGACGATCAGAACCCGTCGAGCATCGCCGCGTTTGGGGGCGATACCTACACTCCCAATCTCGACCGCATGGCAGAGGAAGGAATGAAGTTCACACGAGCCTACGTCAGCAGCTCGGTGTGCACTCCTTCTCGATACAGCTTCCTAACGGGGCGGTTCGCTGGCAATTCGCACAGCAAACTGTACATCGATGCGGTCGGCGGCAAAGAGAATCAGGGGCTTCCCAATTTCAACGTCGCGCTGGAACGCGACAAGATGAATGTTGGAAATGTGTTGCGCGAAGCGGGTTACGCCACAGGGTTTGTTGGGAAGTTTCACCTCACTTCCAGCTTGGATTTTCCCGAGTTCTACAAGGGCAAGGATGCGTGGATCAAAATCCCAAAAGACGCCCCTCCTGGTCCTGAAACATCGGCTCAATTCAAGCACAACGAACGCTGGATGCGTCGGTACCTCGAAGCGCTTGGCTTCTCCTGGGCGAAGAACGTCTATCCGGAGAACGTGCATTCGCCCTACTCCTCGCATAATCCCGAATGGACCACCGTGGCAGCATTGGAGTTCATTGAGGAGAACAAGGACGGGCCCTTTTATCTTCACCTCTGCAGCACGCTGCTACACGGGCCGGACAAGTCCTGGCGAAAATCCATGGATCACCCACTCGTCACCGGGGAGGGAGAAGTTCGGAGTCTTCCGGAGGTCATGACGCCACGTGGCGAGCTTCTGAAGACGATCTCAGAGAAAGGCTTCGATCCCGACAGTCATGTCGCTGGTGAAGCGTGGATCGACGATTCACTCGGCGCGATCCTGCGCAAGCTGAAGGAACTCGGAATCGATGACAACACGCTCGTGATCTTCGCGCCGGATCATGGCCGCGATGGCAAAGCATCGGTCTTCTCACACGGTGGTTGCCAAGTCCCCTTGATCATGCGTTGGCCAAACGGAATCCCTGCAGGTCAGGTATGCGAAGAACTTGTGCAGAACATTGACTTAGTGCCGACCTTCTTCGATCTTGGGCAAGCATCGAAGCCGTCATCCTATCACTTGGATGGACGCAGTCTCGCGCCGCTGTTGAAGGACGGAACAGCCGAAGACTGGCGAGATCATCTCTACCTTGAGATGGGTGCCGCAAGAGCAACGGTCACGAAGGACTGGTCGTACATCGCAGTTCGCCACACCAAAGACCAAATCACAACGATCAAGCGGGCGACGCCGCAGAACTTGCCGAGAGCCATGTCTTACATCGGGCGATTGGGCATCGGCGTGCGCGGAGCAGATCGACGCGGTTTCTTTGACGAAGACCAACTCTACGACCTGAAACGCGATCCGAAAGAATTGAAGAACCTGGCTTACAAACAAGGTCAAGCAACGCGCATCAACGTCATGCGTGAACTGATGCAACGGGACCTCGAAGCGATCGGCCGACCCTTCGGGGAATTCATTCCCGGAGGCAACGCCGCTCCATCCGGCCAGATCGAAAAGCAGATTGAACTCGTGAAGCAAGTCGAGATTCAGGGAAAAAAGATCACGGTGCCAGGAGTGCTGAAGGAAAATCGGGGAGTTACCGATGAACCTAGTTCCGACGACAAGGCAAGCAAGAAAGCCCAGCGTGAAGCACGTCGCAGGGCTCGACGAGAAGCCAAATCGAGCAATCCAAAGGATTCGAATGGACCCTCCAATGAGTCGCAGACGGATGCCGAAGAACAACGCTAGATGGCAAGAAGTGATGGAATGAGCCAGAGACTTGATCGACGCACGATGCTGCGTGGAACTGGCGGAGCACTGCTCGCGTTGCCGTATCTGGACGCCATGGCCGCGCCAGCAGCGGTGACGGCAGTTCCCATCCGCATGGCCTGCGTTGGTTTGAACTTCGGGCTCGTGCCGCAGCTTTTCTTTCCCGAGCAAACCGGGAAAGACTACGCGCTCACCGATCGCCTGCAGCCGCTGAAAGAGTATCGAGAAGACTTTACGGTGTTTTCGGGACTCGATCATGGGGTGAACGCACAGGGTGGCCACGGTGGCGTGCATGCCTATCTGTCAGGCGTCCTGTCAAAGAACGCTTCAGGCATGCCGGAGGCCAACATCTCCATGGATCAGAAAGCTGCTCAGTTCGTTGACGCGAAGACACGGTATCCTTCGTTGGAGTTGGCCAGCGGAAAAGGAGACGTCAACAACATGTTGTCCTGGAGCGCGTCCGGAGTCGCGATCCCTCGGGTCGGCGATGTGCAAGTCATCTACGATCTGCTGTTTCAGAGGATCGATCCAGGCTTACGAGACAGCACGCAGAAAGAACCGGCGGTCAGGTCAAGCATTCTCGATCTGGTCAAAACGGATGCCGACTTCTTGAAGCGGAAGGTCGGCTCGCGCGATCGGCAGAAGTTGGACAGGTATTTCGATTCCGTTCGATCGGTTGAGAAGCAATTGGTTCAGGCTCGGGAATGGTTGGACAAACCGAAGCCACGAACGGATTACCACCTTCCAGCCAATGCCAACAACCTGGACTTCGTCGATCGAGTTCCCCTGTACTATGATTTGATGAGACTCGCCCTGGAGACGGATGCAACGCGCGTGGTCACGCTGGCCTTGGCCGATATCGGCGCGAATTACGGAGGCTTCGCCATCTCACGTGGGTATCACCAACTTACCCACCACGGGAAGGTACCCGAATACATCACGGAATTATCCGTCATCGAACAGTTTCACATGGAGCAGCTCGCTCGGTTCCTTGAGCAACTGAAGTTGGTTGAGGAACCCAACGGAAAGAACCTGCTGGACAACTGCATGGTTCTGTTCGGGTCGGGGATGGGGAATGCCAGTTCTCATACCAACAAGAACCTCCCTTTGTTGGTAGCGGGTGGTGGCTTCCGACACGGTCAGCACAGGTCTTATTTCAAAGACCCCGCAAGGAAGATCGCCACCACTGAAACGCAGACGAACCCGTATCACCCTCCCGCGGCTTGCCGTGGGAGGGTCGGCCCGCGTCAGCGTGGCCGGGGAGGGCCTG
>JBCCYK010000081.1:0-24573 GCA_039189905.1 Planctomycetota bacterium
CACCGTGTAGTAAGCGACTTTGTGCGCAATTCGGTTCAGCAAAAAGAAACCAATCAAGTCGATGGGCTGGATCAAGTACCGCTTGATTTCACCTTGGCGAATCTGGAGCGCGATTCCCGAAGCCAGGCCCGGCATGCTTGAAAAGGCGCGGGCAATCATGGTCATCAGGTAATAGGCGACCATATCTTCAAAACGATAGCCACCAATCGAAACGGGATCCTCGGTTCCCCCAGCATCGCTTCGAGTATTGCCAATCGCATCGAACACGGCGAACCAAAGAAAAATCTGCGTCACGATCGGCAGGAATCGCATCAAAGTCCCGAGCGCAAAGTCACCTCGGTAGACCAAGCGTTCGGATAGCGCGGTGCTGAAGACCATCCACCACACGCGCATGCGGTTTTCCATGCCGATGCGATGCTTGGCAGATTGAATTTCAGTTCCAGTGGATGCGGCGGACATGCGTGATCAAGACTGGAATGAATCCACGTCTTCCTTCGGTGCAGGCTGATAACCGAGTGGCTCCATGCTGCTGCCCGCACGACCCTGGCTCAAACTCCGAACAGCGCTGCTGTAGCCAAACATTTCCTTCAAAGGCGCGTCCGCCGTGATGACACTCATCGCACCCCGTGTTTCGGTCGAAGCGATGCTCGCTCGTCGTTGTAACAAGTCACCCACGATTTCACCCATGTATTCCTCGGGCGTTGTCACCTCAACCTTCATCACGGGTTCCAACAAGACGGGACCGGATCCTCGCAAGCCTTCGTCGAATCCATCACCCGCAGCGATCCGGAACGCCACCTCATCGCTGCCTTCTTCTTGCGTCTCGACATCGAGCGCATCGATCCGGACGCCCGAAAGCGGGAAACCTGCAATCAATCCGCCTCCCTCGGCGCGGGCTCGCAGCTCCTCGATGGCAGCACTACGCACATCATTGGGCAAGCAGTCGGGTGGCAAGCGATCAAAAACGATGACAGGATCCGAAGGATCTTTCGTGGGTTCGAACCGAAGCTTCAATCGTGCAAACATCTGCGTTGCGCCCACAACGCGGTTGCACTGCCCCACGACGTCCGACGCCGCTCCGATGGTTTCGCGATAGTTCACACGTGGCTTGTAGAATTTGACGTTGAGTCCAAAGTCACGGGTCAGACGATGTTGGATGACTTCCAGATGAAGCTCGCCCATCCCGCTGATGATCGTCTGTCCCAGCTCTTCGTTTTCAACCGCGCGAAAGGTGGGATCCTGTCGCCGCAACATCTCCAGGGCTTCTTCCAACTTCTTTCGATCCCCTGTGCTTTCCGGCTCGATGGCCATCGATAGGACCGTTTCGGCGAACGCGATGGAAGGCAACTCGATCGGCTGCTTGGAGTCACAGAGCGTATCACCCGTGATCGCGAATCGCGGACCGATGACACAGCAAATGTCACCCGCCCCCACCGTATCAATCTGTCCGTCGCGGTCCTTCTTCGTTGCGTGGATCTGCCAGATCTGGGCCACGTTCTCTTTCTTGTTATCGCGATTGGGACAGACAACGCGCGAATTTTGCTTCAGCTGACCGCTGTAGATCCGAACCCAATAATTGTCGCCTGTCTTTGCCGGCAAGATTTTGAACACCAATCCGCAAAAGGGATCTTTCTCACTTGGTTCGCGTTTGAGCATCTTGTCTGGCTTCTTGAGATCCTTCCCTTCGACGGGCGGACGGTCGATCGGACTCGGCAGGTAGTTTCCCACCCCGGTCATCAAAGGCTGCACGCCAATGCCGTGCAGTGCCGACCCGCAAAACACCGGTTGAATCTGACCCGCCACACAGCCTTTGCGGAGTGCTGCGACGACCAGGTCGCGCGGAATCTCCTTGTCCTCCATCGCCAAGGCCAAGGCCTCCTCATCCAGCTCATAGACAACCTCAAGCATCTGTTCGCGCCAGATCGCAGCGTCATCCACCAACTCAGCGGGCAACTCCGACTCACTCACCTCCTTGCCTTCCGTTTCCGGATCAAACTGCAGGAACTTCATGTCGACCAAATCAATCACGCCGCGAAAGGGGTTGTCGACGTGGGCCGGACCCTCACCGACGGGGAGTTCAACGGCAACGGGCCGTCCCCCGAGCCGAGGACCAATGTCTTGAAAGACCGTCTCGAAGCTGGCACCTTCGCGGTCCATCTTGTTGATGAAGACGATCCGCGGCACGGAATACCGGTCCGCCTGTCGCCACACCGTCTCACTCTGCGCCTCCACTCCCTCCCGCGCCGAAAAGACGACCACGGCTCCATCTAAGACACGCAGGCAGCGTTCGACCTCGGCCGTGAAATCGACGTGCCCCGGTGTGTCGAGCAAGTTGATGTTGTATTGCTGCCACGCGAATTTGACACAGGCACTGAAGATCGTGATGCCGCGTTGTTGTTCTTCCGGATCGTCGTCCGTATCCGTCGTGCCATGATCCACCCTCCCGACACGATGCTTGGCGCCGCTCAGGTAGAGCATGCGTTCGGTGACCGTGGTCTTGCCGGCATCGATGTGCGCGATGATGCCGATGTTTCGCAGAAGAGTGGGATCGTTGCTGTCAGCCATGAAAACGACTCAAGACAAAAAAAATCGCGATCCGGAAGAGACTCCGAATCGCGAAGGATTGTGACAATCGAGTCGAAGACCAGGTAGGGCGACTCCGACTGTTTCGGCTCACCAGGCGAAGTGAGCGAATGCCTTGTTAGCATCGGCCATGCGGTGGGTGTTCTCCCGCTTTGTGTAGGCCACACCCTCTTTCTGATACGCGGCCAACAGCTCATCAGCTAACTTCAGATGCATCGGGCGGCCCTTCTTGTCACGCACGGCCGCCAACACCCAGCGAATGGCAAGGCTCTGTTGTCGAGCCTTGTTCACCTGCATGGGAACCTGATAGCTCGCACCACCCACACGCTTACTGCGAACCTCAATGTACGGCTTCACGTTTTCAATGGCCGCTTCAAAAACCTCGATCGGCTCGGATTCTGTGTTGCGACGTCCGATCTCCTCAAGCGCGTTGTAAAAGACGCCTTGAGCCACTGTTTTCTTGCCATCCAACATCAAGCAGTTGATGAACTTGCTGGCGAGCAAGGAGTTGAATTTCGGATCGCCCTTCAATTGCGAGCGGCTGGAAGTGATTCGTCCCATGGTGGGGTCAGTGCAGGATGGGGGTGGGAATGGATGGAGGCCGAAGCGGTGACGGATTCTTTATTTCTTGGCGCCATAGCGACTTCGGGATCGCTTCCGACCGTCGACACCGAGAGCGTCACGGCTCCCACGAACGACCTGGTACCGCACGCCGGGCAAGTCACGTACCCGACCACCGCGAACCAAAACGATCGAGTGTTCCTGAAGGTTGTGACCTTCACCCGGGATATACACCGTCACTTCCTTGCCATTGCTCAAACGCACACGCGTGATCTTACGCAGCGCCGAGTTGGGCTTCTTGGGCGTCATCGTCCGCACTTGCAAGCAAACGCCTTGTTTCTGGGGGCACTTCTCCAATACGGGAGACTTGCTTTGGCTTCGTTTCTGCTTGCGGTTCTTACGAACCAGTTGATTGATCGTCGGCATAAATGGTCGTTTCTGGGAGAACCCGCCCAGATGGCGGTCTCGCGAGTCAAATTTTGGGAGAGCGGAAGTATGGCAAGCAACGCCTTACTGTCAAGGCCGAACGCCTATGAATCGATCTCCGCGGCCAGGAGCGTCTTGTAGAGATCGACTTCATTGTCGATCCGCATCTTGGTGAAGATGCTGGTGCGATGTTTCGATGCCGTCTGAACGCTGATGTTCAACTCCGTCGCAATCTGTTTCAGCGACATACCACTGGAGAGAAAACGCATCACCTCACCCTCGCGAGGGGAGAGCTTGCTCAGGAGCGACCGCGCGTGCTCACGCACACTCTTCTGAAACCCGTCTCGCTGGCTCTGCCGGATCGCACGCTCAATCGCCTGGATCACCTGTTGCGGCTGATACCCTTTCTCAATGAAATCAAACGCCCCTTGCTGGAATGCGGTCCGACAGTTCTCCGCATCGCCATGTCCCGTCACCAGAATCACCGGGATGGTCCATCCACGATGCTGAATTTCAGCTTGCAACTCGAGTCCATCGATCCGCGGCATCCTGAGATCCGCGACCACGCATCCCACGGACTCGGCACTCAGCGTCGCCAGCAAGGTTTCCGGATCGTCGAAACAACACGACACCAAGCCCGCTCCATTGCACCAACGCTTCATGAGCTCGAGATCGATCTCCTGGTCGTCGACGAGGTAGACCGTCGGTGGGCATTCTTGGGTCAGACCTGCTTGGTCGTGCCCCATTTCATCGGTTTCCATGCATGAAGTTCAGTAAAGAGAGAAGGAGCGAAAAGCACCTGAACCAAGCAACGACAGATCAGTTCAAGCTTGCAAACACAACACACGCGTTGTGCCCCCCGAAGCCAAAACTGTTGCTCATAGCATAGCGGACGTCCACGCTCCGATGGGTGAGGGGCACGTAGTCCAGGTCGCAAGCTGGGTCCGGGTTTGCCAGGTTGGCCGTCGGCGGCACAACGCCCTGTTCAATCACCTTGCTCAGGATCACGGCTTCGATGCCACCGCTGGCCCCGAGCGAATGCCCGAGAGCGCCCTTGGTGCTGCTGACCGCCACTTTGGAAGCGTGCTCCTTCAGCACCGCTTTGATGGCCTGCGTCTCGGCCTTGTCGCCCAGCGGTGTGCTGGTGCCATGGGCATTGATGTAATCGATTTGCGAAGGCACGATCCCAGCGTCAGCGATCGCGGCGCGCATCGCTGCGGCTGCGCCAACGCCCTCGGGATCAGGCGCCGTGATATGACCCGCATCACTGGTGGTCCCATAACCGACCACCTCGGCGTAGATCTTGGCTCCGCGTAACTTGGCTTGCTCCATCTCTTCAAACACCAACAACCCGGCGCCTTCGGCGAGGACAAACCCATCCCGATCGACATCGAAGGGTCGACTCGCGGTTTCGGGCGAATCGTTGCGAGTCGAGAGCGCCTTCATGTTCTGAAAGGCTGCAAGACCCATCCGTGTGATCGCCGCCTCGGTGCCCCCGGTGATCACCAGGTCGGTTTCGTTTCCACGGATGCTCCTCAACGCATCCCCCATCGCATTCGTCGCGCTGGCACAGGCTGTGGCCACCGCAAAGTTGGGCCCCTTCAACCCGTACCGAATCGACAGATTGCCACCCGCGGCATTGACCATCATCTTGGGAACCGTAAACGGGCTCACGCGAGCCGGTCCCTTGGTCAGCATCCGCTCGATCTGCTCTTCAATCTCGTTCAAACCGCCGATGCCGCTGCCGAGAATCACACCACACCGAGACCGGTCCAGTTGATCAAAATCAGCCCCCGAGTCGCGGACGGCTTGCGCGCTGGCATGCACCGCAAATTGGGTGAAACGATCGAGGCGCTTGGCCTCTTTCGGATCCACGCAGTCACTCAGATCAAAGTCCGGTATGTCTCCACCAAAGTGGACCTTGTAGTGGGTGGTATCCAGAATCGAAAGCCGGTGAATGCCGCTTTCGCCCCGAAGCAAGGCGTCCCAGAAAGTTCCCAAGTCACAGCCGAGGGGCGTTACCACGCCAACTCCGGTGACGACCACGCGACGGCTGGGATTGCCGCCAGGTGTACCAGCGGATGTAGCGGACTCTGTCATTTTGGGTCGTGGAACGTTTCAAGCACGTTAGAAGTGGGCTCTGGTAAGACGAGCTCCGGGGAAACACGGGCTGCCGGGCAGCCCCAAGTAGATGGAAGAGAATCGATCAGGCGTCTTCACCCTTCTCTTTCTCGATGAAGTCGACGGCCTCACCGACCTTTTGAATCTTTTCGGCGGCATCATCCGGGATGCTGATATCAAACTCCTCTTCCAACTCCATCACCAACTCGACGGTATCGAGGGAATCAGCCCCCAGATCGTTCACGAACGAGGTGTCACGTGAGATCTTGTCCTTGTCGACGCCGAGTTGTTCCGAAACGATATCGACCACGCGTTCTTCGATGGACGCCATGGGCGTAACTCCACTGAGGTGATTTTGGAAAGGGATTCGGAGACCACCGACGCCGTGTCGGCTGTGCCTCTGGATGACTTTGGAGGGGATGAGGCGTGCCAACTCGAGGCTCGCTCTAGCAAGGAGCCTGAATGGCACGGATTTCATGCGCCGAAAACCGACGCCGCCGCGAGAACATAGGGGACACGGTCAAAACGCGTCAATATCCCGTGGGAAGCCGTTTTCATCGGCACCGACCGCACGGATGGCACCGATTTAGCCAATCATGCCGCCGTCAATGACGAGCGTCTGCCCCGAAATGTAGCCGGCATCCTTGGATGCCAAGAACAAAACCGCAGCTGCCACATCCTCCGGCTGCCCGACGCGTTTGGCGGGGATCCGCTTGGTGACTTCTTCCATGACCACGTCGCCGAGTTCCGCGGTCATCTCGCTGGCGATGAAACCCGGCGCCACAGCATTGACCGTCACGCCACGCGAGACCAACTCCTTGCTCATCGTCCGTGTCATTCCGATCATCCCGGCCTTGCTCGCCGAGTAGTTGGCCTGCCCCGGGTTGCCAATCAGACCCGAAATGCTGGCCATGTTGATGATCCGGCCGTATTTCTTGCGCCGCATCAACCCTGCCGCCGCGCGACAACAGACGAAGCAACTCGTCAGGTTGGTGGCAATCACCATGTCCCATTCCTCGTCCGACATACCACGCATCAATTTATCGCGGGTGATCCCGGCGTTATTAACGAGAATGTCCAGCTTGCCATGCTTCTTGGCCGTCTCCTCGATGGCAGCCGCGGCGGCCTGGCGGTCCGTGACGTCACAGGACAACGCCTCGCCGGTCCCGCCCGCTTTTTCGATTTCCGCAACGGTCTCAGCCAGCTTGTCCGCATTGCGAGCGACACAAACGGTGAGGGCACCGCTTTGCCCCAAGGCAATCGCCACGCTACGGCCGAGGCCCTGGCTCGCACCCGTGACAAGCGCCACCTGGCCTGAAAGATCCACAGAAAGATTTAACTGCATCAACGAAGCTCGTTCTACAAAGGTGAATGGTCGCTCTGAGGAAACCGTCAAGCCGTTTCGTCGCCAAAACCATCTGCCGGCATCTTTCGCGCGATGCGTTTCAAAGTGCCTCGCAGCACGCGTCCGGTACCACACTCAACAAACCGTTCGACACCGCTGGCCATCATCGAGCGGATACTCGCTTCCCATTGGACGGGCGCCACGACCTGCTGAGCGAGCAAGTCCCGAATCTCGTCCGCGCGGGTGTGGGGTTTGGCATCGACATTGCTGAACACGGGCAATCGGGTGTCTTGCAGATGGGCCGACGCAAGCACGTCCTTCAGCCGCGACACAGCGTCCTGCATCAGGGGCGTATGGAACGCACCGGCGACACTCAAGGGAACGACTTTCATAGCCCCCGCCGCCGTTGCCGCCGGCTCCAATTTTGCTAGCGCCGCCGAATGGCCGGAAACCGCGATGTTCCCGGGGCACAATAAGTTGGCTGGCTGAAGCACCTCGCCGTCTCCGCGAACCTCGCCACAAACCTCGGTCAGCGTTTCCAGGTCCAGACCGAGCACGCTCGCCATGCCCGATGCGACCGCATCCGCGCAGGCCTGCATGGCTTGCCCCCGTGCGTCCACGACCCGCAGTGCGTCTGCAAACCCAAGGCCGCCCGCAAAACAGACCGCCGTGTACTCACCCAAGCTCAAGCCAGCCACTGCGGTGACCTGGTCGACGGCGTCCGGCTGCTCGGCGGAGAACACGGTAGCGGCCGCCATGCCCACGACAAACAAGGCGGGCTGACTGTGGATCGTCTGGTTGAGTTTCTCGGCAGGCCCCTCTTCGCACAGCGTGGCGAGGTCATATCCCAATAGGTCGCCAGCTTCCTCGAAGAGATCGGCCGCGGACGAAAACTCTTTCCGGAGCCACGTCCCCATACCCGGTGCCTGAGCGCCCTGGCCAGGAAACAAAATGGCGCGGGCCTCGCCCGGATTCGAATTGTTTTGCGACACTTCGCTCAGTCGCTCGACGTCTCAACGACCGTCCGTCCCATGTAATAACCGCACTTGGGGCAAATCGTGTGCGTCGGCACCGCTGCACTGCACTGGGGGCAATAGCTGATCTGGCGCTTTTTCACGCGATCGTGAGAACGACGCTTCCCAGTGCGACTGTTGGAATGTTTGCGTTTTGGAACGGCCATGAGGGGCGGGCGACTAGCGGCGTGGAAGACGTGGGCTGGAAATTCGAAGCGGCAGAGCATACGCATCCCCACCGAGAACCGTCAAGCTGTCCCCGTCAGCATTCTCCGTCCATGACCGCGTCCTTGATACGCTCGACCGCCCCACGCCGTCCGTATGCGGCCACCGTGTTCGTGTCCATGGGGATCCCTAGCGCTGCGGCCAGTTTTTGGACCAAGTCCAGATCCCGGACGCCCCGGTACTGATTCGTCATCCGCTCCTGGCCGTTCACATTGACGTAAATCGCTTCCAGATCCCGCCCTGGGTTGGATTCAAACGTATCCACCAACTCTGCGATCCAGGCTTCCGGCACGCCCCGATGACGACAAGTCTCTTCGCTCCAGATCTCGTCGCCATGGCATTCCTGCAGCAAGGCCAGCACGCGATCACGCCGTAACATCAGGGGCGATCGTCTGTGCTTGTCGAACTCGCCGAAAGTCCCTCGGAATCGATCAAGATCGCCTCGATTTTTGCCGCCAATACGAAATCGTTCTCGCTCAACCCGCCGATCGCGTGCGTGGTCAGTGCGATCTCAAGGTTCCGATACCCGGTGACGGCCAAGTCGGGATGATGTTGTTCCGACTCGGCGACATCCGCAACTTGATTCAAGACGCGAATGGCGCTGACGAAATTCGGGTAGACACACCGTCGACGAATCCATTTCCCGTTGTCGTCCAAACGCCAGGCTGGGATCGCTCTCATCCACCCCGCTGCTTGCTCCGTCGTGATCGCGGGAACCCCACCTTCGCAAGGAACACATCGCTTGGCGGCCAAGTCGCCGGCATTTGGAATGACGTCGCAATGGGGCTCCTTCCTCACCATCCTCAAAGAACCCCCGCTTGAGGGGCTGCACCGGTTTCCGTCTCCGCCATATCGCGGGCGTGATAGCTGCTCCGCACAAAGGGGCCGCTGGCGACCTTCGTGAAGCCCATCTTCTGGGCGATTCCGCCGAGTTCTTCGAATTCCTCCGGCGGCACATATCGCACGACGGGCAGGTACTTCTCGCCGGGTTGCAGATATTGCCCCAAGGTCAGAAAGTCCACGTCATGATCCCGCAAATCCGCCAAGGCCTCCAATAACTCGTCACGCGTCTCGCCCATCCCCAGCATCAAACCGCTCTTGGTTCGAACCGACGCGTCATAGCGTTTCACCTCCCGCATCATTCCAAGGGTCCAGGCGTAATCGCTCTTCGGCCCCCGGACGCGACGATACAGCCGTGGCACGGTCTCCATGTTGTGATTGAAGACATCGGGTCGGGCCTCAATCACACGCTTCAAAGCATCTTTACAGTGCACAAAGTCCGGGGTTAAGACCTCCGTCGTCGCGCCGGTGCGACGACGGACCTCGACCACACACCGATAGAAGTGATCGGCGCCTCCGTCGGGTAAATCATCACGCGTCACACTGGTGATCACCACGTGCTTCAGCCCGAGCTTAAACGCCGCCTCCGCCACACGCTGCGGTTCGTCTTCCGCGGGTGGCGCCGGTGGACGGCCGCGCCGAACCGCACAGAACCCGCAGGGACGTGTGCACGTATTGCCCAAGATCATGAAGGTCGCGGTCTGCTGACTGTAGCACTCCATTCGATTCGGACACTTCGCATTGTCACAAACCGTTTCCAAGCCCAGCTCCGACATCAGCGTGTCAGTGATGTGATTGGCGTTGGACTTGGGAATGGGTCGTTTCAGCCAACGAGGGAGCCGACCGCTGCCACTCACATCTGTCCCGACGGGCATCTCAGGTTCAGCGACAACAGGAAGTCGAAAAGCCATGCATCAAATCAAAAAGGGTCGCAAAAGACGGTAAAGACACCTCGAGACCAGTGTAACCGAACACCTACCCTCGGCCATCACCGCACCCGCGATACAATCCCCGCATGTCGAAACGAAACAAGCCCCCCACGCCAACCGCGGCCTCAGGCAAGCCCAAGAAGGGCGGCAAGAAAGGAAAAGCGAGCCCTAAATCAGCCAAAGCGGCGCCGAAAACCTCCATGGTCGCCGATAACCGAAAAGCCGCTTATCGCTACGAAATTCTCGACACACTGGAGTGTGGCCTGCAGTTGATGGGCAGTGAGGTCAAATCGATGCGAGATGGCAAGCTGTCACTGGACGAAGCCCACATTCGCGAAATCAAAGGTGAACTCTGGTTGGTGGGTTCTGACATCGGGCACTACAAGAACGCGGGCAACTGGAATCACGACCCGCGTCGCCCCCGCAAACTGCTGCTGCATGCCCGCCAAGTCAATGAATTCGCCGGAAAGGCCCACGAACGTGGGCTGACCTTGATTCCGCTGAAGGTCTATTTCAATGAACGCGGGATCGCGAAATGCCTGATGGGGCTCGTCAAGGGCAAGAAGCTACACGACAAGCGACAGGCAATCCGAGACCGGGAATCCAAACGGGGCCTCCAACGCGCCACCCGCCGACGATAACGCTTCAACTCGAGATGAGTGTAAACCATGTTGCAAATCACGGACCTGCTCAAAAAGTTTGAACAGCCAGGCGGTGGAGGTCCGCTGACCGTTCTGGATGTCCCTCATTTCGCCATGGACGCGGGCGAGCAGGTCGCCTTGATCGGGCAAAGCGGTGGCGGCAAAACCACCCTGTTGCACCTGATCGCGGGGATCCTGCAGGCCACGTCCGGGTCCATTCGCCTGAACAACTTGGAACTGACCGCGCTCAGTGAACAAGGACGCGACCGCTTCCGCGCATCGAACCTGGGCTACGTGTTCCAAACCTTTAACCTGCTTCCGGCGTTCTCGGCGATCGAGAACGTGCGTTTGGGCATGACCTTCGGGCACGGTCGCCAAGATTCAGGACGCGCCGCCGAGTTGCTCGCCAAGGTCGGCCTGGCGGACCGCTCTGGCTATCGCCCGCGCGAACTCTCGGTGGGTCAACAGCAGCGCGTTGCCATCGCACGCGCCCTGGCCTGCGAACCCAAACTGCTGCTCGCAGATGAACCGACCGCCAACGTCGATCCTGCCAGCGCTGACACCGTTCTCAACTTGATCATGGATTCCTGCCGCGACGAAAACATCGCCCTGCTGATGGTGACGCACGACATGGACATTGCCGCTCGGTTCTCACGCGTTGTGCGTCTCGACGAAATCAATCGCGCTTTGCAGACCGAAGTCGATGACACATTGCCCATGGCGGGAGGCACCCGATGAACCTCGTACCGATCGCCTGGCGCAATTTTTGCTATCGAGCCCTTTCCAGTTTCTTGACAACGCTGTCGCTCGCCCTGGGTGTCGCCTTGGTGGTCAGCGTGCTGGCCGTCTATGGCATCATCCGCGAAGCCTTCGTTCGAAACGCTTCGGTTGGTTACAACCTGGTTGTCGGCCCCGAAGGCAGTGGCCTGCAACTCACCCTCAACAGCGTCTACTACCTCAGCCAACCGATCGAGAATCTCGCTTTTGCCGACTACATGGAGTTTTTTTCTCAAGAAGAGCGAGCGGAGATGGTGCGGCAGTACGGAGGAGACCCTGAACTGGGAACTCGGTCGGGGCGGTATCACGACTACATGGCTGGCGGCTTTGTGATTCCGCTCGCCCTCGGCGACTACTACGGGCAACATCGTGTCGTCGGAACGACCACCGCGTTCTTTGAAAACCTGCGTCATGGCCCTGACGTCGACCAGCCCTTCACGTGTCGTGAAGGAAGGTTGTTCGAGGCAGATCATCCCGAAAATGGCGTCTTCGAGGCGGTATTGGGCGCTCGCGTCGCGGCGAACATGAAGATCGGTGTTGGGGACACGATGAACCCCACGCACGGTGATCCGGAAGGCAAGGGCCATGGGCAAGGCTTTCACGTGGTGGGCGTGCTTGACCCAACGGGGACGCCCAACGATCGGGCCGTTTTCGTGAATCTGGAAGGGTTTTACCTGCTCGAGGGACACGCCAAACCGATTCCTGAAGATGCCATCGTCGAACCGGCAGTCCGCGAAGCGGATGACGATAGCCCGACGCTGCTAACCATCCCCGAGCGCGAAGTCACGGCGATCCTGATCCGCAACGGCAACTTGATGTACGCGCCTCTCCTGCAATCACGGATCCAAGAAGATGTCGGCATTCAGGCGGCAGCGCCGATTGGCGAGATCAATCGCCTGATGGATGCGATCGTGGGACCTCTCTCAGTAGCATTACTGGCCATCACGCTGATCACTTGTTTTGTCGCTGCCGTCGGCGTGTTGGTGGCGATCTATAACTCGATGAACGATCGTCGACGCGATATCGCCGTCATGCGTGCGCTCGGCGCGCGTCGCGGTACTGTGACGTCGATCATCCTGTTGGAATCACTCATCATCGCGACGGTCGGCGGGCTCATTGGTTGGGCTATCGCCCACGCCGGCCTGGTCGTCGCTGGCGGCTTTATCGAAGAACGCACTGGCGTCCAGGTCGGCTTCTTCAGCACCAGCCAGTACGAATGGCTGCTTTTGCCCTTCGTGGTCGGCCTTTCGCTCTTGGCCGGCTTTCTACCGGCTTATTCCGCCTATCGCACCGATGTCAGCCAAAACCTGAGTGTGTGAGAACCACACAAACCCAGTGCAGGAGCAGCCGCCAGTGGGCTAATTCGATTCCGTTGCCAGCTTGCGGAAGTAGGCTTCGATCGCTTCGCGATAGTGTGTCGGCAAGCCTTTGCTGATCTGCTGCAGGGATTCTTGTCGCTCGGCCGGAGGCAGATTCCCCCAAGGGTTCTCAGGCTCCAGATCTTTGTTGTCGACATCACCCTGTCCGCTTCCACCCGCGATTTGACTGTCTTGCATCGGGCTGCCGTCGCCCTTGCCTCCTTGCGACTGCTGACCGCCACCACCCGCTTGCTGCTGTTGTCGTTGCTGTTGCTGCTGCTTTTCGAGTTTGTCGATCAGCTTGCTAAGCTTGTCGATCACGAGCTGTTCTTGTTCACGCGTCGAATCATCACTTCGCCCAAGATCTAGGCGGCGTGTGACATCGGTCATCAAACGCGAAACTTCATCCAACGAATCCTCTTTGAGCGGTTTGATGTCCGCGACCATCAACTTGGCTGTCTGGGCGAACCGAGTCGGCAGGTCGTCTTCACGGCGAAGCAATTGCCGCAAATCTCGTAACGCCTCTGACTTCTTCAACATCGCGTGGTAACACGCCCCGCGATAGTAAAGCAACGCAGCTGCATCCGGCGAGTCACCTGGATCGACCTCGGCGAACACCGGCAGCGCCTCATCGTAGAAACGCCCCCGAACAAGCTCGCGTCCAAGCTGCGTGCGTATCGCGGCACGGACGCGTGGAGCCACTGACTCCAAGGCTGCGTAGGCAGGCTGACTGGGGTCAAGCATGGCGGCGGCATTCAGCGGATTGGCGTCCATGGCAGCAACAAGGGTCTCGAGGCCCGGAATCGCCCTAGCTGCGGCGGCCACCCACGACAGCAAAGGGTCAAGATCATGCTGTTGCACTGCGGATAAAAAATCGCTCTCAGCATCGCTGATTTGGCGCGGGAGCACTCCCATTTCATCCAAACTGCTGCGCAGCCATTCGGCTGCCAATTCGGTGTCCAAGAGCGGCCAGTCGCGTCCCTGCAGAAGCGCCTTCTGCGGATCATTCGCATGGGCCTCAGCCAGACGCTGCGGTTCGAGGGGCAAGTCATCGCCGATCACGTTCGCCGGGAACGCGCTTAGAAAAAGGAGCGACGCCAAGGTCGCAGCACCGAAAGAACAACGGAACAGGCGAGAGCGGCGTCCAACGAGACGCTCAGCGGTCGGCCCAACGCCGCAGTGCGAAATGAAAATACGAGTGTGAGCCATGCATCAACCCCTTCTACCAGTGTGCGAACCGAAGGTTCTCACGGAGGGCAACGACAATGCGTCAGCGATTGCGTTTGGTCACCAAGTCGCGGGTGATCTTGTACAAGCGATCCTGACGCCGTGACAAGTCCTTCAATAGCGGCAAGGCCTCTGTGGACGATATTTGGTCCTCGTCTACCTGTTGGGCAAAACGATTGGTCGTTGTCTGTATTCGCGTTTGCATCGTTCGGATCAATTTTAGCTCAGCAATCGCCTTGACGAGCGGTTGATTGCCCTGACCTCCCGATTGCCCGCCCTGTTGGGGCGGTTGTTGCTTTTGTTTCTCTAATTCGCGTTGTTCCCGGATCGTGGCGGCGATCATTTCCTCCAACGCTGCCAGAATGTCAGCTTGGATGCCCTGCGTCACGTCATCGATTTGACTCTTCCCAAGACGCTGAGTCACGATCACGCTGTCATCGCGCACTTGTGCGAGGATCTCCGGGAAAGCGACGCTCGAACCCTCCTCACGCAATAACAGCATCGCCCGGTCAGACTCCAATGTGACTTTCTGCTCCTCGAAACTCAGTTCACCTGATCGAAGATCTGTGCTTCGGCCCCGTTGCTTCTCGGGTGTTTGCGACAGCAGCTGGGTTTGATCAAGCACACTGGATTGCATCGCAGCCATTTTCTTCAGACGCGATTCCAGTCGAGCAAGTTCCCGTCCTCGTTCTTCTTCGCGAAGCTGCCGCAGGATCTTTTCCAGTCGATCAATGGCTTCTTGTAGCTCCGCTTCCGCTGCCTTTTGCTCCTCGACGGCCTCTTCGCGGTTGTTATCGGCAAGCTTCTGTTCCGCCTGCTTCATACGGCGCAGCGCTTCCTCCACTTGCTTCTCAGCCTCTTGCTGGGGCGTGGCAGGTGGCTCGGGTGCACTTGGCTGTCCGTCCTGCGACGGCTCTCCTGACTTCGGCTGGGATGACTCGGACATGGCCGCATCCTGCGGGGACTTCTCGCCCGCATCTTGTTTCGGTTGATCCGACGACTTCGGCTTTTGTTCGGCATTCCCCTCATTGTTGGACGGAGATTCCGAATCCGAGTTCGAATCGCTCGGATCGGAGGGTTTCATCTGGTCTTGCTTTGACCCCCGGTCCTCGGTGCCAGCTTCATCCTCGTTTGAATCCTCGGCATCCTCATCCTTCAACTCGTCCCGAAGCTTCTCGGTTCGATCAGTAACGCCCTCCTGTTGCTCCAAGACCTCGGCGAGGTCGACACCATTCTCGGTACGGGCGCGGACGCTTCGTTCATTGCGCTCGCTCAAACGCAGTCGCTTGATCAACTCCGCGATTCTTTTGCGTTCGTCACGAATCCGTTTGCTGCGGTCTTCGGTGAGCAAGAGCTTAAGCAACGACTGAAGGTCATTCGTCGCGGCCTCTTGATTCTCAATCGCCTTGGAAAGCTGGCCGTCACGAATCGCGTCCCCCGCGCCCTTCAAGCGATTGAGCACAAACTTCTCGCGGGACTGTTTTGCAACTTGCTTTAACAGTCCCGCCCGTTCTGGGTTATCCGTCGCCTCCATGTCCGCCAGACGCAGCAGGAGCTCTTCTAGGCGTGCATATCGCTGGGCGACACTTTGCTGTTTCCCAGCTAGGTTCGGCTCCTCGTTTTCTTGGGCCGGAACCATCGGCGCGGCCGTGAGGCAGGTCAACAAACCCAACACAACGATCCGCTGGCTCGTTTGTGGGCTGTGCAACACCACCGATTTGAAAGGGTTCATTGGAACAGCTCCATAAGTCGCTTCTTTTGTTCTTCGCGAGTTTCCTCGGTCAGTTCGGCTTGATCGTCGATCAAGCCACGAACCAAATCCAGTATTTCGTTGAAACTCTCCAGATCCAACATCCGATCCAAGACCTGGTTCAGCTGCAACACGATTTGATCGGTCAGCACCACACTGGCATCGACTCCCTTCGCCCATTCCACCAGGGTCACCTCCGCGTCGTCTAAAGCCATGTTGCCGGCATCGGACTGCAACGCGTCCAACATTTGCCTGAGCCGCGGGAATGGCTCCTGTACAACGTCGCGGAGAGGCAAACGCACGCCCTCATCGAGTCGTTCGCGTCGATCGGCGGTGTCCAGACGATTGTTGGTCATCTCAGCGAGCAAGTCTTCCAACCCGTTGACGACACCCGCGAGCTCGTCCGTGCTTTTTGACGCTTGCAGCGCGGCCTGTTGAACGCGTAAACGCAATCGCTGTAAGGGTCGCTCGCGCTGGGTGGATTGATCCGCCGCTTCCCCTCCCCTGGATGTCTCCATTTCCGGTTCGCGAAGGGTTCCCAAGGATTGCTTCAAGCGTTCGGTTTCATCGATCGCCTGCTCCAAGCGAGAACGAAACTCCAACTCGCGTCGCTCCAAGAGAGCCAACAGCTGATCCGGCGTAACCACATCCAGTCGCACCAAGTCACTGCGGACCTCGTGAGACGGCCCAAGGTCATAGCAATCATTCGCAAGCGCATAGACTTGCACCTGAGTCCCTGGCGTGAACTCGGTGATTCGCCCCTCATCCAGCTCGGCTCGCAGGTCCACCGCCACCTCGATGGCGCCCGCGGCATTTGGATCTGGATTGCGCGTGATCACCTGTTGTCCGTTTGTCTCGTCAAGTTCGGATCCATCCGGTTGAGCTTCCTTCTCACGGGCGCCCTCCTCAACGTCGCCGGGAGTCGCCGCCAAAATCCATTGTAAGGAAGCAATCCCATAATCATCGGTTGCCTCGATCAACGCAGGGATCCGGGCGTTTGGGGTGATCGCGGTTCCAATCCCCCGCAAACGCATTGACAACTCGGGTGCTTGATCCCGAATCACGCCAAGGTAATAGCGATAGGGACTCAGGGACGTGATGCCGTCTTTGTCCTTGGGAACGACCGAGACGGTCGTTGGACGACGAAGATCCTGAAGCAAGGTTCGAAACCCTTTCCCGTCCTTTTCCACTATCACCTTCGGCTGGCCGAGTTGGTGCGTGGCGTCTTCCGAGCGGTTACTCGCCATCACGCCATCGTCCATCAGAAAGACATCCACCGAATCCAACATGACAGGACAAAACCCGTGGAGTGTCAGGTCGCTGCCTTCTCGTACTCGTATCCCAGCCTGATACGGAACTCGAAGATCAAACGCCAGTTCGCTGTCAGCTCGCAAGTACTCGGGATAACGGATTTCTAGATCCAGTTCGGAGATGGCCGGCGGATCCGTCACGTTCACCCGAATCGAATCGATCCGGTCGTCCAACCCTTGGACTTGCAAATTCAGAGATGACGAGATTGCTGTTAGTGGGGGACCGTCCAGAAGAAAGCCCTGGTAGCCATCGAGCAAGCGTCCGACGCGACGAAAATTGGCACGGCCTCGGTTGCCAGCTTCGTCGTGGTAGCTCAGCGTGCATAGATCCGGCACAACATAGCCCAAGTCCTCGCCCGCCGCGCGCACGCGCAGCACAGCGTCTCCGCCTCTCGGCAAAGAAACGACTCCTTCGCGGAACGGCAAAAGCCGCGTCTTACCTGACTCGCGCTCGTCCGCCGTCACGACCGGGACTTCCAACCCAATCGCTTCCAACTGAGCCTTGCGGGGCCAGGGCACGTCGGATGCCAATGACAAACGCGCGATTGCCTGGCGGAACACCGAGGGACTTGCAATTGCAAAGACGCCGGAGGCCACCAGCATCGGTACGGCCACACCCGCCTTTGTCCTCAGCGGCTGCATTTGAAAGATACGTCCCAGATC
The DNA here is from genome assembly GCA_039189905.1 of Planctomycetota bacterium. Classification (GTDB taxonomy): domain Bacteria; phylum Planctomycetota; class Planctomycetia; order Pirellulales; family Pirellulaceae; genus Rhodopirellula. Next base: position 17,770 of record JBCCYK010000081.1, read on the forward strand.
GACTCGACCGGCCGTCTCCACGGCCTCACGATGAACAGATTCCAACAGCAGCGGACTGTGCCAATCACCGACACGACCGGTCTCTTTGAGCTGCACGGACGTTACCAAGCGTCCCGCAAAGTCGGGATGTTTTCGCTCAATCAACAAGGCCAACGAGTCATCCGGAAGCGTTCGGCGGACGCGTTGCCAAAAGAAACGCAGTCGCCACACGACCACGAGCACCATCACGCCCAGGAGGACGGCACGCGCCGAACGCGGCATCTCAGAGCCGCCCAGCCGGACGGGCAAATAGTCGACGGCAAATCCAAACCAGAACGACACCAGGATGAATGCCGTCAAGAGCAACACAGCCTCCCAAACGACGTAACGCCGAATCCGCCCTCGCAAGTCGGAAAGCAACGAACGCAAGGACGGGTGCAATTGGTCTGATTGACTTGCTGTGGAAGACGTGATGGATGCGCTTGTCGACATGCTTCCCCTCACGCCAATCGATGGAGTCGGCGAGTCACCCATTCAAATGTCAATGCTGTCGCGATGAGCCACAATAAAGTCGCATTCCGACGCAGTGCAAACACCGTGTCCGGTGTTCCGGGCAAAACCGTGACTTGCGGCTGGGGCGCGATCAGGCCGACGACTTTGTCACGCAACACGTCCATGTTTTCTCCGTCGCCAACCGGCAGGTACTGGCCACGCGTTGCACTCGCCAACGACGCCAACCCGTCATCGTTGCGGCGTGGGCGTTCCAGCTCACTCCGCGGCAAACGAACACTGACCGTTTGATGCAACACATTTTCGTCCAAGCCGTTTCCGACCGAGAGTTGAATCTCATGGTCCCCCGACTGCATGGCGATGAACGTCGCGGTGTAGGTACCGCCCTGGGGCGAATCATTCACCCGCAACATGCGAACGTCCCGCGTGGTTCCGTCGGGCAACAACCATTGGGCCGTCACGTCGGGGTCGTCCAATGGTTGGAATTGGTCGTCCACCAGAACCGCGCGGATCGTGATGGTTTGCCCCACCATCGCCCGCTCAGCGTCCACCAACAACACACCTCGCTTGCTGTCTCGCAACAGGCGTCCCTCGCTGACCCATCGCAGCAGTTTGGTGTAAAAGCGATTGAAATAGGCGTCACCCGAACTCCGCAATCGCCACATCTCACCGCTGGCCAAAAAGAAGACACGACCGGCGCCATAGAATTGGCTGGCCATGAAGATCGGCAGGCTGCCCCCGATTTCCGTCGTTGGGTCAGAGAAACGGGCGTAAACCTTGGCGCCCGGCTTCGCGGACTTGACCGAAACATAATCGTAGACACCAAAACGATCCCAGACACGCGTGGTTAACTCCGGAGATTCACCAAGATCCATGAAGTCCGCCCGCATCGCCTCCGGCGTCATCTCAAGGCGATAGTCGGTGCGTCCCCCTTGCCGCCCCGACTCAATCAAGGGACCCCGCGTTGCAAGGTTGACGGGAAAGAACCCGGCAATGCGTGTCAGTCGCTCGCTCGCATCGCGTGTTTGCCGCTGGCTCAGACGCGCGTGATAAACCGGTCCTGCGACGATTGCCAATCCGCCCGCCTGCTGCGTCAATAACCGATCCAAAAGGTCCAACGATGCCGCGTCAATCGCAGACCAATCAGGATCGAAGAGGATCACGGCGTCATACTGAAACAATTCCTCAGCATCACGTGGAAACCGTTCCAAAATGGCAGACGCGTCCTGGCTCATCCCCTGTTGGCCGGTCTGCAACCAAACATCGACTTCCACCGATGCATCGCGATGGAGCAGGTTTCGCACAAAGCGGTACTCCCGAGTCGGCCCACCTGCGATCGCCAAGACGTGTAGCTTGCGCGCGATCACTTCGTAGCGAGTCGCCCGCACATCGTCCGACGCGTTGCGGTCTCCGGGTGGAGGCACGACGCGCACGGCGAGTCGGCGTTGCCCCACCGTTTCGGGTCGAATCTCAAATCGCACCGCCTTCAGTCCATTCTCTGTCGCATCATTCGGATCGAGCCGAATACGTTGTGATGCAACCACTTCGCCTTGATTGATCCACTCGAAGCTCTCTTCGGTTGTTCCGGCTGAGGCTTCGTCTGATGCCAACACATCGATCAATTCCACCTGACATTCCATCGCGTCTGGACCCGTCGCCTGAACCACGGCGGTCACGGGAAACCGGTCCTCGGGATAGACCCGGCGGGGCGACTCGAGATCCACCACCCGCACATTGGTGGGCGGCGTGCTGCTTCCCAGCCCGACCGGGTAAATCGAGACACCATCGCGTCTCGCCGTCGCGACGGCTTGTGACAGCGAGCCACCCCCATTGTTTTGACCATCAGACAAGACCACCAAGCCCGCCAGCGTGGTTGCGTCGTGATCCGCCAAGATGGAACGCACCGCATCGCCAAGGCGTGATTGGCTGCCCGACGCGATCAAAGCAGCCTCCCAATCCACGGGGCCATTCCCATCCGAATCCCGTTCCGGCTGCTTGATCCCATCAGGAACGTCGCTCCCGTCCAAAGCATCGGGTGCAAGATCTTGTAACGCATCGCCATCACCCACAATCAGGGAGCGGAGCGTCAGATCCGAATGCACGCAATAGAGACTTCCGAGCCAAACAATGCCCGTTACAAGCAATCCAGCGGACAACGCCAAGCAGATAGACCGTGGCTGGTTGGGCCCGCTGGCCAACTGGCCGCGTGTGTGCCGAGTCCCCCGGGCGCGCCAGGCACCCAGCAAGAGCGAAACCACTCCGAAGAAAGCACCCATCATCAACACCAGCGCTGCAAGTCGCGCCGACAGCATCCCGTCTTGTTGCCAAGATCTTGCTTTCGTCGGCGATGCCTCCGCATCGGAAGCGGTCGCATCCGTTGTCGAGGCGATCGATGTTGATGCCAAGAGTCGCGGCTGATCTTCCGCATCAAAGGTATAAACACTCACGCGATGATCGTTGCTCAAACGGCCAACCAGTTCACTCTCATCAAGCAACGTTCGCGCCTGGTCGATGCGTCCCATTCCGTCCGGGTCATTGCCAGCCGGCAGCAACATGCTTTGGCTGGTATCGATCAAGACGACCACCTCACTCTCGCGCTCCACGCGGCGTTCCGTGCGACGAATGAGATCCATGAACAGGAAAACCAGCCCGCCAATCGCCACCAAACGCAAGCCTATGAGCGTCCAGCGAACGGGAAACGTCAGTTCGGCTGCGTCACGTCGATAAAAGACCACGCAAACCGTGATGGCGACGACCGTCACCAAGATGGTGAGTGCCCAAAACCACCACGCGTCGATGGCGCCTCCCAACCAATTGCTCGACGATGCGACGCGAGCAAATTCATAAACCACCCGGACTTCACCGTTCATGGAGTCGCTTGGCATCATGACGGCCTGCCTCCCCGGACTCGAACGGGTTCAACCGCCGATGGCATGTGGCCATTTGAATTCCCCGCCCGCAAGAACTTGGCCGCGGCGGAAGCATGTCCCGGGTGCTTCTCTCCTTGGGAATGGTAGGACGCCCAAGCAGCCAACGCTTGCTCGCACGCCAACAACGCTGCCAACAATCCCAACAGCACCAGCAACAAGGCCGACATGCCAGCCCGAGACGTCGTCTGAGCCCAATCCATGGCCGAAACAAACGTGACTTCCAAGGGCAACAGGCTCTGAATCAACTCGCCACGAGCCACCGATGTCAGTTCCCCTTCCCCCGCCTGAAGCGTCATTGCAATGGGCGACACTTCGGAACGCCCTTCCATGGTCACACGCTGCAACTCGATTAGACCGGGCGTCATCAACTCGCTCAATCCGGTTGCTTCACCCAACAGCGCATCCTCAGGTGCAATCACGCGTCCCCCGAGACCCGGGTCCGATTCGAGTTCCACCATCAGACGCGGCGGCTGTGTCGCGGGCGGCAGGACTGAGAACGTCGGCACGTAACGACTCGAGTCCAGGTCCACGATCAGTTTGTCATTCACACCGCGCGATGTCGGCGGGGCATCGCCACTGAAAAGCATCGCGTTCGCTTGTAACAACACAACCACGAATGTGGGATCACCGGACCAGTTGTTCCAACGCGTCTGCAAACCAGTCGCGAAGGTCACCACTCGCCCACGACCCAAGCGATGATGCATCCCGATCGGCAACCCGTCACCGCGTCGCAACATCACCTGCGGACTCGCCAAACCGGTCCGCTCGCCCTCCGCAGTATCTGAACTGTTTTCAATCGGCAGCGTCTGCCAAGCCACCGGCACTCTCACCAAACGAAAAACACCATCGCCAGCCTTCTCGATGGCGCCCAAAATGGCCCCGTCTTCACCGAACCGCAAGGCATCGGGACGAACCGCGTTGCTTTCGTCGGACGCGAGCGACGCGGCATTCGTTCCGTCACCGGCCGTCACGGGCTGGACCAAACGCACCGAAAGCAAGCCCACTTCGTCGTCACCCAGATTCTGGTTGTAGGAGGCGGCATCCACCTGATCGCCCAAAAACCAAGCAAGCCCACCACCCTCACGAACATATCTCCCAAGCCTCCCCGCCAAATCCGGTGCCACCGCTGGAACGTCCAACATGTAGATCGCTCGATAGCTGGCGAGCTCCTCACGACTCATATCCCTTAGCGCACTGGGTGACCGAATCTCCGGGATCGCGCCGACCTCCACTTGCGACCCTGGGTTCAAGACTGTGCCCACAATCCTCCCTCCCCGCGACTGAGGATCGCCGTCAATGACAAGCACACGCTGGGCCTCCGCTAGCGGCAATGTGCAGACACGTTCGTTGTCAATTGGCAAACGGTCCTCTGGCAGCCGGACCCGAACGGCATGCGTCCCCGTTTCGGGAACGTAAACTTGAAACGATTTGGTGATCTCATCACCCGCCCCGATCGACTCAATCATCATCACCGGCAATGGTTCGGAAACGCCGCTGGTTATGGCCCCCGGATCCGGCTGTTCCACCGCCGCCCCGTATTTGATGACGGTCGCGTTGAGCGCCAAGTTGCGGACGGGCTTGTCACCGTGATTCTTGATGGTTGCGTTCATCATGACAGGCACACCCGCAACCCAAACGTCCGGAGACGGCCAAAGGTCCACAATCGACAGGTTCCGAGGGGCCTGCGTTGCGCCGGAAGCGGTTTCACCGCAGTCAATCAATCGAATCTCCGCGCCTGCTTGTGAGCACTCTGTGAGTTGATCCCGAAGCCGCGCAGCGGCACCCCAATCCCGCCGCGAAAAATCCGATGCCACATAGAGGTACTGCTGGTCCGCACGCAACGCGTCGATGAGCTCCCCCGCCAATTGCAACGCGGACGCCACATCCACCCTCAGGGGCGAAGCGCGCGATGACATCACGCGATCGACCAGGCTGCTGTCCTTACCAATCGTCTGGCCAACCAAGTCCGCCGCCGCATCCGCATTCGTCTGTTGACTCTGAACCGCGATCGCGGCTCGACTGGCTCGAATCAGCGTCAGTTGATGTTCGCCGGGAGAATCCGCCAACGAACGCACGAGGGTCTGCAAGGATCCCAAGGCATGATCGTAAGCCGTGCGCCGCCCCGCTGAAAACGCGCTGCCAGCACCACCCTCTGCCAATCGCTCCGCGATCACGCCTGCCCCCGGGGAAGCGGGTCCGCCAACATGGTCTTGGCCCATCGAATAACTGTCGTCCAGCACGACGACATGGTGGATGCTTTGGCCACCCAGCTCAGACCACCAACCACCACCCCCGACCCAACCGGCCAGCACGGCAACCAGCAAGGCGGCCACCGCTAAACGAGCCAGCAACAACAGCAGTTGCCGCATCACAATCCAGCGACGTTGCTTACGATAGCTGACCAACAAGAACTCCATCGCCGCCCACTCGGTGCGACGGTGGCGAAGCAAGTTGATCAAGTGAACCAGCAGCGGCACACCAACAAACGCGAATCCAATCCCAAGGGCGGGGTACAACAGCACGCTAATGCCTCAACTTTGGCAACGAGTCACGAGCTGTTAGGAACTTTGCCAACACCGCATCCAGAGGATCACTGCTGCGAACCAACACATAGTCGATCTTCAGGCGACCACAGCTCGATTTGGTTCGGCTCAAAAAAGCGTCCAATGCCTCTAAGTAACCCTCTCGGAGCGCTGCCGGATTGCAATTCAAGAACGCATCCGTTTCCAAACCCTCAAACCGCGTTGCCCCCGAAAACTGAAAATCCAACTCGTCATCGTGCATCACGTGCATCAACACCACATCATGCCCTTTGGATCGCAAGACCTTCAGCCCTTCCGTCATCGAATCAACATCCAGCAGATCCGAGACGATGCAGACCAATCCCGCACGTGGAATCGTGGCGGTCACTTCGCGGGTCACGAATGCAAGGTCGGTGCCGCCCGTCGCGTCCGTTAGCTCCAGTGTTTCCAAAATCCTCGCCAACTGATGCTGGCTGCTACGGGCCGCGAGGGAACGCCGCACTTGTTGGTCAAAAACATGGATTCCAGCGGCATCCTTTTGCCGCAACGCCAGATAGGCCAAAGACGCCGCAATGGAACTGGCGTACTCAAACTTTTGCTGGCCTCCCTCGCCATACGCCATGCTGGCACTGCCGTCGACCAACAGGTGCAAGCGGAGGTTGGTTTCTTCCTCATACTGCTTGACGTGCAATCGGTCCTGGCGCGCGTAGACCTTCCAATCAATGTGCCGCAATTCGTCACCCGGCAAATACGGACGATGCTGCAGAAACTCGATCGACTGCCCAAAGTAGGGACTGCGATGCATGCCTGAAAGAAACCCCTCCACAACGCGACGTGCCGCCAGTTCCAGCCGCCGGATGCGA
>JBCCYK010000082.1:0-24022 GCA_039189905.1 Planctomycetota bacterium
CATGTCGGCCACGAAATCCACCGTAACCGACAGGTGGTCGGTCAGCTCTTGAAAGACGTATCGCGATAGCGGGTTGCCAAACGGGTCTTGCTGCGTGTTGACGAAGTGGTCGGCAGGGGTGACCTGTTGGCTGTAGGCCAGGATGGGGGTTCGTGCATGATGAGCAGGCTGCAAACGCACGGTGTGCGCGCCAAGGGTAATGCTGCGGTCGTATTGGTAGGTTGTTTTGTGATGCAGGGCGACGCGTATGGTCATGCTGTTGTCAGGGCGTGGAAGTAGTCTTGATGGAGCGCCGCGGCGATGTCGTTGAGATCGCACTGGATTTGATCGATGAACTGGTGCATGCCCATGGCCAGCACGTCATCCACCGTGGAGGTGCGGAGCTTCTGACGGAGCGTCATGGTCAATTGTTTGGCCGGCCGCGGCTGTGAAAAGTGGCAGTCGTTTTCGATCTGCGATAAGGACCAATCTGCCCCCGCGACACAGGAAAGGATCGAGCGAGGAAACGGACGGTTGAACAAAAAGAAGTTGATGACTTTGTTGACATCGATCAAATGATGTTCGCGTCGATAGGCTTCGAATCCACTGATGGCAAGCAAGAGGGCAGACCACTGAATGTCATCGACAGCGGTCCCCACGTCATCCAATCGTGGGAGCAGGTTGAAGTACTTCACGTCCAAAATCCGCGACGTTTTGTCGGCGCGTTCGATCAAGCGGCCGAAGTTGGCAAAGTGCCATCGCATGTCGTGCGACATCGTTCCATCCAAGATCCCGTTGAACATCAAGGCGTGATGGCGAATCTTTTCAAAGAACTCAGCGGTGGGTTCGACGCGCTGCAGCGCCGCGTCATTGACGAAGTGATAGAACTCGTTGATCTGCTCAAAGGTCTCGCTGGAGAGCACCTCGCGAATGCCCCGCGCGTTTTCACGGGCCATGCGGACGGATGAGAGCATGGAATTCGCGTAGCGATCATCAAACGCTAAGAAATGGGTGACGGAGGGCCCGTCAAAGGACGAGTAGTGTTCCTGGTACCACTCCGTATCGCCGGTGATCTGCACCATGGGCTGCCATGAATCCACGATGTTCTCGGGTTGGTCCAGGATGAAATTAAGATTGACCTCCAAGAAACGGGACAGGTTTTCGGCACGTTCCATGTGGCGTGCCATCCAGTAGATCGATTCAGCAACGCGGGCAAGCATCAGCGAGGTCGTTTCGGGGCTTGGGATCGAAGAGGGATCATGGGCTTTCCGTTGCCTCATCGAGTGCGATGGCTGGATTGGAGACGACCCAGGTGTCTTTGCTGCCACCACCCTGGGAAGAATTGACCACCAGAGAACCGCGTTTGAGAGCCACTCGTGTCAGGCCGCCCGGCATAACGTCCACGTTGTCGACGCTGCTACACAGGATGTAAGGCCTGAGATCGACGTGGCGTCCTTCCAACGACTCGCCGACCAGAGTTGGAACTCGCGAGAGGGAGAGGGTGGGCTGGGCAATGAAGTTGCGGGGATTCTCCTGAATTTTCTTCCCAAAGGCGGCGCGTTCGTTCGGCGTCGCGTGCGGCCCGATCAAAATGCCGTAACCTCCCGACTCGTTGGCCGCTTTGACCACCAATTCGTCCAGATGGCTGAGCACGTAGTCACGATCGTCGTCGCGCAAACAAACATACGTCTGCACATTGGCAAGGATCTGCTGTTCGTTCAGGTAGTAGCGAATCATGTCCGGCACATAGGCGTAAATGACTTTGTCATCCGCAATGCCGGTGCCTGGGGCATTGGCGAGCGCGACGTTACCCGCACGGTAGGCACGCATCAGGCCCGGGACACCCAAAACCGAATCGGCGCGAAAGACTTCCGGGTCCATGAAGGCATCATCGATGCGGCGATAAATCACATCGACCTGCTGAAGGCCCGTGGTGGTTTTCATCATCACACAGTCGTCGATGACAATCAGGTCGCGACCCTCCACCAGTTCCACGCCCATCTGTTGAGCCAGGAAGGAGTGTTCATAGTAAGCGCTGTTGTAGACCCCAGGCGTCAGCACCACGATGGTTGGCTGGCTCACTTGACGCGGCGACATGCAATGCAGCATGTCGTACAGCTTCGCCGGATAGTCATTGACGGGTCGAACGCGTGAGGCGCTGAACAGTTGCGGGAAGTTTTTTTTCATCACTGCGCGGTTCTGCAACACATACGACACGCCCGAAGGACAACGCAGGTTGTCTTCCAAGACATAGACGCCCGCCTCAGCATCGCGGATCAAATCCGTTCCCGTTACATGGCACCAGACGTTCCCTGGCGGCCGAAGTCCAAGGCACTCGCGTCGAAAGTCCGGGGAGGACTCCACCAGCTCGCGCGGGATCACCCCGTCATTCAAGATATTCTGTTCGTTGTAGATGTCCCCCAGAAACAGATTGAGCGCCTTGATGCGCTGCTTCAGGCCCGCTTCGATGTGCTGCCAAAGCATCGCGGGGACCACTCTTGGCACGATGTCGAAGGGCATGATCTTCTCAGTGCCTTCGGTATCGCTGTACACGGTGAAGGTGATGCCCATCTGGTAGAGGGCACGCTCAATCGCGCGCTGGCGACGCGCGAGTTCGCCACCGGGTAGATCGTTGATCATCTGCACCAGAGCTTCCGTGTCCGGGCGCGCGATCGAATTCGGATCGACCAGTTCGTCGAAGAAGCCGCCGGGCTCGTAGTTCGAGAGCCGCGGCAGAGGCGGTGGCCCCTCACTTGAAACGGGGTCGGAAACGACTTGAGTCTGTTGAGACGAGGACGCAGGAGAGTCGTTCGACATCAATCAATGGCAGCGGGTCTATGGGTGATCGAATCGCAACGCGAGGCCGATTGTAATGACCCTCCATCGCGATGCGCGTGCGCAAGATTCCGTTTGCCCCTTGAACCGTCCCTGCGGGGCGTGTTCTTCCCCTGGCGGTCCCTGCTGGGAAAATCGGTCGAGCCAAGTGTGGTGGTGTGAATCGACCGCCAGCAACCCGCCCGGGTTTGGTCAGAGGTGAACGGGCAAAAAGCGTTTCACTTCGCCTTCCTTTGGGGGCGCGGGGTTGGTTTCCAACTCCAAGACCTCGCCAGCGGCCTGCGCCGCCGCCATCCGGTCCCGGAACAGGGGCACCAGCTTGGAAAGGGCCTCCCTTTCGTTCCTCGCTTCGATTTGCAAGCCAGTCAGATTGGCAACACGGGCAGCAACCCCACCACTCTCAAGCGAACGGATGTAAATGATGCAACCGTAGGCAGGAGGCGTTTCCCCGGCCGACTGAGGCAGGCTATGCGAGCGTTGTTCGTTCGACGTCATGAGGTGCGATCCGCAGCGTGAGACGAGACTCCTGATTTCGAATGAAACCCAGCAAAGTTATAACGGGTCTGCGGTTCGAGAACGGCGCGACTTGTTTTCTCCCTCCGAGGTTGTTTCGGGGCCCATGATTGCTGACCAGCCCGCTTCGCCCCAACGCATCCAAACCATCAGTTTGATGGTGCTGGCTGCAGTTGCGGGGACGTTTTCGATTTACTGGCTCCGGCCCGTGCTGGTGCCGCTTGTCGTCGCCTTCATGGTGGTCAGCGGGATCAGTCCGATTTTGACTGTGTTGGAAAAACGGCTGGGCGTCAGTCGCTTGTTCGCGGCCGCGTTGACGTTCCTAGCCGGTTTGGTCTTGATGTTTGTCTTTGGCGTGTCGATTTGGAAATCCATGGTTGACCTACGCAGCAACTCACAAGACTACCGGACTCGCGTGGCGGAAATCGTGAATTGGGCAGAGGCCCGAACCGATTCCTGGTCGCGTTTCTTTCAGGGTACCGACCCGGAACCCGTTACGGATGAAAACGCCGGCCGTGATGCGGGGTTAGCCGGTGTTGGTCCAAACCGTGACAATGACCCCAGTGAATTTGTCGACGCGTTGGTGCGCGATGGCATCTCCACGATCTCGCAGGCCTTGATCAGCCTGGTATCGACCAGCATCGTGGTGATGATTTACGTGTTCTTCCTGCTGATTGGCACCTCAACCAAGAGTGCTTTGCCGCCAACGCTTCGCGAGGTCGATTACCAGGTCCGGTCTTACCTGACGCTGAAGACCGTGATCTCGATCTTCACTGGTGCGGCCTTTGGCACTGCCTTGTGGATCTTGGGTGTCCCGATGTCGTTCACATTCGGTGTGTTGGCCTTCTTGCTCAATTTTGTGCCCAACATTGGGCCCCTCGTCGCCAGCGTGTTGCCCATTCCTTTGATACTGTTGGCACCGGACGGAACCCTCATTTGGATGATCTCCACCATCGTGATCCTTTGCACGATCCAAGGGATAAGCGGCAACCTGGTGGAACCGAAGGTGATGGGTAATTCATCAGACCTGCACCCCGTCACGATTCTGGTTGCGTTGATGTTTTGGGGAATGATGTGGGGCGTGATCGGGATGTTCTTGGCCACGCCCGTGACCGCGGCGATCAAGATTCTGCTGCAACGATTTGAAGCGACACGTTCACTGGCAGAATGGATGGCAGGTCGCTTCACGGAATCCGAGGATGCGTCGACTCGAGTCGTCCATGCCGAGGAATCGGAAGCCACATCTGCATTTGGCACCTGAGTCGCTCGGTAACGACGCTTCCTAGCCCAGGGCACCCGGAGAATCACGACCCTTTGATGAACATCCCCAAACGAACGCCCAGGCACTGGGAATTACTGGTGACACTGCTGGTGATGCAGATTGGGCAGAGCTTCCTTTCGGCTGACCAATGGATGCAACGCCTTGTTTTCAACATCTTGTTCCTGGCCGTCATCCTGTCTGCGATTCGAGCGTTGTCATACTCCAGGCTGCGTCGTCGGGTAGCCGCATCCATCGGAAGCCTTGCCTTTATCCTGGCATCGATCGCCGAATTTCATCCCACCTGGATCGTGAGCCTCCTCACGACCGCCTGCTACCTCGCCGTGTTTGCGATTTTGCTGCTATCACTTTCGGAACGCGTGTTTCGTTCGGGCGACGTCGATCTGGATCGCATCGCTGGCGCTGCCAACCTTTATCTGCTCCTGGGAATCTTGTTCGCACTCATCTTTACCATGCTGGAAATCATGCAGCCGGGATCCTTTGCGATGACTGAGACCGTGAGCGCGGACGGCGCTGGGCAGGGACTGGTGAGTGCCTTGATCTATTTCAGCAACGTCACACTCACGACCTTGGGCTACGGTGACGTTCTGCCCGTCACGCGCCCCGCGCGGACGCTCGCCACACTGGAGGCTGTCTTCGGCCAGCTTTACCTGGCCGTGTTCATGGCACGTCTCGTTGGCATGCATATCGCCAACGCCACACGCTGATGTAACTGCTCAGTCCGTCCAGTAGTCGATGACGACCACCTTCTCCAGGTGGGGCTTAAGGATTTCGACGAAGGCCTTGTGAGCGGGATGCGGGAGGTAGGTCGCGCGATCTTCCTCACTGCGGAAGCTCACGAGGAAACAATGCGTCAGCCCGTCGTTCAAGCCTTCGGGGCTGTTGTTAACGCCATGTTCATAGGCAGCGATCTCAGGGATCGCATCTGGCAGCTTGGCAAAGGCATCGACCACCTCCTGGACCTCTTCGTCACTGCTTGTTTGCTTGAACTGGAACATCACGACGTGTCGCAACAATCGCGTTTTTTCCACTTGCGAGTCTTCTCCAATGGCGTTTGTTCTCAAAAAGGCCGCGGCGGCCAAGCAGCCTAGGACGAGAGCGAATAGACGAACAGAGCTGGAGCGAAGCATGGCGATCACAGGAGTTGTTGAATGAAGGGAGAACGCGAGAAATGTGTCAAGAACGTGCTGGCTCCAGGCGACTCCGCGGGGATGAAGCCAGACGCCTGGCCGCCACCACGCAATGGGAACCAACTGGCACCCGTCGGACAGAATACTTGCCAGGTTGTTGGCCGTGGCCCCAGCAAGGATGATGTTGCGTGCGTGATCCTATCAAGAATGTGAATCTCCCCAGCGCCCCGTTCTGAATGTTTTTCCAACGACGCTCGTCCCGCGATCCTGCCATCGACTGGCCGGCATTGTTGTCGTTGCTGGAAGACGAAGACCGTCGCGCTGCCGTGCAGCAGGTCGCCCCGGGCGAGGCCCTCGAGAGTTTTTTGGCTGCCTTGCGGCGAATCAAGCCGGCGCTGGCCAGCGAGACCCTTGCGGCGGGCCAGCGCTACCACACCGCCGAACGTTTGGCTCAGTGGCCCACCCTGGCCGTCGCGGGGATGCTCAACAGCGGCAAGACAAGCCTGGTGAGTTCCTTTTTGTCACCGCGGGGGCGCGAGCGAGCCCTGCGCGGCACGGCAAACGACGAGGGTACCCATCGTTTCGTGATCTGGTTGCCGGAGGACTGGCGCTCCGACATCGAGCTGTGGAGCCTTTTGATCACGCGGATCGGCGACGCGCTGGGTGAAGCACCGGAGGATCTTGCCGAAGACCCGATGGAATCGGCTGGTCAGTACAACAACCGCGATGCCGATGCGAGCCGGCTCCGTGTGCCCTTGGTGGCGACCGACCCCGCGCTCAACGATCTGGGTGTTGGTTTGATTGATTGTCCGGACATCGTGTCCGATGAGGAACTCGGATTGGGCTCGCCGGAAGACCGGCGGGAATTGCTTGGACGAGCGGCGACACTCTGTTCGGGTTTCCTGATCGTGACGGACTCGGGTTCAGCCCGGGACTCCACGTTGGCAGACCTGCTTCGCATCGCATCGGACCTGATGCCCGGCGTCACCCGCTTTCTGGCAGTCAACAAAGTGCGTCGCCAGACACCCGAACAAGTTCACGCCACGTTTGAGCAACTCGCGGCTCGCTTCAATGTGGCCGGAGTCTATGCGGCGTACGACTACGACATTCCCGCGAACAAAGGATTCATCCCCACCACAGACCAAGATCCGATCGTGGACCTGCCTGCCGTGGAGTTGGCCGACGAACCGCTACCGGTGTTCTTCGAGACATCCGCTGACGACGCTGACAACCCGCCGAACCCGATCGCGAGTGAGCGTCTGTTGGCGATGTTACCGAGCAGATTGGATCGCGCCGAGTTGTTCCTGCAGCTCCAGAAAGCACTCCGTCTGTCCGTGGAAACCAGAGTCTGGCACGAAGGCTTGGCCACCATCCGTGAGAACGCGGAAACGTCACGGCAGAAGACTGATCGTGCCCACCACACCTTGCTGGATGCGTCCCTGGAGTTCTTTGCGCAAAGGTCGCAGGGAAAAGTGACCGAGCTGCGTCTTCATCAAAGCGAGCGAATCGTGCGTCAGCTATCCGAGTCATTTGCGGCGACGGCACCTCGTTACGCGCGTTGGAGCATTCGCGTCAACGCGACTCTGCGGCGGTTCTTGGGTGGCGCAGGCGATTTGATTCGTAGCCTGACACCGACGGCGCTGTCGCAAAAGGCGGCCGATGAGATCAAAGGCCGTTTTCGCAGTGGTGACTACGGTGGTTTGATCGATCCCGAATCCCTGGTACGCGAGATTCTACGACACGGAGGTGAATCCTCACTTTCCCACCACTATGCAGATGATGGCCTGAGCCAGGGCCACAAGCCGAGCAAGGCCCCCGTTGCAGACGCGTTGGAGTCACCGGACGCGAGTGATCAACCCTTCACGGAATCCATTCGCCAAGCCGTGATGCGTTTCGAGCAAAATGACTTCACGACCCTGGATCCGCGTCGCTTAGACGAGGTCACCGCCAGGATGTGGAAACAGGTCCCCATCCATCGCAAACTCGTGCACGGTTTAACGCCACTAGCAACGGTGTTGGCGACCTTTGGGGCCGCGTTCACCGTTCCCATTGACTTCGGCGCATCCTGGCTGTTTGCCGCTTCGATGACCGAGCTTTTTGCGGCAGCCGGGCTGTCTGCCTTTGCGACCCTGTGGGCCGGCAATCAAGGTTCGCGGGAAATCGCCCAACATGCGGCTCGACAACAATTGTCCGATTTCTTGGCCGTGCTCTGCGATGCGCTGGGCCTGGCGCGTGCCGAGGGATCGCTGCAGGTGACCGTTGATGGCAAGAAAGTCGTGGTGCCCACTTCGCAGCTGGAAACGATCTTGTCCGCTGGGCCAACGATCACACTGCTTCAAGTCCGCAATGAATTCTTGAGCGAATTGAATAAGACGTTGCCCCGCCAAGACTGAGATCCCGCCATGAATGAGATGACTGCGACGGAGATTCACGCGGGTGACCCCGTAACGGCCCGCATCGAACGGGCCGCCCAGCGCGTGCTTGGTGACAGCGAAGCGGGCACGATGGTTCTGACTTTGTGCCGATCCCATGCCGCGGCCCGCAAACGTGTGCTCACCGATCGCGTGGACGATGCAACGGTGATCGCCGTGGTGGGCGCGACGGGGCAAGGCAAGAGTTGGCTGGTGAGACAGTTCGTCACCGAACAGGTTGCCTCGGTGATCCCAAGTGGAAACGAGCTGTCCGAGGCCACGGAAAAGCTCACCTGGGTCGGACCGCAACCTCCTGCCGACATGGACACCCGACACGAAACGTATGTTGCGTGCCCGCGCAAGCAGATGCACCCGATGAGATCACCCTACTTACTAGTGGATGCTCCCGGGGCAACCGATGATCGTCACGCAATCGCGGAGGTCGCACAACGCGCTTTGTCCCTGGCCTCGGTTCTGCTGCTGGTGATAAGACGTGATCAACTACGCAGCATGCGCGTTGCTGGGTTGGCTGCAATGGGGGAGGGGACCCTATTGATACCCGTCGTCAACGCGGTGCGTCCGGACGACGTGGCCTTGGAAGCGGACGCGGAAGCCTTGGCCGCCCGATTAAGGCGTGCGGCGCCGCAAAGCGAACTGATGACGCCCGTGATCGTGTCTGATTTCGACCTGGGCACGCGTGCGGAATCGGAGGTGGGCAAGGCAGCGGTAAGAAGTGTCGTCGAACAAATCGAAGCATCGGAGATGCAGGGGGCGGAAGGCGATCATCGACGTGGCAGTCGTTTGGCAGCCATGGACGCCCGTTTCATTGCCGCCGTTGCCTCGTCCCTGCAAGAACAGTTGCCGGAGTTAACCTCGGCCGTGGCACGTCTCAATGAAGAAGCGGACCGTTTGCCGGGTGAGGTCGCGGGAAGCTTACTCGGTGGCCCCGAAGCATTGCGAGCGGCGATCCGGAGTCGCCTGCGGATTGGTTTGCTGACCGACACGGCCGCGATTTTTTTTCCCTATCGCACGCTGCTTTCCCTATTCAACCTGACACACGGGGCCTGGGATCGCGTGCTGATGTCTTTGTCTGGCTCTTTGCCTTCGCTCCTTGGCGCTGTGACAAGCAGCGTTCGCAACCTGGGTGACCAGCAAGCCGCCATGGCGGACGTGCGTGACGGGTTGCGGCAGCGAACAGCCAGCGCGGTTGCTGATCGACTGGGTCCGCTCGCCCGTCGTTTTCGAGATGAAGTGCACGCGATGCATGGGGCTCGTGGGGCTGCGCGAGCCGAGCACGAACCGGATCAATCGACGCGTGCCATCGCGACCTTGGCGGGGATCGATTCTTTGCAGGAAGCGTCCACCAACGTGTTCGAGTCGACCGTCAAACGCGGACGTGTCTCCACGCCCACCGTGTGGGTCGCCTCGGTGATCGCGACCGGCGTGTTCTGGTTGGCGATGTCGGGGCCGCTGACGGCCTTGTATCGCGGTTACATTGATGCCAGCCTAATCACCTTGTCGTCGGGAGATGTCACGGAGGCGGCCGATTTGAAGAAGTTCCCACGACCGGATGCGTCAATGTTGATCACGTCGGTTCTGCTCTCCCTCTTGCCGACCGCCATCATTGCGATGGTGACCTTGACCTTTGCTCAGGGCCGTGGTCGGGTCCGGCGTGTTCAGGAAGCGGTCGAATCAGGGCATCTCGAACTTGTCCGTCAGTTGCAGTCTGACGGCGTGTTGCACCTCAGTTGGACCGACCCGGTGCTCGCCGATGCGGAATTCCTCCTCTCGATCGGCCAAAGCTATCAATCCAGGAGCACATCGTGATCCGCGATCAAAAAGGGGTCAGGCCTCTTAAAGGCAGCGTACCGTTCGGTCCCAATGAATTGGCATCATCGCGGCATTGTCCTCTGGGCCTTGCGCCTTTTATCCTCAGCGCGCAAGTCAGTCCTTCGACACCCGATGCCAGTTCACCGGCGTCCTGGCTGACAATCGTCACCAGCGGCGGTGTTCCTGGCTTGCTGATCCTGTTGGTCTTGGTCGGGCTTAGCATGGCAGCGTTGTACGTTGCGGTGGATCAGGCACTCGCGCTACGACTCCGTGACTTTGTGCCGGGACAGTTGGCTGCTGCGGTGGCCCAGTCGCTCATCGGGAACCGGCCCGAAGAAGCCGAGGCAACGTTGCGCAACCAGCCGTCAACGCTGGCCGACATGATCATGGCTGGCCTGCGTCATCGTGAATTTGGTTGGGCCGAGATCGAGAAAGGCGTGGAAGATGCGTTGCTAGAACGTGCCGCCGAACAAGGCCGCCGATTAGACGCCTTGTCGATGATCGCAAACCTGGCACCGATGGTGGGCTTGTTGGGGACTGTCACCGGGATGATCTTCGCTTTTCGACAGGTGGCGGTGACCGATGGCGCGGCCGGTGCCGGGGAACTTGCCGAGGGAATCTATCAGGCACTTGTGACGACGGTCGGTGGCCTGTGCATTGCGATTCCCTCGTTAGCAGCCCATAGCCTGCTACGGAATCGGCTCGATGGATTGATGGTGCAGGTGACACGGCACTGCGAGATCGCACTGGCGCCCCTGCGGCGCCGGGCCAATGCGAGTTCTCGGGTCGTTTCCACGCAGACGCCTGGCGGTGGCCGGATCGTCGCCGTGCCGCCGGCTCAGATGGCCCCGTCTGAGAAGCGGAAGTCGGAACGTTAGGCCTCGCGCACGCCGCAATCAGCTGGCTCGAAAGCACTTGGTTCAGCCGCACGTTGGAAAGGACACTCGCGAACTTGCGGGGCTCTGCGAAATGGGGCTCTTCTGTTATCTTTCGCGGAGTTTGCCCCTTCTTCCCCCAACCAGGTCAGAAAGCCGTGCCCGCACGCGACGATATCCACAAGATTCTGCTGATTGGGAGTGGTCCCATCGTCATCGGGCAGGCTTGTGAATTTGATTACTCGGGAACGCAAGCTTGCAAGGCGCTTCGGGAAGAGGGTTATGAGGTGGTGTTGGTCAACAGCAACCCTGCCACCATCATGACCGACCCGGCGACCGCTGAGGCGACCTACATCGAGCCGCTGACATGGCAGATGGTCGAGAAAGTTATCGCGAAGGAGCGCCCCGACGCGCTGCTGCCAACGCTGGGCGGCCAAACCGGCTTGAACATTGCCATGGACCTGGACGCCAATGGCGTTCTAGAAAAATACGGCGTGGAGATGATCGCGGCTGACGCCCGGGTGATCGCCAAGGCGGAAGAACGAGATCAGTTCAAAGCGGCCATGGAGAAAATCGGACTGGATGTCTGCAAAGGCTTCACCGTGCACACACTGGAGGAAGCGCGGGTCGCGCTCAAGGAGGTCGGTCTGCCGGCTGTTGTGCGCCCGTCCTTCACAATGGGCGGATCCGGCTCCGCAATCGCATACAACAAAGACGATTTTGATTCACTCGTTCAAAACGGGCTGGATCAGTCGCCCGTAACAGAAGTCTTGATCGAAGAATCCATCATCGGCTGGAAAGAGTACGAGATGGAGGTGATGCGTGATCGTGACGACAATGTCGTGATCATCTGTAGCATTGAGAACTTTGATCCGATGGGCGTTCACACCGGGGACTCGATCACCGTCGCGCCCGCCCAGACCTTGACAGATAAAGAGTACCAACGCATGCGGGACGCATCGTTGGCGGTGATCCGCGAGATCGGTGTCGAGACCGGAGGCAGCAACATCCAATTCGCGATCGAACCCCAAACGGGGCGCATGATCGTGATCGAGATGAATCCGCGGGTGAGTCGAAGCAGCGCGCTTGCCAGCAAGGCGACGGGTTTCCCGATCGCGAAGATTGCGGCGAAGTTGGCCGTCGGTTATCGCCTCTGGGAACTACCCAACGACATCACGCAAAAAACAAAAGCATGCTTCGAACCGACGATCGATTACGTCGTCACCAAGATGCCGCGATTCGCCTTCGAGAAATTCCCGGAGGCCGACGCCACCCTCACAACGCAAATGAAGAGCGTCGGTGAAACGATGGCGATCGGTCGCACGTTCCAGGAATCGATGCAAAAGGCCTTGCGCGGCCTGGAGGTCGGTGCGTTTGGGCTCGGCTGTGACCCGAAGGATCGCTGGGGAACACTGGAACAACCGGACGAGGGCGAGATACGCGCACGATTAAGCATTCCAGGTGCCGAACGTGTTTTCTATATCCGTTATGCGATGAAGTCGGGGATGATGGCGGCGGATGTCCATGAGCTCACTGGGATCGATCCGTGGTTCCTTGACCACCTTTCGCAGATCATCGAAACCGAGGATGAGCTTCGCGGCATCGCCACGCTACAAGACCTTGACGCCGACAAAATGCTGGCGATCAAACGCCAGGGCTTCTCGGATCGCCAGCTGGCTCACCTTTTTGCTGTCACGGAGGCGACCGTCCGTGCCTACCGGCTGCAATTGGGCGTGCGTCCCGTGTTCAAGAGCGTGGACACCTGTGCCGCCGAATTTGAAGCCTACACCCCCTACTACTACAGCACGTACGAGCTATCGACCGAGCTTCCCCAGAAAGGTGACAAGAAACGCGTCGTGATCTTGGGCGGCGGTCCAAACCGAATCGGACAGGGAATCGAATTCGATTACTGCTGTTGTCACGCTTCGTTTGCCCTACAAGACATGGGCATTGAATCGGTGATGATCAATAGCAACCCGGAAACGGTGAGTACAGACTACGACACATCGGACATCCTATTCTTTGAACCGTTGACGATCGAGGATGTCCTCAACGTTTGCGATGCGATCCAACCGGATGGCGTGATCGTCCAGTTTGGGGGGCAAACGCCACTCAATCTGGCGCGAGGGTTGGAAACCGCTGGCGTCCCCATCATCGGCACCAGCGTGGAAACGATCGAAACGGCGGAGGACCGCGAGCGTTTCCAAAGCTTGATCGAAGAGCTGAACCTACAACAGCCACCGTCCGGCATCGCCCGCAACTTGGATGAGGCCCGTCAGTGTGCCAAACGGATCGGGTTCCCGGCGCTCGTTCGCCCCAGCTTCGTCTTGGGCGGTCGTGCGATGGAGATTTGTTATGACCAAGCGCAATTCGAACGTTATGTGAAGGAAGCGTTCATCGTTGCCGACGGGCAGCCGGTCTTGATCGATCGATTCCTCGAGGATGCGACCGAGGTCGACGTTGACGCGGTTTGCGATGGTAAGGATTGCACCGTGATGGGAATCATGGAGCACATCGAAGAAGCGGGCGTTCATTCGGGCGACTCCGCGTGTTGCATCCCACCGTACAGTTTGACGCAACCGGTCCTGGCCGACATTCGGGACGCGACGCGGCGTTTGGCGTCGCGATTGAACGTGGTCGGTCTGATGAACATTCAGTTCGCGGTCAAAATGGAGGCTTCAGGCCTGATGGTCTACGTCTTGGAAGTCAACCCGCGTGCCAGCCGCACCGTTCCCTTTGTTGCAAAAGCGACCGGCGTCCCCGTCGCGGCGATCGCGACGAAGGTCATGGCTGGCATGAGCATCTCAGAACTAAACGCAGTCGAAGAGCCCATCCCGCGTCACGTCAGCATCAAGGAAAGCGTGTTTCCGTTTCGCAAGTTTGCTGGCGTCGACATTGTGTTGGGCCCCGAAATGCGGAGCACGGGAGAAGTCATGGGCATCAGCGAGAAGTTCTCGCTTGCCTTTGCGAAGAGCCAACTGGCAGCCGGAACGGTGCTTCCAGAATCAGGCAAGATCTTCATCAGTCTCACCGCGCGTCACAAGGAATCGGCCGTCGGGCTTGGCAAGTCACTTCGAGACCTTGGGTTCGAACTGCTGGCCACGGAGGGAACGGCCCAGCGTTTAGAAGCGGGCGGTGTCGAGGTCACGCGCATCAAAAAGATCGCGGAAGGAAAACCGAATCTCATCGACTACCTCAAGAACGGGGATGTCCAGCTGATCCTCAACACGCCCTCGGGTAAGGGAGCCCGAACCGACGAAGGGAAGATCCGCGCCTCTGCGGTCCAGCACGGCGTGCCTTGCATCACAACGATTGCGGGCGCGGAAGCAGCGGTGCGTGCCATGCAAGCGGTGCGTGAGGAGCCGCTGGAAGTCGAGTCACTTCAGACACGCTACGCTGACAGTTCCGTTGTGTGACGGCAACGGGTGTGACGACCACCGCAGCGCCGGTATTGCTTACTTTGCTTCAATCTTGTCGTCCCTGGCCTGAGACCCGATTCGCGTGTTCACTATTTCTCCTTTGAAGCTTCAGTCTGATGACCAGCGATCCTGACGGTGCTAGCAACGGTGCGGAATCCGATTCCATTCAACCCGGCGAGTACCGCCTGTTGGTGGTCGATAACGAAGCCGCGCATGCGCGTGCGATGACGGAAAGCCTTGAGAAAGTGGGCTACCCGTGCGATGTCGCCACCAGTGGTCCCGAGGCAGCAGACTTCATTCGAACGGGAACCTATGACATCGTGATCACCGACATGGTGATGAACGATGTCGATGGCATGCGAATCCTGGAACTGTCGCGCGAACACCTGCCCGAAGCAGAAGTGATCATGGTGACAGGTCACGCCACCGTGCCGACCGCCGTCACCGCCATGCAGCAGGGCGCGTTCAACTTTCTGGAAAAGCCCATCACACCGACTCGATTACGCGCCATCACAGAGAAAGCCGCCGAGCGAGTCTCCTTGCAACGTCAGAACACGGAGCTGATGCAGCGCTTGGATGAGCGGTTTGGATTTGAAGGCATCATCTACACCAGCAAGGAGATGCAAGCGGTCATCGATCGGTTGCGGCGGATCGCAGCCACCGATGCGACGGTGCTGATCACGGGTGAAAGCGGCACGGGGAAGGAGATGATTGCGCAAGCGATACACCAAAACAGTCCCCGACGCAACAAACGCATTGTCGCCCTCAACACGCGTGCGGTTTCGGAAAACCTTGTTGAGAGTGAACTGTTTGGCCACGTGAAAGGTTCCTTCACTGACGCGGTCTCCGATCGCGAGGGTGCGTTTCAGTATGCTAATGGCGGATCCCTGTTCCTGGACGAGGTCGGTGACATGCCGATGTCCACCCAGATCAAGTTGCTGCGAGTGCTGGAAGAAATCCAGATCACGCGAGTTGGCGACAATAAGCCAATCAAAGTCAACGTGAGGCTGATTAGCGCGACGAACCGACCGTTGGAAGAAATGGTCGAAACGGGAACCTTCCGCAACGACCTGTACTTCCGGCTGAAAGTGGTCACGGTCGAGTTACCGCCCCTGCGAAAACGGCGGGACGATGTGATCGCGTTGATGGACCATTTTCGCAAGTTCTTCCTGCGTCGCCACGGCAAACCCGCAGCGCACTTCACGCCCGCCGTTACCAAGCGTTTCTACGGTTACGACTGGCCGGGGAACGTGCGGCAGCTACGCAACTTTGTCGAGACGATGGTGGTGTTGGACACGGACGGGTCACTCGACCTGGATGATTTGCCTCCCGAGTTGACCATCGAAAGCGACACCACGACCGCGAACAACATCGATGATTCGGCCACCCTGTCGCTTGGCGAAGCATCCAGCTTGGTCGGCCAACCACTAGCAACGATCGAGCGTTGGGCGATCGAAGAGACGCTCAAACTAACCGGCGACAATCGCGAAGAAGCGGCCAAAGTCCTAGGGATCGGGGCACGCACGCTGTACCGCCGGCTGGATCAATACAAGAAGGAAACGGACGAGGCCGCTGAGAATAGCTGAGATTCCATAGTGCGAAACCAAATCACCGCGTGAAACCAAATCACCGCGCGGTCAGATGTCCGGGCGTGCCGAACAGGCGTTGGAATTGTCGCGAATCGCCAAGAGCGGCGTCATCACGAGCGATCACGCTTGTAGTGCCATTCTTTGGAAGGATCGCTGTTAGTTCTCCGTCCAGATTTAGCTTGAGGGTTGGTGCCAAGTCGTGGCATAGGCTTCCAGCCTGTGGTTTGCCGCGTCCGTGCCCGATGGCAGGCAGGATGCCTAACCCAATTGTGAAAGTTGACGGAGGACTAGCCCAAGCTGCCCAGAATACTGACATTGACCTGGATAGACCGTTGTTTCACAATCGACGGATCTCGATTACTCCCGTGTTGATCTAGGAAATTCATGTCGATTGTTGAGTCCGATTCGCCACACGAAACCACGGGCCTTGGCGTCAGCTGCCGCGAGTTGGCGAGCGCCGCTCGAGCAGCTTCCACGGAACTGGCCACGCTGGACACAGCGATCAAGAATGCCTGGCTGCTTGACTCTGCCGACGCATTGCTCAATGCATCCGATTTGGTCATCTCCGCAAATGAGAGGGACATCGCGGCGGCGCCAGGATATGGACTGGCGGACGCGGCGGTGGATCGCTTGCGCTTGAATGCAGACAGAATCGCGGGCATCGCGACGGGGCTGCGCGAGGTTGCTGCCTTGCCGGATCCGGTCGGCCAACTCCTGGATGGCTTCACGCGTCCTGGTGGCATGCGGATCGAGAAGCGGCGTGTTCCCTTGGGAGTGGTTTTCTTCATCTATGAAAGCCGTCCGAACGTCACGGCTGATGCCGCCGCCATCTGCGTGAAGAGTGGGAATGCAGTCATCCTGCGTGGTGGCAAAGAAGCCATGCACAGCAGTCAGGCGATCGTCGATGTGCTGCATGCGTCTGCAAGAGAGCATGGCGTCCCAGAAGCCGCCGTTCAGCTGGTGCCCACGACGGATCGCGCTGCGGTCGGCTACTTCCTGGCCATGGACGACTTGATCGATGTCACGATCCCGCGTGGGGGCGAAGGCTTGATTCGACGGGTCGCCGCCGAGGCTCGCATGCCTGTCATCAAACACTACGACGGCAACTGTCACGTTTACGTGGACGCCTCCGCGGACGTTGACATGGCGGTGGACATCGTTGAAAACGCAAAGTGCCAACGCATGGGCGTCTGCAACGCCTGCGAGTCTCTCCTTATCAACCAGTGGGTTCTTGCCGAGGCGCTGCCCGCCATCGCCCAGCGTTTGGCGCAGCGGGGGATCGAAATGCGGGTTGATGAGCGTGCCGCGACGCATGTTCCCGACGGTGTCCCGCTGACGGAGGACGACTACGCGGCAGAGTACCTGGGCCCAACCATCAGCATTGCCGTGGTCGACAACTTGGAGGACGCGGTTGCCCATATCAATCGCCATGGCTCGCATCACACAGACGCCATTGTTACGGCGGACATCGTGTCAGCAGACCGTTTCGTTGACCTCGTGGATTCGTCGGCCGTGATGGTCAATGCCAGCACGCGATTCAACGACGGTGGCATGTTTGGGCTCGGTGCTGAGATCGGGATTTCCACGGACAAGTTTCATGCACGCGGCCCTTGTGGTCTGGCGGAACTGACGACCTACAAATACATCGTTCGCGGTAGCGGGCACATTCGGCAGTAGCCACTGTTGGAAGCAGGCGGATACGCGATTCGAACTTAACGTTGCATCGGAGGCACGTCATGTCGGACGAAGCACTGGATCAGAACCAGGTTGAGAACTTGCTGAAGGCGATGGAGAACGTCGATCCGGATGCGGGTGGAATCAAGGAAGAGGTTGACGCGGACGGGTCGGATGCCCCAGTCGCGGTCGCGCCGAAGGCTCCCCGCAAATCAAAGCCGAAACCAACGGGAAAACCTTTTTCCCCGGGAGTCCCGGCCGGCGCGCGGATCACCGCCTACGACTTCAAACGCCCGGAACGTGTCGGGAAAGACCAGATGCGGGCCATGCATTCCCTGCATGAGTCGATCGCGCGAAATTTCGGCGCATCCATTTCCGGCATGCTGCGCACAATGACCGAGGTCAAGCTGCTGAGTGTCGACCAACTGACCTATAGCGAGTTTGTGTTCTCGCTTGACAACCCCAGTTGCTTCAACGTGGTACGTCCTGACCCGCTGGAAGGACACTGGATCCTCGACATCGCCCCGTCGTTGGCATACGCCATTATCGATCGATTGCTTGGCGGCGATCCGGTTCCTGGCGACTCCATTCGTCGACCTTTGACTGAAATCGAGACACGATTGATGTGCCGCATCGTGGACCGATTTCTGGACCAGATCGTCCCCGCTTGGGAGAACATTGTTTCGCTGGAACCGAGGATTGACACGACCGAGAGCAACCCTCAACTCGTGCAAATCGTGCCGCCCAACGAAGTCGTCATTCTGGTTGGCTTTGAAATCTTGCTTGGCAAGAATCGCGGGATGATGAACCTGTGCATTCCCTTCAACACAATTGAGAAATACAACTCGAAGCTATCGCGAAACGGTTGGGTGGGCTACGGCAAGAGCAACCCCACCGAAGAAACACGTGGCCGGATCAGCCAGGGTCTCGACAGCGCGCCCGTGGACGTGGTCGTGACGCTCGCCCGATCACGCATCCGAACGGAGGACCTTCTCGACCTTTCCGTGGGCGATGTCATCACGACCGAACAAGAGGTCGATTCGCCGCTCGAGCTTTCGATTCAAGAGGTCCCCAAGTTCCACGCAAGCGCCGGCGCGTACCGCGGCAAAAAGGCGATCCGGATCGAGAGCAACATCAAGCCCAAGCGAGATCTTTCCGTTGAGGACGATGATGCCACGGCAGACGTGATGGCTCAAGAATCGCCAGCGAAGCCTGCGGTCGATGCAGCGTCCTCCGCCACGCCGGCGACAGGCGACGCCGCTTGACCGCTGCGCGGAAGCCGACTGGCTCGCGGCAAGTTGGAGGTTCCAACGCGACGCGAAGCCCCGCTGACTGACCGACTCCGGTGCAATCGCATTGCGTTAGCCAGGCTCACATCGCCCATCTCAGCCACGCGATTGAGCAACGAATCGATCTCCCAGTGATTGACAGTGGGGGCACTCACTATCAGAAAGCGGCGACCACGGCGCGTCAGC
Source organism: Planctomycetota bacterium (assembly GCA_039189905.1). Taxonomy (GTDB): domain Bacteria; phylum Planctomycetota; class Planctomycetia; order Pirellulales; family Pirellulaceae; genus Rhodopirellula. The sequence goes on from JBCCYK010000082.1 coordinate 19,010, forward strand.
GGCACCATCACTGCTGTGCCACCAAGATCTTGCCAAATCTCCGGCTCGATCGCGATCTGAATCACCTCACACAAATCGTCGATGGTCGAATCCCCTTCCATCTGATCAACCAGCTCGCTGACATCGTAGATCCGAGTCGCAAGCGACTCCAACGCGGCCTCGGTCGACGTGATCTTGATGTAGCCGCTCTTGTGAAGAATCGTCAGGTCCAACGGAGACAGTGCTTCCAGGATGATGGTCGCCAAGGGAAGATCCGACCGCGACAGCGGAATCTCAACAGCACAGTCGGTGGTCAAACCGAATCCTTTGATGGCGACTCGATCCAGTACGATGGGAAAGCACTGAGAGAGTCGCTCGGCGAGCTCTTCCAAATCCATCTCCGCATCCAGGCTGCCAAGGATTTCATGGGGCCTCGACAGGAGCTCCCACACGGCCAGTTCTTCACGGGTCGTCATCAAAGGGTCGTCCGGACATGAAGGCACCCGCTTTTCACCCGCCGATGGAACGGGAAACGACGACAAACCAAATGTCGTTTCCTGGCCGGGTAGTATTCGAGTCGGCATGCTTGCAAATGAGAGCGCAACGACCGCAATCATCCAGCGGCTGAGCAGCCGGTCCGAACGTGTCGCGATGCCTCCAGTTAAACTAAGTTGTCTTCGCGACGTTCCGTCATGCTTCCTCGCGATGAACCGCTCGATTCCCGCCAAACAAGACCAACCTGTTTTCACACAACGAATCAACTTGGATCGCGCTACCATGTTGTCAGCTCCTCTTCGTTGCCAAATGACCCTGTTCGGGTTGTTGGCCTTCGCCGTCACGGGAACGCCCCGTTTGATGGCGGCCCCTCCGGCAGAACTGACCTTGACCACCGTGACGCTCTACTCGGCCGGAAAAGGGGTCTTCAAGTACGAAGGCCAAGTCGACCGTGACCGTGATTTTCGAATCAGTGTACCGGAATCTGAGGTCAGCCATGTCATGCGTACCATCGGTGCGAATGATACCAACGGCAAGTTTACGATTCGGATTGCCACCGCCCCGGATCCCATCGGGCCCGTTGAAAGACTTCCCGAAACCGAAACTCTGAGCGACGTGCTGCTCGCCATGCGCGGTCAGAACGTGCGCATCGCGATGCGCGGGGGAGGGCCAGTTCAAGGCAGGCTCGTTGCGATCGAATTGCGAGACGAAGTGGTGGGCGATCTTGTCGTTCAGCGCGAGTTGCTCACCTTGCTAAACGGGGATGGGCTTCTATCCCTGGAACTCGCCGATGTAGCAACCATCCAAGCACAAGATGCTCTGTTTCAGAAGCGACTGCACCGCGCTCTAGACCAACAAGACTCAAACGCCCCACCACCACACCGTGACATCGTGGTGGCGTTCCAAGGGGACACGCGACGAAAGGTCGAAGTGGTGGTCACACGCGAAGTCCCCGTATGGAAGGCCACCTACCAGGCGACCGAAAACGAGTTTGGGCTCCGCGCCGTTGTTCAGAACACGACCGAAACGCCCTGGGAACACGTCCGGCTTCAAATGATTGATGGTGCCCCCATCTCATTCAACGTCGACCTCGATCGTGTGGTCCGCCTTTCCCGCCCCGATGTGGATCTTGCCGTCGACGCGCCGCCCGTCAGTCCCGAACTTGCGGAGTCGATCACGCAGAGGATCGCGCGCGGCGGTCGCGTCCCGCGCAGAGAGGAGCTCCGTTCCGATGCGAAACAAGCCCCGAAGACGCGCGGCTCGTTCGGCGGGGGTGGCTTTGGCGGCGCGATGGGAATGGACCCTTTTGCGGGTTCCGAACCCTTCGGAAACGTGTCGGCAGACGATCCCTTTGGAATGACGGCACCTAGCGAGACTACCGAAAGGCTGATGGCACTCGCAACATCCGAAAGCCTCCAGCCCACGAATGAAACCTATGGCGCCCTGTTGATCATCAATGCCAAAGACATCACCGTCGGAGCGCGCGAGACACTCTTGATGGACACGTCGCTGAAATCGGTGGAAATCGGCTTGGTCTCCGTTTATCGGCATCACTATCACCCAACGAAGCCAACGCTCTCGCTTGAGATCGTGCAAAACGGTGCTTCACGGCTCCCGCAGGGGCCCCTGACCGTGATTCTGGCGGACCGTGGTTACGCGGGGGAAGCGGTGCTGCCACAAGTGAGCCCACGCATTCCGCGTCTGGTTGGATTCGCGTTGGATGATGGGATTCGGGTGACGCGATCCAAAGCCAAGGATGCCTCCGTGCTGAAGTCGCTCACAATTGACATGGAAGACGGCAAGCTCCGGGAAGAGATCACTCACGATCGGACCATCGGTTACCTCATCTCCAACCGGGGCACAACACCGCGGGTTGTGATCATCGATCACCCACGCCCGCAAGAACCCTATGAAGTGGTGATCCCAGATGAACGCAAGGTGGAAGCCTCCCCGACCAGCGTCCGGTTTCAATGCGAACTGGTCGAGGACGAATCGACCGAGTTGTCGGTCGAAGAGTCTTACACTCGGCAGAGCGAGCACAGCTTTGGTTCTATCTCTCTCGAGCAACTGCGTGCTTGGATTCGCAATGATACCATCGACGAAGCGAATGTGAGAATCCTGAAAGCCGTGTATGAAGAACGCAAGGAATTGGAGAAACTAAACCAAGAGCGATCGCGAACACTCCAAGCGATCGAGACGCTGGCTGCGGAGATCTCGCGCGTTACGCAGCAACTCAAAGTTCCTGACAATGTGTCCCTGCCCACGGTGTTGGTGGAACGCTATCAAGATCGCTTGATTCGTTTGGAAGACGAACGTGACGCCGCCATCGAAGAATCGGAATCCATGGCCGCCAAAATCAAGACGCTCCACTTTAAGCTCAGGATGGAAGCCCCGGACGCAAACGACAGCATGACGCAGAAGTCAGCCGTCCCTCGCAAATCGAATCGTCAACAACAGGTATTCCCCAAGCTTCCAGACGATCCCTTCGGCGGCTAAGACGCGAACAGGGCAAGGCACTGTCGGCGCCGATCAAACGGCCCGCTGCTTGCGTCGACTTTCAATCACCGGAAGCTGAGTCACGACACCGCGTTCATTCCCAGGCAGACTGCAACCGGGACAGACGTCACACGTCTGCGCCCATGTCGTAGGACTCCGTAGCGTCTGATTCCAAAACGGCCACGTCCGACACTGAATCGGGCGTGCCGCATACACGATGCAATGTCGTGAATCTGGATCCAGGAAGATGCAGTCGCCGTCCGGGTACTCCGTCAGGCTTCTTCGAACACCAACTCGTCGCACAAACTGCCGTTCAAACGCGTCGACCGGCATCTCCATCGCCAACGCCAATGCGGCGATCTCATCGTCATCCACGTAAACATAACCCGGTGCCCCACTGCAGCAATCACCACACTGCGTGCACTCAAAGTGCAAACCATCGCGATACCAAGGCGTTTTATGTCCCGTCTCGGTCTCGCCCGAATTACGATCGGCGTCGTCTCCGAACTCTGTCATCATTGCCGTATCACATGAGTCACCAAGGTTTGTTGAATCGTCAGCAGAGCTCTACCCAAAGTACAGCCCCTGCAGATTCAACTGACGCGACAACATTGTATTGCTTCCGCGAGCGAGTCGCAGCCTCGTACTTCGAATGGATCACGCTCTCCGGCCTCCGGGGCCTTTTCGCCTCTTTCGTCCTTCACCTCCCCGCTGGGGAGGTCGGCCGCGAAGCGACCTGGTGGGGCTCGAGCATCGGCATCACGCGCAAAACCTCGCTCACCAATTCTTCGCAAGTCAAAGTTAAATCCCCGTCATCAACCAACCATCGCCGCAGGTCGCCGAGATGCGGATGCTCCCCGGGTTCACCCTGCAGCCTTACGCCCGAAACCTTCAACGCGGTTTCTCCACCTCCCTAAGCAGCAAGGTCTTTCCTGTCGTCCTGATTCGCGCTTTGCATCAAGCGATCCAGCGGGCTGACAAGCGCCTCGGAATTCGGACCCAAACCCAAGCCCATTTCAATTGCTGTTCCTGGCTGCCGACTTTCGAGAACTGACTCATTGCCTTTCCTTCGTGTTCGTGACTCCCCGCTTGGTTCCACGCAGAACGCGACGCACGCGGGGTGACCATCCACCACGGGAACGAAAAAGCTCCATCTCAGATTTGGCCTCGCGCCTTCCGCATGGACTTCATGCGGGGCAGGTTGAGCGCGAGAAGACCGCAGCTTGCGAGCGGATCCAGCAACTCAAGAACACATTCTTGGGACCCGCCGTCACGGAAAAAATGCGAGCAAAGACCCGAGAAAGCTTGCTTGCACGCGTTGGCCTTGGCCATCACAATCAACGTCTTTGTGGAGGCAAGCACCGCGAGAAGAGGTGACTCGTTCTTCAGGCAACATGCGGTGAAAGAATAGTTTCCCAAGTCAGAGTCGGAGACCAGCGCCTGCTTAATCGAGCGGCTGAGAAACCGGAAGATGCGTTCCCTTCATTTTCGATTGCCTGCACCTAAGGTGCAAGCGTCGATCTAGTTTGTCACATGCGTCATTACACGAGCACACACAACTAGCGATCAAAAGGCGATCAAAAGGCGTTCAAGGCTCGTCGCAAGTCGAAAGGCTCTACAAGAGATATTCTTTAATGCGTGCCCGATGGCCCGCGATGTTATGCGGCAACAAAAATCCGGGCAGAAATCGATATGAAAACCTGTTTTGTGATCGCTCCGATTGGAGATACAGGATCGACGGCCAGAAGACGCACTGACAAAATCTTTCGCTTCATAATTGAACCAGCTTTAGAAGAGTCCATCCGGCTTTATCATGGGTAAGGCCGGAGACGGGGGATTTTTTTAGGCATGGCGGTGGTGTCCGAGGCTGCTCACGCCCCTATATCGGAGATACCGGTCGCGGACGAAGCCGCTACCGGCCAGAGACACCTCTCGGCGCACCCCGACCGCGATATCCCTGGCAGGCCCGCGTCCCCGCAGAGCCTGCTTCCGTTTCTCGCGGCGGTGAAAATTTATCGCAACGCTCTCTCACGGACAAATCAC
>JBCCYK010000083.1:0-23950 GCA_039189905.1 Planctomycetota bacterium
CAGAACTTCGCTAGCGTTTGCTGCAGTGAGTTTTTAGTAACCAATCACTAAACTGAAAGGGCTGTTGCTTGGGATTCACAAACGTTTCACAGTGTTAAGAATTGCGGTTCAATTCTCTTCGCCTTTGCTATTGAGCGAGTAGAAACTCGCGAGCTCAATTCGTTCCGCTTCCACCACGTCATCGGTCCAGTAGGGCGACTCCACCGGGAAGCCATTGTTGATGAACTGGTCGCCGTTGAGATCCACAAAGGCTTTCACGCTTCCATCTGCCATGAGAACAAAACAACGCCCGTTGTGATGCGTGGATATACCCCGGTAGTCCTGAAGCGTGTCGTAGTTCCAAGTCTTCAGCCATCCCGTCGGACCCTCCCGTGAGGTCCCTGCGGGAAAACTGGGCGTGGTCAACAGATTGGCCGTGTTGTCGGTATCGGGTACGCCATCCGCGTCGGTGTCGACTTCGGATTTGTGATGAATGGGTCCACCAACAATCGGCGTCGCAAAGAGTGTTCCAGAATCCAGGTCACCGACGGAGCGTTCCAACAGACCAATCGATGACGCATCACAAATCAGGGGGACGGTGTTTGCGGGCGTCTTGCTGCTGTCAAGCACACGTGTTGTCAGCGGTCCGCGTGTGACATTGAGCGACTTGGAGGACGAAGGACACGTGCTGTCCTTCAATCTGGGGTTCCCGTCTTCGTCAAGAATCAACTCCGTTCGAGCCAGAAACCAAGATGCGGCGTAGTTCGTGTTGTATCCCGATTCGAGTAGCTTTCGAGCAATGGCATCGGCGCGGCCATCGGACGATGCTGTCAGCGCATCATCCACAATCGTGTGCGCAATGTTTTTGATCGTGCGTCCGGTATCGCTGGTGTAGGGATCTTCCCCCAGCAGGTCGACGCAGGTGGACGCTGAGATGTCAGCAACCGGAAGGGTAAGGAGCTCATCGATTGCCTTGCTCGCCTTCGCTGGGTTGCTCGGACATCGCATCTCGCCCGGAAGCACGGCCCGCTTGACCAGGTCCGCGACCCAACCCACCTCAGTTGGAACCCCATCGCGGCCATAATCGAACGCCCCGGAGCAAATCTCGCCCTCGGGGTTGCTGGACGCTCTGTCCGCCAAACCCACGCCAATCTGACGCAAGTTGTTTTGACACTGGGTTTCACGAGCCTTCTCGCGAGCTTTGCTGACCGCCGGCAGTAACAAGGCTGCGAGGATGCCGATGATGGAAATCACAACCAGCATCTCGATCAGCGTGAAACCTTGCGGATCAGGTTGAGATGCGCGACGCGGTCGTCGAGTCATTGGGTGGCCGGAGCGAGTCGATGAGAGGGCGTATCGATCCGCCTTGAATCGATAGCGGGCACTGTCGGGCTGCAGCGCGTGCTGATCAATCGCAAATGCCTTGTTGCGACCAAGACTTCATCCGCTGTCGCGCTTAGCTTCATCCTTTCTTCATGTTTCGCGAGAGTGACGACACGCTCTGCGATTTGTTCCAGTTCGATCCCAGGATTCGCCGATGGGCGCCAGTCCCGGTTCCTAGCACAACAACCGGGGCTACGGCGGATATCGCATCAGCCGCAGAGTGTGAATAGCGAAACCATTTGAAGCACGACTGCTTGACGCCCAAATGCGACTGCGAGATTCGGGTACGCGTCATTTCACAGGTGATTTCCCTCTCCAAAACCGGGTTCTTTTGGAGTCCAAAGACATAGCCGACAGCGTTCTTGTCGCACCATCGCATCAGACGCTCGATCGCATAACCGCTGTCCCCGCGAAGGATGATTCGGGTCAGGGGCCAGCGTTTTGAAGTGATTGAGAATCAACTCACTGACCGTGAAAAATCTGCAGACGCCGACTTGAGCGCCTTGCTCCCCTCCGCTGCGAAGGCCCGGGCATCGATCATGATGATCGAGAACGCTGACGACGACGTCTGGCAGCAAGCCCGAGCATAATCATGGCACAACTACTCGCAATCGACGATGGCTCTGGTACGGGCGCACCTCGAAATGCCAAAGAAGCGACATTGACAAGCGGGCCGTTTCCCAAACCGAACGATCCGATGGCTGTTCCCAAGCCGGTCGTTGTGTCGATACTGATCAGCTGATCGGTTTCAAGATCCGATCCAAATAGGTTCCCGCTCCCATCGAACGCGAGCCCGCGAACACCAGTAAAACCAAGGCTGCCGACGGCAGTGCCCGCTCCCGTTGCAGTATCAATTGTGAAGAGAACATCTGGACTGCTGTTTAGGGATGCGAAAAGCGTTCCGTCTGGTGCAAATGCGAGCGATTGTACCGGCAGAGAGGATGCAGCAATCACCGTGGTGGCCGCAGTAGTTGGATCAATCGTCACAAACAGGTCATTGACGATATCGAAGGCAAACAGCTCACCGTTGTCATTGAAGGCGAGGGAGGTGACGCCCGACAATCCGTGGGTACCGACCACATTGACCGTGCCGGTGTCAATGTCAGCCGAGACAAGCTGCTGCGGGCCGCCGAAGCCCCCGGAGACGCTGAAAAGCGTTCCATCGGGACTAAACGCAAGGCCAGTTGTTCGAAAACTTGGGATCGCTACGAAGGGGCTCGCCACGGAAGCTACGCCGGTCGATGAGTCAATCGCCAATAATCGATTCGGTCCGCTTTCGTCGACACCGTAGAGGACAGCGGCGCTAGCAGTGAAATCGAATAGGGTCACAGAAAGACTGATGCACAATGCAAATCTAATCATGTTTGTCTCTGCTCTTGAGATTTGGCCATGGAGTTCTAATCACCGAATCCGCGCAGGAAAAGGCTGTGTGATCAAGTTGAACAACGAGTCCGCGAAACTCAGAACCTATTTAGCGAACCGTTCACAATCAAGTAGGACATGACGCTCGCGTGTGAAGGAGCTCTACGGGAGCGTGATGGCGTACAATTTGGTGGTGCAGTTTCGCCGCAGTGCGGCGAAGCTTCGCGGGGTAAGCCCGCGACGGCTGAGTTTCAGTGATACGTGGCTGGACTTTCAGCACGGTCTTCTCCGCAAGACGGCCGGTGATCTGGAGCAATGGCAGGAGCTTTATGAGAAAGCCCTGGTCGGCGTCTCCAAACGCCTGTTGCCCGATCGCCGCGGGAAGCGTTTCTATCCGAGGGCGTCGTACCAGAAGCGGACCAAAGCGACGAAGTTCGAATCAAATAACCGGGGCGAAGCCAAACAAATCCGAGAAGCCAATCGCCGAAAAGCTCACGAGCAGATGAAAAGTAAATGGCATTGAGCGTTAGCTCCCGGTTCTGCGAATACGCTTGAGATCGCGTGATGACCGGTCGCTAACGCGATTCGGCTGATGTGATCTCGCAAACCCAGTGAGGTCTGAGAGCTAACGGCAGCTTCATCCCGGGATGAAGTTGCATTCCGGCGTGAGCGACTGTGCGAAACGCGTCAGCAACGTGGCGATGGCCTCCAGGTCACCCGTCGAAACGGTTTCCACCGCCGAATGCATGTAGCGATTGGGCACGCCCACCAGTCCGGTTGCCACGCCCGCGCCTGAGATTTGCAGGGCATTGGAATCATTCGGTGCGGCCCGTCCCAGCGCCGCCAGTTGATAGGCGATCCCCTCCTTCTCCGCCAAATCAATCAAACGCTGCGCGACTTTGGGATTGATATTGGGGCCTCGGAAAATCACGGGACCGCCTCCCAGCCGGATGTCCCCCTGTTGATTCTTGTCGATGGTGGGGCAATCGGAGGCGTGTGTGACGTCGACCGCGATGCCAACGTGCGGTTGGATACCCGCTGCGGCGGTCTTCGCCCCCCGCAGTCCGATTTCCTCCTGCACGGTCGCAACACTGTGGAGCTCGCACTTGAGCTGAGGGCCCTCCGTGGCAGCTCTCCGGAGCGCTTCCACCACCGTCCACATCCCTGTTTTGTTGTCCATGCCAGGCCCGCTCACCCGATCGCCGACCAACGGTCGGTACTCCAAATCCAGCGTGATTGGGTCTCCCACGCGAACACGAGAACGGGCGTCGTCCCCGTCCTCGGCGCCAATGTCGAGCCACATCTGTTCCAGCTGCACAACCTCTTTTCGCTCGCTCGGCGACAGCAGGTGGATGGGTTTCCGGCTGATCACCGCGGGCACCGGTCCATCCGCGGTCCAAACGGTCATCGCTTGGCCAATCAACTGTTGAGGGTCCCAACCGCCGATGGTCTGCGCATGGAGGAACCCTTTGTCATCGATATGCGAAACCAGCATCCCGATTTGATCGCAATGGCCCGCCAGCATCAGGCGTGGGCCCCCGTGCGCGCCGGTCCGCGCGATCAGGTTGCCATGCACGTCGACGGACGTGTCGTCCCCCACCGAATCTTGCAAGTAATCCCGAATCAGCTTCACGATCGGTTCTTCAAAACCAGATGGACTGGGCGTCCGAATGGCCGATTCCAAGAATGCGAGGGGTTCCATGTGGGTCTCTCCTGTGGGGCGACAGCGGGACGTGGTTTGCGACCAGCATCGCGAAAAAACCACGTCGTCGACACCATGGCAAGCAACGAAAAGCAATCAACGCGGTGACGTGCGGTCCAACAGGGACGCATACAGCGCCCGATAGCGGTCGACCATGGCATCCACGGAAAAAACTTGAAGAACACGCTGTCGATTGGCGTCACCCAGCCGCTTTCTGTGCTCCGCGCATTCCATCAGCGAGACAACGCGATCGGCGAAGGACGCATCATCATCCACCGGCACCACTTGCGGTGTCTGATCGCCGAGCAAATCGGGAATGCCCTCGGTCCGCGTGCATACCACCGGCAGCCCAGCGGCCATCGCCTCCATCACGGCATTGGGCATCCCCTCGAACCGACTGGGCAACACCAAAAGTCGACTACCGCGATAAAACGGCGCCAGATCAGCTTGCCAACCCAAGACACAAGCGCGTTGCGGTCCCAATTTCGCAGCCCACGCCTCCAAATCAGATCGAAGAGGCCCGTCGCCCACCAACAACAAGCGGCGTTTGGAACCGCTGGGGGCGATGGCATCGATTTGCCGCTGCAGAAGGTCAATCCCTTTCTGTGGATGCAAGCGTCCGACAAACAGCACCACTTCGGAATCCTTAGGCCATCCGATTGGAGACCAATCGAAGGCGTTTGCGGAGTTGACGGGCGTCGCGTCGACCGCGTTGGGAATCACCGTGACGAGGTCCGGCTGAACAGCCAGCTCGTGTTGCGCGAAGTGCTGCACGCCACGACTCACGCATGCCACCGCATCCGCTCGGTGCAACGCGCGACGCTCCCATCGATTTCGAAATCGACCGGGCTCCGCCACCCGCAAACCAGCGACCCAGGCCTCTTTTCCACACCGTTTTGCGAGCCAGCCCGAGGCGATGTTCGCATGGATGAGAAAGCTCTGACAAACCCCGCCACGACGTCGAACCAGCCAACGTCGCAGTTGGTTAAGCGTGCCCGGAAAATCCAACGGCGACTCGCCTCTCCCGCCCACGCATGGGATGCCAGCAGCGGTCAGATCGCGCACCAAGCTGTCCTGCCCCGCCTGACCCGATGGCCGCGCGTGCGGTCGGTCGCGACCGGGCAATCGCCACAGGGAAAAAACACGCACGTCATCCCCGCGTTGCTGCAGTCCCTTTGCAAGCGTGACCAGATTCTTTTCCGCCCCGCCAACATCCAACTCCGTGATGACGAAATCGATAATCATCAAGCTGTTCACAGCTTCAGGAATTGGTTTGAAACGCGCTGCGTCACCGGTGACAGCTTGGTTAGAATAACGGGTCCAGGCAAATGCGACAGCGGGAACCACGCCTCAGTCATGCCGCCGTTTGCCTGGCCCCGCCTCCCTACGCCCACCCCCAAGAATCGCCGATGGCTGGTTTCTTCCCGGCAGCGCGTCTGTCGATGTCGACACGCGCCCGTGATCAACTCGCGTTTCTAGGGATGTTCATCCCACTGACGCTCGTCGGCCACAACGTGAGCGCGGTGGAGCCTGCTCGCGGCAACGGCAAGCACCAAGCTTTCTTTGAGAACCAGGTGCGGCCGCTGCTGCTCGACAAATGCGTTGCCTGCCACGGGGCTGACATTGCTGAATCGGACCTGCGACTGGATTCGCGTGACCGCCTTCTTCAGGGCGGCATCAGTGGGACAGCGGCCATTGCGGGTGATACCGAAACGAGTCGGATCCTTCGTGCTGTCGTGGGCCAAGGAATGGAACGCATGCCTCCCGAGGAACCCCTGACGGACCGCGAGATTGCGATCCTCAAGCGATGGGTTCGCATCGGTTTGCCCTGGACACCCGATGCGATGCCCGGCCAGGACGAACCAGCCCTGGGCGACCAGGAAGCCATCGGCCGGGTGGCGGCCAGTCATTGGGCTTTTCAAGCGATCCAAGACCCCGCCGTGCCCAACGAGCGCTGGACCCACGACGAAGCCGATGTGACCAACAGCATCGATGCCTATGTCGCACGCCGTCACCGCGAAATGGGCGTGCAAGCAAGCGCGCCAGCGGATCGGCGAACACTGTTACGACGACTGTCGGTGGACCTGATTGGCTTGCCGCCGTCCATCCAAGCCCTCGCGGACTTCGTGGCAGATCCTCGGACAACGTCCGAGGTGGTCGCGGAGCAAGTCGACGCGTTGCTCGCGAGCCAACACCACGGCGAACGCTGGGCCCGCTACTGGCTTGATCTGGCGCGCTACGCGGACACACGCGACTGGAAGGCGGCCGCCGAACTGCGCTATCCCTACGCCTACACCTATCGCGACTACGTCATCCGCAGCCTCAACCAAGACAAACCCTACGACGTCTTTATCAAAGAACAGATCGCGGCAGACCGTTTACACGAACAAGCGGATTCACCGGAGCTTGCCGCGTTGGGTTTCCTGACCGTGGGACCGCAGTTCGGCAATAACCGACTCGAACGCATCGCAGACAAAATTGACGTGGTTTGTCGCGGCTTGATGGGCGTCACGGTCTCCTGTGCTCGCTGTCATGATCACAAGTATGACCCCATTCCGACAGAGGATTACTATTCGCTCTACGGCGTCTTTGCCAGCAGTCAACAACCGGAGCGATATCCTCTGTTGAGCGAAGACAAAATCGATCTGCAAGGCCGCAAGGACTTTGATTCCAAGCTCGCGGCCAAGCAGAAGGACCTTCTTGAATACAAGGAGAATCTGCGCGACGAAGCCGTTAACGCATTGAAGGACAACCTCGCGAAGTACTTGGAAGGTTTCTACCTGCTAAGCGTCGCCAAAACAAAATCCATCCGGGGCGTCATCAGCCAACTGGATATCAAAGAGACCGCCATGACACCGCTGGATCAGATCCTGCGGGCGCGGTTGATGTCAGAAAAAGACGCCGATCATGCGGTGCTTGCGCCTTGGCACCAAACCCTTTCAGCATCACCGGCTCCATCGAAGAAACTCATCGCGACCTGGACGCAACAGTGGGTGGCCGACAGCCGGCTAAACGCTCGGCTTCGCGAATTGCTTGAACTCAAAGCCCCCACGAGTCCATCCGAGCTGATTCAGGTTTACGCGACACTGTTTGACGAATCCATGCGATCCGATGAGGGATCGCTCCAGCCGGTTCGCGAAGTCCTCTTTGAAGCCCGAGGCTGGTTTGACCTCGACCCAGAACGGGTGGCGAATGCGTCGCGTTTGTTCGGGAAAGGCCGCCAAGAACTGGCCAAGCTGGACTCCGCCATCATGGAAGTCGAAGCGTCACACCCCGCTGCACCACCGCGTGCCATGACCTTGGTTGATCTGGACCGCCCCGTGACCCCGTTTGTGATGCTCCGCGGAGAACCCAATCGACGCGGGGACCGCGTGCCACGGCGATTCTTATCCGTCCTTTCCGAAGAGACTCGCCAACCTTTCCAAACGGGAAGCGGTCGACTCGACTTGGCCGAAGCAATCGTGTCGACCGACAACCCGCTGACCGCGCGCGTTCTGGTCAATCGGGTGTGGGCCCAATACTTTGGACGTGGCTTGGTCGCGTCGCTCGATGACTTTGGCCTGCGCTCGGCGCCACCCTCCCATCCCGAATTGCTGGATCACTTGGCATCAGGATTCATGGCCAATCAATGGTCCCTGAAGTGGCTGCATCGGCAGATCACGACCAGTCGAACTTATCTGCAGTCCTGTGGTGACCCCGAGAAACATGACGCGTCCGCGGCGGTGGATCCAGAAAACCGCCTTTTGTCGCGTCAGAATCGACGACGCCTGGATCTTGAGGCGATGCGTGACGCGATGCTGTTTGCAGCAGGAACGTTGGACCCACAAATCGGTGGACGCTCCGTCAAGTTGTCCGAAGCACCGTATCCGAAACGACGCACACTCTACGCCTATGTCGATCGCAACGAACTCGATCTCATGCTTCGGACGTTCGATTTCGCAGCACCCTCCGCGTCAGCCGCCGATCGACCTGAAACCACGATTCCTCAGCAAGCTTTGTTTGGGATGAACCATCCGATGATGGTGGAGATCTCCAACGCCATCGCGCAACGTGTCGAAGACCCGTCTTCTTCGTCGAGCGTTTCCGATGAATCCGTCGTTCAAAGACTGTTTCAGCACGTGTTCGGTCGCGATCCCTCGCGCCGCGAATCGGAGCTTGCAAAAACCTTCCTGAGCGTCGCCGCACAAACGCCGGCATCACGTCCCGTCTGGGAATACGGCTATGGTCCCATCGCCAGGACAGAACGCAGCTTTGAATCTTTCGCACACTGGACCGGATCGGAGTATCAGGTCGGCGAAACCTTTCCGGACCCAATCCTGAAGCATCTCCGTGTTGCATCGACGGCGGCTCATCCCGGCAAGGATGCCGACCAAGGCGTCATCCGTCGTTGGGTCGCGCCTGCGGACGGCACCATCCGCATTCGGGGATTCCTCAAGCATGCACGCGAGCGCAGCGATGGTGTGCTCGCCATCGTTCGGGGCGACGGGGTTTATGAAACCTACAACGTGAATCGGTCCGAATCCCGTACGGATATCGATGACGTGAAGGTCCGATCGGGTCAGGTGATCGACTTCATCGGTTCGCCCAAGGCATCACCCAGCTCGGATTCCTACGTGTGGACCGTTCGCATTCACGGTGTGTCGGGTGATCTGAACGGAAAGCACTGGGATTCGCGTGCCGACTTCGCCGGACCGCCCGCGCCCGCCATGCGGCCGCTCGCGCAGTTCGCTCAGGCCCTGCTGCTCACCAATGAGTTCCTGTACTTGGACTGAACCTCTTGCATCTGGAATGAGGCATCAAAGATGTCGTCAAATCGTCATCGCGCCGTCCCCATGGCCACCCTCTCGCGTCGATCCGCCCTCAGCCAAAGTGGGATGGGCCTGGGGATGCTCGCGCTCGCGGGGGTGCTCCACGACGACCGATCGGTCAGTAGCTCCGAGTTCGACGCTCCGAATGTGGCCGGCGGTCTGTCCACCGCAACACGAACACCCCATTTCACGGGCCGAGCCAAACGCGTCATCCATCTGTTCGCAAACGGCGGTCCCAGCCAAATCGATACCTTTGACCCCAAACCGGTTCTCAAACGCTTCGACGGGAAAACGCTGGACCCCAAGCTGAATCGAGACAAACGCCTTGGCGGGGTCGGTCGACCTTCGCCCTTTGCGTTCTCGAAGCATGGTGAATCGGGAATGGAAATCAGCTCGCTCTTTCCCAAGATCGCGCAACATGCCGACAAGCTGTGCGTGATCCGATCGATGGTCACGGATGTCCCCAATCATGAGCCCGGATTGATGATGATGAACTGCGGCGACATCGTTCGTCCGCGTCCCAGTGTCGGGTCCTGGGTGCTTTATGGCCTCGGCACGGAGAATCAGAGCCTTCCCGGGTACGTGGTGATGTGCCCACGCGGCTTGCCGACCGCTGCCACGTCCAATTGGCGAAGTGCTTTTTTGCCGGGCATTTATCAAGGCACGCACGTCGATACCCAGTATGAGGCACCCGAGGAGTTGGTTGCCAACATTCAGAATGAAGTGCTGTTGCCGCAACAGCAGCGTCGCCAGATGGACTTGATTCAGTCGCTCAACCAGATGCACCTCGAGACGCGACCCGATGACGCGCAACTGTCCACTCGCATCGAATCGCTGGAGTTGGCGTTTCGGATGCAAGGGGAGGCGAATGAGGCATTCGACCTTGCGGAGGAAACCCAGGAGACTCGCAACCTGTACGGTGACTCCTTGCAAGGTCGACAAATGCTGATCGCGCGCCGCCTTTCCGAACGGGGCGTGCGCTACGTGCAGGTTTATCATGGCGCCGGGCAGCCCTGGGATTCGCATAATGCCGTTGAGAAGAACCATGAACGGCTGGCCGGCGAGTGTGACGGCCCCATCGCCGCTCTTCTCACCGATCTGGATCGCCGCGGTTTGCTGGAAGACACCCTCGTGATCTGGGGCGGCGAAATGGGCCGCACGCCGACCGTCCAACTGCCCGTGACCAAAACACCCGGGCGGGATCATCATGCCGATGGCTTCACGCTCTGGATGGCCGGCGGAGGTGTCAAGGGCGGCATGACGTATGGCGCCACCGATGAAGTCGGCCTCCACGCGGTGGAAGATCGCGTCCATGTCCACGATTTACACGCCACGATCCTCCATTTGCTCGGATTCGATCACACCCGATTGACTTATCGGTACGCGGGCCGAGACTTTCGGCTGACAGATGTTCACGGCAATGTGATCCACCCGATTTTGGCCTGATGAGCATGCAATTTTACTGGCCAGAATCGTTCACATCAGAACGGCCATCACGTTGGTGGGTGGAACGGTTTTTCTAAGGCTGATCTTGATCTCATCACCCGATTGCTCACCATCGGTCATTCCAAGGGCGCTGGCAGGCATCTCCCTGCGAACTGCCACCCGACGTTGTAGGACCTCTCTTCCAAGATGGAACCGTTGTGGCGGCAGACCTAGACGCGAGCGTGATGTTAACAGCGGTGTTGGTCGCACACTTTGGCGTGCGTCTGACGCTTTACAACCGACTCAACGGATGGGGTCTGGAACGTAAACTCACCAAGCTTCTCGAGAAGCTCCTCGTGCTCGAGACCTTCGTCACCCCGGTTGTGGTCACCGTCGTTTTGTGGCGGCCTCTTGCGTCATTCCTTGAAGGAACCGCGCCGTGGCAATCGCTCCCGTTCGCGTTCCGGCTGACCAGCTACAGCTTGTTTCTGGGTGCAACGGTCTTCGGTCTGTTGTGGCTCCTTTGGCGACCTATCCTGAAGGTCCAACATGCAAGATCGCTTCGTCGCTCCCAGGTGGAGAACATCGGTCAAACCGTCAATGTTCCACTGGCACTCACCAAACGTTGTCAGCTGCTGGATCGGATTCCCATCAATCAGATGTTCCAGCTTTCGATCGATCAAGTGGAACTCACGGTGCCAGGTCTTCCGGAAGAACTGGATGGGTATCGCTTAGCACACCTGAGCGACGTTCACTTGACCGGCCAAGTTGCGCCCGAATTCACGCACCGAGTGCTGGACCACGTGACACAGTGGCAGCCCGACCTCATCGCGCTCACCGGTGACATCGTTGACACCGAACGCTGCCTGGATTGGATACCCGATTTGTTTGGTCCCGTTGTGGCCCCGGACGGCTGTTGGTTCATTCTGGGAAACCATGACGTTCGCGTTCGCAATCCGGATCATGTTCGTTTGCGGATGCGGGATAGCGGTTGGCGCGATCTCGGTTCCCAAGTCGAGCTGGAACCCTTGCGGGGGACCCCAGTGAATCTGGTTGGCAACGAGTACCCGTGGTTTGGCCGCCCCACCGATGAACACATGCAGCGCCGCACCGCCGACTTCTGCCTGACGCTGTCACACAGCCCGGATCAGTTTGACTGGGCACGGAAGCATGGTGTTCAGTTGATGCTGGCGGGACACACGCACGGTGGACAAGGACGCCTCCCCTTGGCCGGACCGCTGATCAGCCCTTCGTTGCACGGGACACGTTGGGCGTCGGGTGACTTCTATCGCCCGCCAACCACCTTGCATGTCTCTCGCGGGCTCAGCAGTGTGCAATTACTTCGCATCCATTGCCGCCCAGAGTTGTCGTTGCTCACTTTGCGATGTCGGTAGCTTGACCAGTTTCAGTCATGGAACGAACATACGGGCCGCAAGCAGGAAGCGAGGCGGAAATCGTGTTTTGAGAGAAAGTTGGAAGGGACTCCAAACCGCATTCCCAGGTGGCCCAACCGTGTCCGACGTCGTTCCCGTTCGCAATGCCTTGATCAGTGTCAGCGACAAGATGGGTCTGATTGATTTGGCGGCGGGGCTGCGCGCTGCCGGCGTCACCATTTACAGCACCGGAGGCACGCGATCGCACCTGGAGAAGTCCGACATCGACGTGGAAGATGTGGCGGACTACACCGGGTTTCCCGAGATGCTCGACGGTCGCGTCAAAACGCTCCATCCAAGGATCTTTGCGGGGATCCTCGCGCGACGGGATGTTCCCGAACACCTGGACACCATCGCAGACCATGACATCGAGCCCTTTGATCTGGTCATCGTCAACTTGTATCCGTTCGCCGCGACCGTCGCTCGGCCAGGGGTCACGCGTTCTGAGTGCATCGAGCAGATCGACATCGGCGGTCCAAGCCTGGTGCGGGCGGCAGCGAAGAATCACCGTGACGTGGCGATCGCGACAAGCCCCGAACAATACGGCGAGATTCTTTCGCAATTGGAAAATCTAGACGGAACCACCGAAGAACTGCGCAGGCAACTGGCGGCGGAAGCCTTTGAGCACACGGCGACTTACGATCGCATGATCGCCGACTACATGCGTGACGAAGAAGAGGCCGGAGAGTTTCCGACCACGATGCACACGACGTTTCGACGCAAGACAAAACTGCGGTACGGAGAGAACCCTCACCAGCGTGCCGCCGTCTACAGTGATCCCAACGAACGAACGGCCAATGTGGTGTCGGCACGGCAGATCAGCGGGAAAGAGCTTTCTTACAACAATCTTCTCGACCTCGATTCCGCTCTCGAGATTGTTCGCGGTTTCGCGCAACCCGCCGCATCGGTCATCAAGCACAACAATCCCTGCGGTGCTGCGACCGGCGACTCGCTTGCCGACGCCTGTGACGGTGCCCTCGCCGGCGATCCGCTCTCTGCCTTTGGTTCCGTGATCGGGTTCAACCGCACGGTCGACACGGAAACGGCGGAGTTGCTCTGTGAACCTGGACTGTTCATCGAAGCCATCGTCGCGCCCGACTTTGAAGCCGGGGCCGTGGGTTTACTCACAACACGGCCACGGTGGCGCGAGAATGTCCGTTTGATGCAAGTGGGTCGTTTGGAAACTCAGGGACCGCGACTTGCTCGCCGCTTCATCAGCGGTGGCATGCTGGTTCAGGACGCGGACAGCACGAACAGTTCCCCGTTGCAATGGAACACGGTGACAGACACCGAAGTGGATGAGGATCTCTGGGACGACATCAGCTTCGGCTGGGAAATGGTGCGACACGTCAAAAGCAACGCGATTGTATTGGCGAAAGACACCGCTTTGATCGGCGTGGGTGCCGGTCAGATGAGCCGTGTCGACAGCGTCGAGATCTCCATCAAGAAAGCTGGCGATCGTGCCGCCGGCGCGATCCTGGCCTCCGATGCGTTTTTCCCATTCCCCGACTCCATTGAAGCCGCTGCCGACGCAGGAATCCTCGCGGTCGTCCAACCCGGCGGTTCTCGCCGCGATGAAGAAGTCATCGCCGCTTGCGATGACCACGGTATCCCGATGGTCTTCACCGGCCGACGCCACTTCAAACACTAACATTCAGCAGCAGCTCAATATTCGCTCACAGCCGTAGCGAAAGACGTCAAGTCTTTCGGCTTTCTTGCAGCAGGCCGAAACTCTTGGGGGCTTGTCGAGTTTCGCTACCCGAAAACCAAGTTGCAGCGGAAGACTAACAGCCCGTCGATCGATTGACACCGAGACCACATCAGTTGTTCAACTGTTAGCCGCAGGCGTTGGTGGAGTTCGGACGAACGCGTGCGCCTACGGCTGCCGGTTAAACCATTTTGCGGACCAGCTCGACTGCTTAGCAAGAAATCAACAGGCTGCTAGGCCCGGTTTGTCAGTCGACTCGCGACTCCCCCTTAGAGAGTTGGGTGATCGTAAAGTCGAAGTAGTCTGAAAGCGGAAGCTGTTTTAGCCTTGCTTCGATGTCCTCCTTGCTCGCCGCGCGCATTCTGAGAAAGGCACGCCAGTTCGGGTCGGCCAGTTCCGCCATTTGGATTTCCTGCAGGTGCCCGTCCCGTTTCCAACGTTCAATCGTAGCGCGTTCTTCTGACAAGCGACGGATTCACGCCCCAACCACCATAGACGTCGGGGCCTCCTCCAGTCGTCATCAGCACCATGCCGCGCTTAGTACCGCCTCCAACTCCGGATTCATATAACTTGGAACCGCCATAGATACGGCCCGCAACCAGCACGCGATCGATCCAACCCTTCAGGATCGCAGGGACGCCAAACCACCAGAGCGGATAACTGAAAATGACGGCATCAGCGGCCTCGAGCTTTCTGATCTCTTTCTCGAGTTCGGTTGAGAAGCCACCCGTCTCACTCGCATGCGCTTCCTCCGCTTGCTGCTTCAGATAGTCCTCGTTCTTGACGGTTGTGAAGTTTCGGCGATCGGAAACAGGATCAAAATCCATCTTATAAAGGTTTGATACAACAACATCGTGGCCAGCGCGTTGCAACGAATCGATGGCCTGATCCTTGAGCGCTGAAGAGAAGCTCTTCGGTTCATGATGTGCGTGGACAATGAGAACGTTCATTGGGGTGCTCCCGATTCTGCATTCGTTGGAGTTACACGGTTTGAAAGTCAATCACAGGTTCTTCTGTGCGACGATTCTCGCCACGGACAATCGGCTTGGGTCGGATGTTCTGCGGAAAGACCCAACCTCGCTCGTGCATGTAAATCACCAAATCAAGCGTCGTATCGGCAACTTCCAATCGCACGACCTTGTTTTCGCGAACGGTCATGATCAGGTTCTCAACCGAGGTTCCCTCTCGGCCGGTGGGCGCGAGACCAAAGAAGTCCCCAACGTGTTTCCAGTTGAGATTGATCGTGGCAACCGCACGACCATTGCCCGCGTCGTCGACCGCATCAATCTCGTCGACAAGGTCGATTCGAGGAGCAAAACCGCTCAAAAATGCGCCCGCCCAACCCTTCAGGGCGTCCATTCCAACGTTCCCAAAGCTGGCGGAGCTGTTGGTGACGACTTCCGGGTGGACGATCGCGTCAAACCGGTCGAACTCGCCTCTTTGAAACGCTTCGTAAAACTCACGTGCAATGGACATCATTGTGTGCTCCAGGTGGGAGAATACGGTTGGTGATTAAGCAGTTGCTGAACATGAATACCCACGGGCCACTAACTGCTTACACGAGATCGCATCATTTTTTGACACTTCTCGCCGATCGCCATCCAATTCACCTTCCCACGCGCAGCGAAGGGAGGGTCGAAATCGAGCCTCAAGCGAGATTTCGGGGAGGGCACGGGTTTGATGCCTTGTGAACGCGATTTTCTTCTTGCGACAGGCGGAATCTCAAACACTTCCTGAGCCATGCTGTTGAACGCTTTGACGACACGTCCGTCGTCAGTCCACCCACTGAGCCCGCCCTTCAACCACGTTGTCGCCCGCCATGGGGCCCTTCAACTCGATGACATTGCCATCGGGGTCTTGAATGAATCCGACGCGCGTGTTCAACGCGGGAAAGTCGATGGCTGGCGAGAAGGTCGGCACGCCTTTGGCGTTCAGCTCGGCCAGCGCCGCATCCACGTCTCGCACTCTGAAACACAAATGAGTGAATCCTCGCTGGGCAAAATGGGAGCCGAAATCCGTTGCGCTTGGAAGAGAAACGGTTGCCTCGGTGGTCGGCCCGGATGCGATCTCAAGCAGAAAGCCTCCTCGCTTCAGGTAGGCCAGATTGGTTCCCGGCAAACCATCAACGGTCCAGCGAACCATCTCCCGAAAGCCGAGCTTGTTCGTGTACCACTCCACGCTTTGTTCGAAGTCACTAACACAAAATCGAGAATGCGGTGTCGGCCTCTCCAGAGCCTCGTTCTCGTGTGACCGGACGGGTCGGGGCTTGACTCGCCCGATCCGCAAAATTGTTTAACCGGCAGCCGCAGGCGAACGCGTTTTCCCGATCACCACGTACGCCTACGGCTGCCGGTTAAACTCCTGACGATTGACCAGAATCCGATGCGTGGAACAATCTTGCCATTGCGAATGCAAGGCTCTCTCTCAGAGAGCGAGGCTTGTTGCTACGTTACGATTTGAGGGGTCAGGCAACTCGTTTTTCCGCGGGTGCGCCGAATGCTTGTGCATTCGCATCGCATTTCACAGTCATCATCAACAGGCTTTCGTAGTACCGGTTCAGGTTCCATATGCGTTCGTACGCTGCCAATCGCTACAAACACTGGGTGCGGAGAGCAGAGGCGCCGACAAAGTTGATCGCCGAATGCGAATCGAGGGATTCAGGCTGCTACCTCGTCAAGTCATTTGTTTTGGACTGCGCTGATGCTCCGCCCACAGATGATTTGGTGTTGTTCGTTCCCATTCGAGGTTCGGGACGACGCGAAATCTCTCTGGATCACGGCTTTGGCCGTTTCTGGTCGAGACCGCGAACTGGGAACTTTATCGTCAAAACGCCGGGCATCGCATCGGAAGCTTCAGGGTCAGGGCCTTTCGAGATGCTCACCGTTTGTTTGCCCTGGGCATCAATCCAGCATGCGATTGGCGTTTTGACGGGTGACAAACCCGACCACCTTCCGATTGCGTTACACAGCCATGGTTGGCATGACAACGACACGTTTCAACTCATGTTGAAACTCTGGAGGTCGGTCGAATCCCAGTTGAGCCACGAGCGATTGGGGCGAGATGAAATCGTGCTGCAAATCACGGAGCGGCTTTTGTGGCTGGGCGGGACGGAACTCCCTCAATCGCAATTTAGCGCAGTCCTTGCGCGGCAGACGCTGTCCAATGTGATTGACTACATCGCGAGCCACTTTTCGGGGCCTATCTCGCTGCAAGAGCTTTCTTCGGTCGCAGGGTGTAGCGAATTCCACTTCTCCCGGCTATTTCGAAACTCCATGGGATACTCGCCCATCGAATATCTGATCCGGTTCCGCATTGAGAGACTGCGGGAAGCTCTTAGCCAAGATGCGTCGCGTTCCCTCGCCTCGCTAGCCGTCGAACACGGATTCTCAGACCAGTCTCACATGGGACGGCATTTCAAGCGTGTCTTTGGTTTCTCACCCATGAAGGGCTTAGCACGAGACCAAGCATTGCTTTCTAGCGAGGGGAAACCGGAGACTCCGGGGTTGGAACAAGGTGAGTCACCGCCAGATTGAATGCGTGTGCACCTTGTTGGGCTGTGATGCTGCTTGATGAAGAACGGGAGCATAGCAAGATCGTTCTATCAGAGTGGGGGTTTCTGCCGTAGGTTTCAAACTCACGTTTGTAAATCAACTCGTTGCTTTGCCGCTGTGGAGCGTTCGATGGTACAAGAGTACACCCGCCTCGATAAAGACCATGCCGCTTTGTTGTTGGTCGATCACCAATCTGGCCTGATTTCGCTGGTACAGGACTTCACCCCAGACGATTTCAAAAACAACGTGCTCGCGATCGCGGACATCGGCAAGTTTTTCGATTTGCCGACGATTCTCACGACGAGCTTTGACATGGGGCCAAACGGCCCGATCGTATCCGAGATCGAAGCGATGTTTCCCGATGCCCCGTTCATTCACCGGCCGGGTCAAATCAACGCTTGGGACAATGAAGACTTTGTGAAGGCGGTTGAGGCAACGGGTCGGAAGCAACTGATCATTGCGGGAGTTGTGACCGATGTCTGCGTTGCGTTCCCAACTCTATCCGCGATTGAAGCGGGTTACGAAGTCTTCGTCGTGACGGATTCATCGGGCACCTTTAACGAAACCGTTCAGAAAACCGCTTGGGCCAGGATGGAAGCCGCCGGTGCCCACATGCTGAATTGGTTTGCGGTCGCATGCGAACTTCAGCGAGACTGGCGGAACGACATGGAAGGGCTGGCGAACTTGCTTTCGAATCGCCTTCCGAACTATCGCAATCTGATCACCAGCTACAACCGCATTCAGGCGGCTGAGAAGGGTTCCTGATGACTGGCGGCAGCGGTCATTGTGCTCGCCGCGGTTGTGACGCTTACCTGGGGCATCATGCCACCGCTCACCAAGCTGTTCTCACCCTGGCTCCACCAAGGCAAGAGTCCATGACGATCTCAAGACGTCAGTTGATCAGAAACACGGCAGCGACCGGAGTGCTTGGACTTGTTGGAGAAAGCAGTCTTCAGGGCCAAGATGCTTCGGCGAGGCTACCCGATCTGATCTTGTTTGGCGGCAAGATCACGACGATGGATCCCGCGCAAAACGAGTTGAGTGCAGTCGCCGTCGCAGGGAAGAACATTGTGGCGGTCGGCTCAGATGCTGACGTCCTTGCCTTGGCTCAGTCGCAAACGAAGAAGATCGATCTTGCCGGCAAACGCGTCATCCCTGGGCTGATTGACAGCCATACGCACATCATTCGCCAAGGGAACAACTTCGCGATGGAGTTGCGATGGGATCATGTCCCGTCACTGGCCGATGGGCTACGGATGCTGAAACGGCAAGCAGAGCGCACACCACCGGGCCAGTGGATACGCGTCGTTGGGGGATGGTCGGTCGATCAGATGGCCGAAAAAAGGCTGCCGACGTTGGATGAGATCAACGCGGTCTCGCCAGATGTTCCCGTTTATGTGCTGCATTTGTATGACCGGGCTTGGCTCAACCAAGCTGCCTTGCGTGCCATCGGGATCGACAAACACTACTACGAACCGTTCGTGTCCGGTCGACTGATTCGTGATGAGAAGGGACGCCCGACAGGTCTGGCCATTGCGAGACCGAATGCTCAACCGTTGTACGCCCTGCTGGACATGGCACCCAAGCTGGACTTTGAGCAGCAACTCACTTCCACCAAACACTACTTCCGAGCGCTCAATGCACTCGGCATGACATCTGCCCTGGATTGCGCCGGCGGGTTCCTGAATTACCCCGACGACTATGGCGTGATCACCGAACTCAATCGCCGCGGCGAACAAACCGTACGGATTGGTTACCAGCTATTCGCTCAACGCCCGCTGTTTGAATTAGACGACTTCAAGCGGTGGAATGATATCGTCAAACCTGACGAGGGTGATGACTATCTGCGGTGCGTCGGTGCAGGTGAGATGCTGGTAGCGTCAGCTTACGACTTTGAGGATTTCTCCTATCCGCGACCCGAACTCGGTAAGCGGATGGAAGGCGACCTGGAGCCGGTGCTGCAGTTCCTGTTCGACAATCGATGGCCGATTCGCTTTCACTGCACCTACGAGGAAAGTGCGAATCGCTTGCTCAGCGTGGTCGAGAAAGTCGGAAGGGATCGAGGGATCGACGAACTGAACTGGATCTTTGATCACGGCGAGACGATCACCGAGCCAACGATGGAACGAATCGCGAATCTCGGCGGCGGCATCAGCTACCAGAACCGCATCGCGTTCCAAACAACGGCCTATCGTGATCGCTATGGGGAAGACGCCCTCCGAAAAGTAATGCCGGTTAGAAAGATGATGGCATCCGGCGTGCCGCTGGCTGCAGGTACCGATGCGACCAGAGTTTCATCCTATAACCCGTGGCTCGCAGTTCATTGGGCCGTCTCCGGACGCGGTCGCGGCGGCGACGTGATCTGGAATCCGGCGGATCGGCTATCGCGACAGGAGGCCTTGCAACACTGGACCGCTGGCGGTGCCTGGTTTAGCCGTGAGATTGGCAAGAAAGGTCAGATCAAAGTGGGCCAGCTTGCCGACATGGCGGTCTTGGACCGCGACTACTTCACTGTGGCCGAACACGAGATCACCGACATCGAATCCGATCTGACTTTGACAGGCGGCAAGATCGTTCACGCGAAGGACAGTTTCGCAGAGTTGAGTCCTCCACCGCTGAAGGACCTCCCGGGATGGTCACCCGTTCCGATCTTTGGGGCACCAGGGGCCTCCGTATGAAACTCGCAGAGTACCGTGACCCGAACCACATGGGTTCTCGAACCTTGCTTGTGACGAACGAATCCCGTGTTTCAATCTCGGCCACGTCGAATGCCGATCTCATGTTGTTCGACCTCTCGTGACGAGTGACCACGTGACTGACTACTCACACTTAGAATCGTTCTCGCCGGCCATCGACACGATGGTGACGGACAACGTGCTGGCCTACCTGAGTGACGACTGCATGCTGCAAGCCGGCAACGCGAATCCAATCACGGGAAAGGAAGCCATCAAGGACGTTTTCGAGAATCTCTACGCGTCCATCCGGGCGATTCACCATCAGATCGATGATCACTTCTCTGCGGGTGACAAAGTGGTCTACCGAGGCACCGTGACCTACAGGCGAAAAGACGACTCGATGCTGACCGTGCCGTTCTGCGACGTGTTTCGAATCAAGGATGACAAGATATGCGAGTACTTTATCTACATCGATTGGCACGAGTTGTTCGCGTAGGGCTGTCTTTGTCGATCTTCTCGCTGCTGTTCTGGACGCGGGTCTGCCCGGGTCAAGACGTGCAAGGAGACCTCGCCACCGGTCAGCTTGAAGCCTTTGAGATCCCTGAAACGGGTCCACTGCGTGAACGCCCCGACGACGATCCCGAGATTGGATTCCTTGAAAGGGCCTTGCCTCTAGATCCAGACGTTCTCCGGATCAGCGGTGAGTTTCGTGAACAATTTGAATCATGGAGAAACCGCGAGTTTGGTTTTGCTGAAGACGCCGACAATGACTACCTGCTCCAGCGACTCTACGTCGATTTTGACATTCGTCCGAATGACTGGTTGTTGACCCGGGTTGAACTCGGAAGTGCATTCCAGTTCGGTTCTCCCTATGAGCCGGCGCCGATTGATGAGGATCCCGTCTTCTTTCAGCAGCTACTCTCGGAAGTCACCCTCCTGGAAGGCAAGCGCGGCCGCCTCTACACCACAATGGGGCGCCAAACCTTTGCACTTGGATCAGGACGCCTTGTCGCAACTAGAAATGGCCCGAACATTCGCCGAAGCTTCGACGCCGTCAGGTTGGTGCTGGACAACGAGTCGCTCACGACACAGCTCATTGCAGGCAGCGACGTGGCCTTTGGGGGAGACGCTTTCGACAACGAACCGTCCGCGGACCGCTTGCTATGGGGAAGCTACAGCACGCTGAAACCGGGTCCCGATTCGTTGCTTCCGGGCAAGGGTGGCCTCGATCTGTACTACCTGGGATATCGAAACGCCCATGCGCGTTTCGATTCAGTCGCCGGCGATGAACATCGGCATACATTCGGTTTGCGCGCCTTCGGGCTGTTTGGACCGGAGAACGCGTGGGACTACAACTTCGAACCGATGATCCAGTTTGGATCCATCGACGATCAAGAGATTCTCGCGTGGACGGTGGCAAGCATCATTGGCTACACCTTTGAATCGGCGCCGCTTCGTCCTCGGCTTGGATTGAAGCTGGATGCGATCAGCGGGGACCAGGATCCTAACGACGGGAGGCTAGGTACATTCAATGCCCTTTATCCAAACAACAGCTACTTCAGCGAAGCGGCGGCCTTCGCACCTGCAAATCTCTATGACTTGAACCTGAATGCGGATCTGGAGCTCACGACTTCCATGAAGTTGGTCGTCCTGTGGGATTTCCTATGGCGTCAAAGCACCACCGACGCGATCTATGTTCCTCCGGGCATTCCAGGGATCGAAGGCGATGAATCGGATGAAAGGTACATTGGAAACACCCTCTCCATCGCCCTGGAGTCGCAACCCATCCCCTCGGTTGAAGCGACGGCCGCATATGTTCATCTTGAACCCGGTCATGCCATCTTCGAAGCGGGAGGCAGAGAAGCCGACTTCGTGCTAGTTTGGGCAACCTGGTTCTTTTGATGGCGAGCAGCTGCCTTGGAAGGGTCGAATCGATGGAGGAACATAGACTCAGAGGCAGACGCGTTTTGCTGGAAGCCGATACCAACAGGCACACATCATGATTGAGAACAGTTCGCGGACGGCTGTCCCGCGTGGAAAAGACCATCAAGCGTTCCCGACCTTAACGGTGGATCAAATCGAGCGCGCCCGATCCCTGGGTGAAACGGTGCTGTTGGCCGACGGTGAAACGGTCTTCGAACGTGGCCAACGGGAAGCCGATTTCTATATCGTCGTTCGCGGATGCATTGTAATCTTCGATTTCAATTGCGATGGCAACCCGGAAGTTTTCACGAGCCATTGCGATCGCCAGTTTACGGGTGAGATTGATCTCTTCAGCAACCGAAAAGTCCTTGTTGGCGGGCGCACGCGCGGTGAAACGGAAACCATTCGATTCGGTCGCAAGGCGTTTCGCGAATTGCTGGCGGCCGAACCGGACATCGGTGAGGTGGTAACGCGGGCTTTGATCGTTCGTCGTCTCGGAATTCTCGAACAGAATCTCGGCGGCTCCTACTTGATCGGCAAGAAGCAAGACCCATTGATGCTGCAGATCCAGCGGTTTCTTCAGGGCAACGGCTACCCCGTCCGAGTGCTTCGTTTCAAGGACGATCCGGAAGTGGACGCGATCATGAAACGGCACGAATGCAGGGAAGAGGACTTGCCGCTCTTCCTGTGCCATGGTGAAGAGGTGCTGAAACGTCCCGCGGTCATTGAAGTTGGCGAGACCACGGGGATTGTCGAATGGCCAAGCCAGGAGGACACCTATGACCTTACTGTGATCGGCGGTGGGCCCGGGGGGATGGCCGCGGCGGTCTACGGGGCATCCGAAGGCCTAACAACGGTGATCCTCGAGAGGCAGGCGCCGGGCGGACAAGCCAGCACGAGCAGTAAGATCGAGAACTACCTTGGTTTTCCAAACGGTCTGTCAGGTCAGGAGCTTGCCGGTCGGGCACAAATACAAGCACAGAAATTTGGAGCCACGCTCGCACTGCCGATGTCGGTCGAGAAGATCGAATGTGAGTCGCCACCGTATCGGGTGCATTTTGACGGAGGCGAAGTCAATGCCAGGAGCATCGTGTTGGCGACGGGCGCGACCTATCGAAGACTTGGCTTGAAGAACCAAGAGAGATTCGAGGGGAGAGGGATCCAGTATGCGGCCACGGCGATGGAAGCGGGCCTTTGCGATGGAGAGGAAGTCGTGGTCGTTGGTGGCGGCAATTCGGCGGGCCAAGCCGCGGTGTTCCTTTCCAATCATACGCGGCACGTTCACATGCTGATTCGCGGTGAGAACCTGGCCGCGAGCATGTCGGATTACTTGATCCAGAGGATCGACGCCTCAAACCGAATCACACTGCATCGAAGCACGGAGGTTGTGGCCTTGGAAGGTGATTCCGAGCTCGAATCGATGACTTGGTATGACCGCATCTCGGGAGAAAAAACGGTGCATCCCATCAAGCACCTGTTTCTCATGCTGGGTGCGGTCCCGAACTCCGCGTTTCTGGGTGATTGCGTGTTGATGGACGAACGAGGTTTCGTCTGCACGGGGAACGACGTCGCCAACTCGAAGCGTTGGCGCCAGCAACGCTTACCACACCCCTTCGAAACAAGCCTGCCCAATGTCTTCGCCGTCGGCGACGTCCGAGCGGGAAGCGTCAAACGCGTTGCATCATCGGTTGGCGAAGGCAGCATCTGCATTCAGTTCGTCCACCGGGCACTGGCAGACTTGACCCAGTAACGCTTCCGGTATCTGGTTCAGGTGACTCTGGAGGCCGAACCGTGCCCGCAACGCGTCTCGAGTTGCAGATGTCTGTCATTGAAACTGTGGCAAACAGAAAGGCTCGGATCGGGAACCCCATGTTGCTCGGGTGGCATCCAAAACACCACGCACCAACGCGAAACCCAATCCGTGTCATGTTGAACGGCTTGCATGCTTCCCCGGCTCGAAGCCGCACCGCAGATTACCGGTGATGGAAACCACCGATGTGG
>JBCCYK010000084.1:0-23875 GCA_039189905.1 Planctomycetota bacterium
ACCGGCACGTCAAAAAAGCCTTGGATCTGAGCGGCGTGTAGATCCATCGTCAGCACACGATCAGCCCCCGCGCGAACAACCAGATTGGACACGAGCTTCGCGGTGATCGGAACGCGACCTTCGTCCTTGCGATCCTGCCGTGCGTAACCGAAATAAGGCATGACCGCCGTGATCCGCGCGGCGCTGGCGCGTTTGCAGCAATCGATCATGGTCAATAATTCGATCAGGTTGTCGTTGACGGGCGGACAGGTCGGCTGCACAAGGAAAACATCCCGACCACGGACGTCCTCATCCAACTTGCAGAAGTTCTCCCCGTCGGGAAACTGCCCCAGCGTCACTTCGGCTCGTGTCAGATGGAGATGCTGACAGATTTTCTCGGCCAGTGGCAGATTCGCGCGACCACTGAATATTTTGAGCTCACGCATATCCCATCGCCCGCATCTGGTGGTCGACCAACTTCAGCTCCTCCGGATTATTGATGGAAAGCGATTCACAGGTTTTCAAGACTGGCAACGCTTCCACACGGTGCCCCGCATCGCGGAGAATTCTGGCGCAGTCCGTCAAGTAGAACTCGCCCTGGGCGTTGTCATTGCTCAGCTGAGAGAGAGCCCACAACAAGTCTCGATTGTTGAACAGGTAGGTGCTCATGTTGACTTCCTGGATCGCTAACTGCTCCTCCGTCGCATCTTTATGCTCGACGATGCCCGTGAATTCACCGCTCGCGTCACGCACAATGCGCCCCAGTCCCGTTGGGTCGTCCTTCTTCAGTGTTCCCAACAACAGCGCGGGCTGGTTGGTCCGAAAATAACGGAGCAGCTCGTTCAGGCTTTCGACCTGCACCAGCGGCGAATCACCTGCCAGCACAAGCGTGACGCCGTCATGGTCTTGGAGCTGCTCGCGGCACATTTCCACCGCGTGCCCGGTTCCCAACTGCTCGGCCTGGGTGGCAAAACGAATTGATTCATCCGATCGCGTCGCCAAGGCGGACTTCACGGCTTCCGCTTGATAGCCAACGACCACCACCTTCTGGTCGATGCCCGCCTGATCCAGGGCGTCGAGTACAAAGTGAATCATGGGGCGATCAACGACCTCGCACAGGACCTTGGGCAGCTCACTCTTCATGCGAGTGCCTTGACCTGCCGCCAAGACGACGCCAAAGGCCGGCAATCGTTCGGACGTCGGCGCTTGCGAGTTGGAGAAGTTCATGTTTTGTGGTGTCAGCTGCCGAGCGGTCTGGCGGAAAGGAAGCAGCCCAAGCTGGGGGCCGAATGGGGATGGGACATCGCCGAACCGCACATGGTGTCCTCACCAAGACGATTGAACAACCGGCGGGTTGACCTTGCGTTGGGTTTCACGCGATTGGTAGTTTTCCCTCTGATGACATCCCGAACCGGGAGGATTCCGTCAAATTCAAGCAATCGTCTTCAGATGCGAACCAAATCAGATCGATAGCATAATCGGGTCTTTTGTGGGCCCGCGTCTGCGAAGTCTGCTTGAATCAACACGGATTGAGTCCTGGGACAGGGAATGCGGCGTTTTGTTGAGGAGTTAAGCTCGAGTTTACCTGCGGGTGTTCTCAGCTGAGCTTTCTCGCGCTACATCCCACCCTCATCGTCCTCCGTTGTCCGGATCGGATCGCTACTCGCGATTGGAGCATCGGTGGGGAACGTTTTGTTCTCAGGGAGCTTCCGTAGAAATGCAAATTTTTGGACCTTTCCGCGTCTCAACGCCGCAAGCGGCTGGAAACGTTTCGGGCGCCCAACGGGCCAATCCGTCGCAATCGACGAAACCGACCGATGCCGCTAAGCCAAAATCGGCGGCTCCTGTCGACGAGTTGGATCTCAGTTCTTCCGTCACGGGCACCAATCGCCTCGCCGGCACAACCAGCGCGTCCGACGGTGAGATCCGTGTGGATCGTGTTGCCGAGATTCGGCGACAGATCGCCTCAGGAACCTACGAAACGCCGGATAAGCTCGACGCGGCACTCGATCGCCTGCTGGATGAATTGGCCTGATTCGCGGTGTCCGGCAGCGATGTAAGGAGCATTGAGTCGCTCGGTGATCTTCACCGGGCGACGGTGCATTTGGCAGATCGTTTGGCACAAGAAGGCCAACAGATTCGTGCCGCGATTCATCGCGCTGAGAATCGGTATTCCCAGGATTATCCAGCCTATTGGCGCTCGCAAACGCGTCTGGCCGAACGGCGATTGACCGAGGCCCAGGACGCGCTCTCACGCAAGCGAGCGACGGTTCGCGCGGGTGATCGGCCGCCGGCGACCGAGGAGGCGAAACGCGTGGCCGTATGCAAGGCACGCCTGGATCTGTGCCACAAGAAATATGCGTTGACGCGGCGCGTCAGCGTGGAAATGGAACAGGCATGCGAAAAACTCCAAGGCCCTTTGGCCGACCTGGTGGAACTCGCGGATGTCACGCTGCCGGGTGCGGCGACCAGGCTTGCTACCTTGATTCAGCGGCTGCGGGCCTATCAGGATCAATCCAAGCCACCCACGGAATCGAATCCTGGCGGTGAATGAGAATGCGTGTTCCTGTCTAGCGATCACGCTTCGATCCAATGGCACTGCCCGATCCTCGCGCCAAAGACTCTAACTCAAGCCCGTGCCAGGTCTAACCGAATCCCGTGTCCGCCAGTTCTCGGGAGATCCCATGTATAACGCATGCGACGCTTGACTGCCCTTTTTGCAGGGCAGGTGAAACAGGTTGGTCCTCGATCACGTGTACTCGCGGCAAGGAGTGTTCCGGTGCGTTTTCTCCCCATGTTATTGATCCTATCGGGACTGTTCCAAGCTGCGATTGGAGTCAACGCGTTTGGCGGGGAAGGCAATTTGCTGCACGCCCTGGTGATTGGCAATTCCGACTACGCCGTGGGAAAGCTAAAGAACCCCCGTAATGACGCACAATTGATCGGTCAGGCGCTTGAGGGATTGGGATTCGACGTCACGTTCCGCTTTGACCTGACTCACCGGGAAATGGATGAATCCATTGCGGAATTCGGTCGCCAGGTCCCTCGCAACGGATTGGCATTCCTGTACTACGCCGGGCATGGCTTGGAAATTGATGGCCGCAACTATCTGATCCCCATTGATGCCGAACTGACGGATGTCGCCTCCGTCAAATACAAAACCGTACCGCAGGGACTGGTCCTCGATTCGCTCGCCACCTCGTCGAGCAACATGAATGTTCTGGTGCTGGACTGCTGCCGGGACAATCCTTTCCGCAGTATCAGCCGCGGTGTTCGGTCCCGTGGTTTGGCGATGCCCTACGAGACGATTCCGGAGGGGATGTTGATCGCCTACGCAACCGCACCCGGGGAGGTGGCCGCGGACGGCTTGGGAGATCACTCGCCCTTTGCCGAAGCCATGGCCGACGCCCTGAATCGACGCCCCAGCCGCGGACTGCTTCTCCGGGACGTGTTTTTCTACGCCGGTGCCGCGGTGAAGAAATCGACGGGACAGCGGCCTTGGTTGCATATCGAGCCGTCCATCGACGATTTTTTCCTGCGGCGCCCCGCAGAAACGGTCACACCTGAAGGGCAACTGGCCGCCATCCCAACGGCACCGGTTGCAACCAACGATAAGGCCGTTGCCGCGAACACGTCTGCAAACAACAAGCCGCCCCGGAAACAGCCGGCTACTCCAAACCTGGCCTCGCAAAGCGGGAATCCGCTGGCGGATCAATGGGTGGACTCGGAAGCGAAGGAACCCATTCAAGATCGGCTGCTTGAGCAAGCGAGACGTTTCACAATGAATGGACAACTGACGCTCGCGATCGAATCCTATGCCGCCTTGATCGACGACTCGACGCGACCCACGGGCGTTCGCCGCATGGCACGTTTGGGTCGTGGTGCGGCATACTTGAACCAAGGCCAAGACGATGACCTGGGACGTGCTTTGATTGATTTTCAGGCCGCGGGGATGGAAGGGTTTCGACGCGCGATTCTGAGACCCGACGTCAAGCTAGAGATTGAATCCGCGGTGGTCGCGAAATTGCAACCAGGACAAATTGCTCTGGTCACCAAGAGTCATGGGGAATGGTTTTGGGTTCAGTCCGTGGATGATGACGCGACGGTTCGTGGTTGGATCAAACCAGCCGCCTTTCGGAAACAAGCTCCAAGCTCGGCACAAGCATCGACAAAGGCGCCGGATCAACCCACGGTCGTCGGCAACCCCAAGCAGAGTCCGATTGCCAAGGGGGCCGTCATTCAGCTCCAGCCGATGGCGTCCCCCGTGAACGGGACCACCCATCATCGCGTTGTTTCATCGGGAAACCCATCGTTCGTGCCATCAACGCCCACGGCAAACCCGCCTGTTCGGTCGTTCCAACAGCAGACGACTCGGGTACCGACGACACAGTCCAACCCGAGTTTTCGCAATTCGAACATGACGCAGCGTTCGACAGGCACACGCGGTGGGGCACCAGCCGGTGCGGACCCGTGGACGCGGAATTTCTTTCAGAAGCACGGCCGTGCACCGAGTATCTGGGAGACGCCCCGTTGGGAGTCCCCCAAGGAGATCCGCTCGCTCCGTGCCCGAGGCCTGGTGAGATAGTCGAACGAGGCTTTGCGGGCTCAGCATGAGTGGCGTTCATTTTGAAAACTGCTCTTGCAGCCGTTTATGGCCAGCAGCGATAGGCAGGTTGTCGCGTGAAGGGGTGGAGTGCGCGAAGAAAGCCTTTCCCGAGACGACCATTAAGAGTGTTGGAGTTTGTTCGATGCGTTTTCGATCAATCGATTCTCAATCAATTGCTTCCATGCGAATTCACCTGCTTGCCTTCAAGTTTCTCGTCTTGGCGTTGTTCGCTGGGATTGTGATGTGCGACTCCCAGCGAGCCTCGGCCCAGTCGACGCTCACTCCTTCCACATCGGGCGGTGCGCCAAGCCAGCAACCTGGCATGATGACGCGTTTTGTTCAGACACTGAATCCCGTCAATTGGAAGCTACCGGGAGGCGGGTTTCGACTGCCCAGCTTCATGGTCCCACGTCAAGATCAAGACCGAATCATCGAACGGAAGGACGGCCTGATGTCCGATGTGCGTGGCACCGCATCACGTTCTTGGACGCGGACAAAAGAAGTCTTCAACCCGGTCCACTTGAACCCGATGAACATGCTCGCCGGTCCAAAAGATCCTGCGCAGAGTCCCGCCGCTCCCAAGAGTGAGTCACCCGGCTTCTTTCGATCCCTCTTTGCTCCACCCGCCGCCGAGCCAGAGGAACGTGTGGCAGGAGTCAACGATTTCTTAGGCCTAAAACGCCCCCAGTAGTCGTCGACGTCCGTTCCGACAATCGAATCGTCTCGATTGCCGGTTCTGACAGTTAAGTTGCCCCCATGCCGACCTGGGCGTTGCGGTTGCAACGAAGGTCAACGATGATCAGATAGGCCCCGCTTGCGGTCCCGATTTTCCGCAATGCGGTTGACCATCTTGTTCTCGTTTGGACCCCCACGATGCCTCTTCCCCCTTGGACCGTTGAACTGCTTCGTCGTGGCGTGAACGATCTCGCCAAGCAGGTATCTGACCCTGACAGGGTGGAACAGATCAAACAGCAGGCCACGCGTTTGGTCGAAGACCTGCCGCGGGTAGCACGCGAAAAAGTCGATGCGGTCCTGCAACAGGCACAGTCTTCGTTTGACGAAGCAACGTCGCGTCACACGTCAGCGCAGGGCACGCTTCCCGCCGATGCCGTCAACGCATCGGGTTGCCTGCTCAATCCGGATGCAGGGGGCCTCGCCTGGATTCCCGTTCAAAGCATTGCCGCGGCCCAAAGACAGCTCGGTGAGTCCTGGTCCGGTGGCACGGTGAGTGTACGAGAGCTCAACGAGCGACTCTCCGAAAGACTCAGCGAACGAGGTGGTGTGACAGGTTGGCAGGGCTTCGTGGTGCCATCGATCGACCATGCCTTGGCGATGCTGACCAACGCGGCGGACCTAAGCCGCATCTGGGTGCCGCGTTGGTCTGCGATACCTATGAACACACAGGGTGATGTGTTGGCCGATCGAGTGCGGGGCGTACAACCAGCCCGATCCGAATTCGAAATACACGAGTTTGGTTCGTCTGCGATGGGGGAAGGCGCCTGCACTCCAGACAGCGGCTTTGACGCGAGCCGTGACTACCTTTTGCACCTGAGCCAGCCTGGCTCCGCTGAAGCTTTTAGCAACGGGGAGGCGAAACGCATCGTCGTCATGCCGCAGGGACGCTGGTTCCATGGCGAGACCGTGGATTATTCTCGCATCGCACTGAGCGATTCCGTCGAGGGGGCCATCCGAGACGGCGTTTCTGGCGTTGTCCTTGGAACGGGCGTGCTGACGGGTTGTGCGCCAGCGGCGGTCTTGATCGCCGACGAACGGCTCGCGATGCAAATCCAAGCGGGAAACGGTTTCTCATTGCGTCTCGGAGCACCCTGCCTGGCAGCCATGGTGGCCGAATCAATGGCCGAGGCGGAAAAAGAAAGTCTACCGGTCGACGTTTTGATAAACGCACCTGAGGAGAACCTCGTCAGCCGCGCCGAGAGATTAGCGATTCAATTATCCGCGTTGGATCGGATTGGATCCGTTCGGGTAACGGACCGTGAAGCCACGATCGGCCATGACCAGGTCGTCACGTTGCCGTCGCGGCAGGTTGAACTCGCCGTCCACGGCGCCACGGCTCAGGAAATACACGACCGACTACGCCAGCAAAGTCCCGCGATTCTCGCTTCGCTGACCCAAACAGAGGCAGCTCATGATGATGGTGGTTCCAAACCATCGTCGAGCGATCAGCGCTTGTCGCTCGATCTTCGTTGGGTCTCGTCTGACCAGCAAATCGAAATCGCGAATTGTTTGACCCAAGCGCTTTCTTGAACCCATCAGTCAAGCGTGAATCCATTGACGGGGATGATACCGTAGAGACCTTCGACGAAGGTCTGCCGAACGAAATCGTTGAAGATCGCGATGGGACGATCTGGCACGATGATGACATCTCCGTCGCGCACCCAGATTTCGTCCGCGGGCACCGGACGTCTCCCCAGGACGGCACCATTGAGGTCCAGCATGGTTGAGATCAGACGCCAGTCTTCGGCGCGACGCATCACGACGACCTGCCGCATGTTGCTTTCGGCGTTGTGCCCGCCTGCTGCGGCAATCATGCCGAGGACCGTCGTTGGTGTGGTGACTTCGATCCGTCCCGGCGTGTTGACACTCCCAAGTACATGGACGAAATGCGGTGCCTGTTGCGTCAAGATCGGCTCTACTTCCAACCCGACCACCACCTCCGCGTAGCGATGGTTGATCTCTCGTTTCAGTTGATCCATCGAGAAGCCTTGCACGTCCACACCGCCGATGCCAGGAAGCCGTATGTTCCCGTCCGGCATCACCGTGACTTCGATCGCTTGCGTGGCGAACCCATTGACGCCACCCACCGCGGCGCGAATGTCCTCGGCCAAGGTGTTGGTCCGCACGGGCGTCACATCGATACTCGGCTCCTGGTGGTACTCGGCATACTGTCGCTCCAACGACTTTCGCAGGGCGGCGATTGTCAAGCCAGCGGCCTGAACCTGTCCCAAATAGCGAACAGTGATCGTTCCATCTGGCTGAATGAGCAGCCCGCTCTCCAGTGTCCCTCGATTCAGTTCCGGCTCGGTGATGGACTCGATGGCAATCTCGTCACCGGGGACAAGGCGGTACTCACCGGCCGCCTGCCGTCGCGTTACCAGGTAGACGATCTGCAGCACGTCTCCCGGACGCACGTGGTACTCGGACAAATGTCGCAGCCTTGCCGGACCCGCATATCCACCCTGACGATAGGTGTCAAATGACATGACCTTCATGTCTTGCCAGCGGGCTTCGCCACCACATGGCGAATCGCAGCAATCAACGCCCATCATGTGGCCGTGACAGTCGCGGGGTTCCCCACAGCCAAACGCATCGCACACGGATGCCTGGGGTGCGCATCCCTGGCATGCGGGGCCATCCACCATGACGCCAAGCTGCAGCTGAGCCTGTGCCGAGGGCAGCGAACCTAGTACCGCGACAAGCATGGTGACGAGGTGAGGCCTCAGCACTCTTTGACGCGATGAATATCGAAAACGGTACCGCGGTTGCATGCTGGCAAGAACTTGGATCATTCGCAGCTCCTTCATTACCAACGCAATTTGGTGTTGGGCAAGGACCAGGACGGTCGACGATCCCCCATCGCGGATGCCTCAGGCGACGTGGTCACTGCCGGAGTGGATCCCTGGACAGGCACAGGCTCGGCTGATGTCGTTTCCTTTGAACGTCGCCTCCAACTCGCTAGCGAGGTCACGCGTTTCCATCGATCCGCGACAGCCCGAAAGGGACTCACGGCTTCCCGTTGGGGCGTTGCGTCGCCCGCATCAGGCACATGCGACGCGTTGACCTGAGTTGCGTCGGAGGCGGATCGAAGTTGCGGCGTTCCTGCGTTTACAGAGCCCCCGGTCGCCGGATAAGGGGCGTTTGCCGCGGTGGCGGGATCGTGGGGAATCACACTGTGTGAAACCGCAGCGAACTGATCCGGGCTCATCTGGACAATCGTGGGCTCTTGAGGCACGTGAACGGCCATCGATTCGATCGGTACCTGCGTGGCAAGTCGTTGGCCCATGACGGCCTGCCCTTGCACCTTCGCCCAGCGCGCCTCATCCATCAAACCGGCGTCGGCCAGTTGCTCGCTTAGTGTGTCCCAGATAGCAGCGTTGCTCGGCTGGCCTCCCGCAGCGGCGCGACGAAGACACAGCGACGTTGGGCCGGGCAACTGGGTCTGGTTTGCCCGGCCCAAACGTATCGCTGCAATCAGGTCCATCGCGCGTGCCGCTTGCACGGAACCAGCTGCGATGGGTGTGAAACAAATGCGAGCATGGTCCAAGTACTGGTCCACGGCCACAAAAGATGACACGGAGAAGTCACTTAAGACTTGGGTCTCATGCGATTTCGCGATGCGTGCCACCGCTTCGGTATCGCCTGCCCTCGCCATCGTGACGAAGTGCGCTGCCTCGTCCATGGCAGTACGACCGCGATGCAATAGCTCGCACGCAGCGATCCCGGAACTGGCGACCTCCGAGCGTGCCAGATCGATCATCTCGGCCGAGAGTGCCAACGCTTCCCACGCATAGCCTTCGGCAGCCGCGTAGGCGCGACATTGCAGATCATGCTTGGACTGATCCAACCACGACTCGATCTGCTTCGCATGAGACCAACTGGTTTGGGATGCAAGCGTGACCGATGGGCGACGCGTCGTCGCCATCGTTTCGGGCGATGACTGTGGCATGGGCAACGTCAACAAGGCCTCTGTCGCCGTGCTCACATCACGCGGGCTCTCGATCGTCGATTCTGACGCGCTTTGGGATGAGGCCGGTATACCGGGTTGTCGAATCAGGGACGTGGTTGAAAGTTTCGCTTTGGTATCCTGGGTCGCCGTCGAATGCCCTGCCATCTTGAATTGGACAGGTGGAAGTCGCAGTGGGCGTTGCATCCCATTGTTTGCGTCTGCGGTCGCGTCGATCGGGACGAAACTCTGAGTTGGCGGGCCGGATGCGAAGTGCGGCCTGTTGTTGTCAGCGACAACGTCAGCGACACAAACGGACGCGGTCAGACAAATCCCTGCGAACGCCATCCGCGACCTGCGTGCAAGACACTGTTCAGGCGGCATCAAGATCAGGTGATCGTTCAACGGTCGTGTGCGATGAAAAACGTTCGTCACGAAAGTGCCAATCCGTGGCTAGACGGGACCCCTGCTGTTGCTTTACCCGACAGTCGGATCGGTTGTTTGCTCCCTAACGGTTATGGCGATTCGTTGCATCACAGCTATCGTCCCGTCGAAAGCGACCTAGAACCGGCACAACCGGAAAAGCTTATCCGGCGGGTTCCTGAAATCTCAGCCACACCCTCAGCCGCAACCTAGGCTACCCAGAGTGAAGGATGTCGGTGTCCACCGCAGCACGAAGTTCGATGGCATTACCCAGTACCCAGAAACGTCAAGTCGATCGATTTTCAGCTCGCAACGAGGTTTCGCTCGACGCTACCCTGACGCTCTTGCATGGCGAGTCCACTGCCACGGTGGCGTGTCGGTTGTCAGACATCAGCATTGGCGGGTGTGCGGTCTCAGCCCAGATCCCGCGCGATGTGTCCGCCGGCGTGGCGGTTCTTCGTCTGACCCGCCCCGATAAGAGCGTGGCGGCAGAACTAGCCGGTAAGCTGTGCTGGGCGCAGCAGACCTCAGTCGCTTCGACGTCCTACGGCTTTCAGTTTCGGCGTCCACTCAATCCCGCCGTCATGGCGGAGTTCATTGAGAATGGTTGGGTGACCCGACGTCAGGATGAACGCATCAACGTTGGCGGCAGGATCCGCGTCCGCCGAGCGCACGGGAAGGCCAACATCCATCAGGCCACGCTGGAAGACTGCTCGACCGCCGGTGTTCGCCTGAAGGTCGATCAGGCAGTGGAGGAGAACGAAAGCCTTCTAATCACACTGGACGATGGCAGTGGTGGTACCGTCCGTGTCATCTGGGCCCAGGCCGATCAGTCCGTTTTTCAGTGTGGCTGCGTGTTTCAGAATCTTGCATCCTCGAGGGCGGTCAATGACGGCGCGCGTTGCGGGCAGTCCGTCTTATAGGACAGCCTTCCGGGCGTGTTCGAATGGCAACCGTCAACGCTTCGAACGTGACTCCAAGTAGCCCGCATATTCCTTGACCGTCACGCGTCCATCGCCATCGAAGTCTGCCTTTGCGGGACTCAACGGCATTGGCGCCCATTCGGCAGGTGTCAACGCCTTATCGCTGTTCTTGTCATAGCGAGCAAGAATCCGATCCGCGAACTGCAGCGTGCGGTCGCTCGGCTCCGCAAAGGCAACCGTTGGCGGCTCAACCGGAGCAGCGGAGTTGTCACTCGTCGAGCTGGATGTGCCGCCGTCGGCGGACGATTCACGGGTGGAGACAAGGCTCCCTTCAGGTGCCCGACCGGGAGAGGTCGACGAAGCGTTGTAACCCTGATTCACGCCGGACTGCACTTCTTGGATCGTGATCACGCCATCACGATTCTGGTCCCATTGGTAAAACTCTTCGACGAGCTGTTGATTCCAGTCGCTTGTGTATTCACTCATCGCTAGCTGACCATTCTGATCAACGTCGCGATCACTGAAGAATCGAGGCAACCCTTCTGGCGTAGAGCGACCAGTGACGCGGTACGATTGTCGCCCCTGGAAATCAACCAGCGATTCCCGGGAACCTGACGATTCTCTGCGGCCTCTGTCGTCGCGTGCGGACTCGGAATCCTCCCGCGCTTGCCGCCGCGTTGCCGCTCTGACCGCCAGTTCCTGTTCGGACAAGCCACCATCACCGTTTTGGTCGAAATCCATCGGATTGCCCCAGAATCTTCCCCGAGCGACTTCCTCTCGACTCAATAAACGATCTTTGTTGCCATCGTAGCGGGCCAGTGCGGACCGAGCGTCCGCGAGGTCCTCGTCGGTTGTCGGGATGGTGAATCGATCGGCCGCCGGCCCAAACCCGGGTAACGGCGTGTAGGCGATGTCGACACCAAAGCCAGGCACCAGGGGCTCCAACTCCTCCACCATGTCATCGTATTCGCGACGTCGATCCCGATCGCCGTCATTGTCCGAGCGATCTCGATCTGAATCGCCACCGCGCATCTTGTTGAACGCGTCGGTGATCTTGCTGATTGAGATCGGCTGCCCGGCGCGAACACTTGGATCCACGGACTCGAGCCGTCGAATGATAAAGCTGGCCGGTCCCTCTTGTTCGTCCGGATCCAGAGTTCCGTTGCCGTTTCGATCCAGGCGGCTCAGGAAACTGCTGGGATCAAATCCCCCTCGCGATGATCCACCCCGATCACCACCCCCGCCGGGCGGGCCCCCGAAGCCTCCGCGACCACCTCCTGGCGGGCCTCCAAATCCGCCTCGACCTCCGTCCGGCGGTCCCCCACCAAATCCGCCGGGAGGTCCACCACGAAACCCACCCGGGCCGCCTCGATCACCTTCTCGCCCCCCTCGATCTCCGTCCCTTCGGTCCCGACCACCCTCGGGGCCGCCTCGACCACCACCGCGAAATCCACCCCGATCACCCCCGAACGGCGGCTGTGCGGCGACATCCAAGCCAAGAACTAGGCTCAAAATCGAAGCGGACAAACAAAGGGCCAAACGCGACATCAGGGTTCTCGTGCGTTGAAATTCCTATCGGGGCACGTCGGATTGCATCCCGCCGTGGGGGAATCACCGTGCATCTCAGTCTAGTCAACCTACAAATCTTCGAGGCGGCCACGCGGGCCATCCTAGAACACGGGGCCGGCAACAGCGGGTTGAAACCCTCGGAGACGCGATGAGTTCTGCGACCGCGACGGATTCTTCCCGCATTGGTGGTGGCGGTCCCGCAGATCGACTCTCCCGGTCGTGACGGTCGCAACGGCGTCGTCCAGGGCTAGGGATACGATTGATTCCGAGACCCGAGCATGGCAGCGTCCTTCCGAATGGCCGTGACATACGTTTCAGCAGAGGCCAGTCGCATGGTCAGCAACCCGAGTGTCTCCCATCCGATCCATCTGAGTCCAACATGGCCGACCCAACTGAAGCGTTGCAGTTCTTCGCGCAGCCGCTTGTCATTGCGATTCTCGCTTTTCTCTTCGTTGCGTTTGTCCTGATCTCCGGGGCATCCATGAAGGTCTCGCTCTCGCTAGTGACTGAGCGGCGAATTGGCATCCTTTATGGATCCCTGGTTAGTTTTGTCGCGGGGCTCACCGCCGGTGTGTTCAACGCGATCTTGGTCGTGATGTTTGGGCCACAAGCTTGGTACATCATGTTGCTTTACAGCCTCGTGTGGTCTGGTCTGGTGGTCGCCTTGATGGTGCGCTGCTCACCCTTCGCGGCGACACTGGCTTCGCTGATCCACAATGTTTTTTCGACGATCGGCAACCTGGCCGTCGCCGCGATCAGCCTCTTCGTGCTCTTCATGGGTGCCCAGAATGAGATGATCAAATCGCCTGTCGATTTCACGGAAGGTGCGTCCGGACTAGATTTCAAGGACATGCTTGGGCAAGCCAATTCCATGGCGGATCTTGAGAACCTGAACGTGAGCGACGTCGGGCTGACATCGGAGGCACTTTCCAAGGCTGGTATGCCCAAGAACGTGGGCGCTGAGGAATTTCTGGCTCCCGAATCGCTTCGTCAGCTCCAACCGTCCGCGATAAAGAATCGCGATCAGGGAGGCGACTGGCGTGACGCGTTCTTCGGTGGCGATTCGAGTAACGAATCGCCCTACAACAAGGGCGCCTCCTCCGATGATGCACCTCCGGCGACCGGATCGGTGCAGATCAACCCGTTTGCCCAATAGCCTTACTGAGGCCTCGGTTCACTTCGTGAGCGAGTGGGCTCCGCCTTCGAACATGCTTGCTTCCCACGTCAGGTTGCCATTGCGCAGTCGGACGCGAGGCGGGCGGATCTGCAAGACGTCGACACCACCCTTGGAGTCGCCTTCGACCAGAAAATGGACTTTCTCGTCGACACGCAGCATCACCTGTTGACTTCCAACCTTTGCAAAACCTAGCACCTCGACCGAGGATGCAGCGGTCGGTTGATTTCCCTTTGGGTCTTGCCGGTCGCCAACCGCGAAGGGATTGGAACGCTCCGGGAATGGCAACTCGAATTCCTTGGGATCCGACCGAGACACGTTGGTGGCACTGATGCCGAAATCGTCAGCGCCGGGCCCGCGGATGGGACTCGTGAGGGACGGCAGGGCTTGTTGGATGTCACCGCCACAACCCAGTAGCACGCTAAGCGCTAGAAGGGTGCTGGCAAATCGACGTGTTCGCGGAGGAGGCTCTCCTATCAACCTGGCACTCCGAAACTCTGCCGTCGCAGCGAGGGCGTGTTTGTTGGACAGGCCCATCATGGCGCTTCCAGGAGGCCATCGTGGACCTCGGTCATGCCCGGCATCATCACGGGGTCGCCGTTGACCATCATGGGCGAAAGACCACACTCACCCATCATGCGTAGCTCGTGGCTGCCATTGTTAACACGATAGCGCGAACGTTCGCTTGGGCAGCAAGGATCGTGGTCCACTGGGATCAGTGAACACTGCGTTGCGTAAGTGATCGCGTCCAATTCGTAGGTCGATACACTTTCGGCGACACGCTCGCGAGGCTTGCCACAGTGGCAAGGGCCGACAATCTCTGGCTTTAAGAACACGATCAGTTCACTCTCGCGAACCTCCGATTCCCGATTGCGGAACAGTTTCCCGATCAATCGCATGTCCCGCAGATACGGGACACCGCGGACCACTTTGGTCAGTGTCTTTTGACGCAGTCCACCCAGGACGAACGTTTGGCCGTTTGCCACGCGAACGGTCGTCTCAGCCGTGCGGCTGTCAATCACGGGGTTGTTGTCGATGAAGTCAGTCACGACCGAATACTCGGGTTTGACATTCAGCTCAATGGTTCCGTCGACGCTGATGCGAGGTGTGACATTGAGAATCACGCCGGCGTCCTCGAATTCGACCTGCGCGAAGACCGCGTTGGAGCCTTGGACCGGGTCGGCTGCGATCACGGGGATTCGCTGCACGATGCTGATGGACGCCTCGCGTCGGTCGGAAACCGTGATCGAGGGGTCCGCCAGCAACTTCGACTCATTCGCGGACTCCAGAGCCTCGAGCAGCAAGCTGG
Organism: Planctomycetota bacterium; assembly: GCA_039189905.1. Taxonomy (GTDB): domain Bacteria; phylum Planctomycetota; class Planctomycetia; order Pirellulales; family Pirellulaceae; genus Rhodopirellula. Next base: position 14,665 of record JBCCYK010000084.1, read on the forward strand.
TATCGAAGTTGTTGCTCAGGGTTCGAATGGCCAAGCTTGTTGCTCCATCCGTTCCTAACGTGGAGAAGTTGAACGCTTCCTTGAAGTTCGTCGTGACTCCCGACAGGGGAGTCCCGTCGGTCGACGACACTCGAAAATTCCGTCCCCAATTGACCCCCAACCTTTCAAGCTCGCGAAGTCCAACGTCATAGATCATCGCCGTGATCCGTACTTGAGCGCGAGGTTGATCCAACTGTTCAATGGCTTCCGACGCGAGGTTGAGTTGCTCCTGGGAACCGCGGACCAAGATTCGATTCTCGGCGGAGAACAGCGCCACGGCCGTCGTTTCGTCGAGGATTCCCTGCAAAGCTTCGATCATAGCCTCTGCGTCGGTGTACTGGGGTGTGAAGTACACGACTTGAGGCGTGTCGCGCGCCACTGCCACCGATTCAGTTGAGTTGGCGTTGGAACGGCCTTCCACGTCCATCGCTGCGTCGCCCTGCGTTCCCGCTGCCGAAAGCGGAGAAAACAGAGACGCAACGCGTTCAACGTGATCGGGCGTGTCAACGACCAACAGCATCCGTGGTCCGATTTGTTCAATCGCACCTTGTTCACTCATCAGAACCTTGGAAGCATTGATCAGCGATTCCATTTGGTCTTCCATCCCGTTGGAAATCACCATGCGTTGCGTCACAAACTCAGGGCTGTTCGTTCCCACCTGTTCGGCAGGCAAGATGACCAGCGACTGGCCCGATGCCGTGTAGCCATACCCCGATGACTTCAGCACCGCGGACAGCACTTCTCTCAGCGGCGCATCGTCAAACGTGCCGCTCACGTCGCCCGTCACGGTCTCGCCAGCCACGATGTTGACATCCCACAGGTCTGACAACAGGAACACGACTTCTTGAAGTGGTGTCTTCCGGAATGACACCGTTCCACGTCGTGCCAAGGCTTCCATGATGCTGCTGGGTCGTTGTGTCGCCAGCGGCTCGGTTGGCCGGTCGCCGCTCAATTGGGACGCCGGTTCCAATGTCGGCGCGTTCTCGACCGGAAAAGTCCCGCGCTGCGTGCCCTGCGAGTTCAAACCCTTGCTTGAACCGGGAAGCGAGTCGAAGTCTGATGCATCGAGTTCCGTTGGGAGCGTCACCTCGGATAGGACCGAGTCCCCTGCGACGCCGCGGTCCGCATCAGGAGCGCTAACGTATTGACGCAATGAATCCATCGCCTCATCGAGCGTTTGACCGGACGCGGGTGTGACCGACATCGCCAGATAGAGAACGGCAACCACAACCGAGAAGCCATGCACCATCCGTCGCGGCATGCATCGAAGCGTTGGTTTCGAGATCGGGCGTTCCGTGCCCATAGTTAATCCGTCAATCGGTTGAGGGGTGAGGGGAGGCCTATGGATTCATTGCCAATTGGTCGTCGAGTTCCACATCGGGTTCGGCTTCGGTCAGGCCAAATAAACTGACATTGAGTTTCATGGACAATAAATCACCAGCATCATCCAAGGGCACGATCTCGAAGTCATCGAGGTTGACGAGCCAGGTCTGGTTCAAGATGTCGCGAGCGATTGCTTTGAGGCTTTCGATTCCTCCGTCAACATTCAGTCGTAATGCATGCGTGTGAAGTTCGTACCTGGCGTCGTCATCAAAACCGGGCCGATTACGATTGTGGATATGGTCATTGCCGACGACCCACGGGCGTAGCCCGGTATCGTTCACATCCAGCCCTCGCAGTGTGCCCGCGTGCTTCCTTACCGTCGTCAAGACATGTTCGCGGACGCCTTCCACGTCCGCCTTGGTCATGCTTCGTCCGACCAAGTCCTCCTTTTGCACTTCGAGGGCCTCTTCGATCCGACTGAGCCGTTCCTGACGTTGCTGGGCAATCTGGAATTGATCGTGCATGGACGCAAATTCGGCACGCTCTTTCCGCAACCCGCGGATCTCATCGACCATTGGAAATCCAAAGACGATCAAAGAAAAGAAACTTCCGATTGCGATGATGGCACGGATCAAACGCTCATGCTGGTCGAAGCTACGCATCGCGGGTGTCCTCCGAAGCTGCTTCCGGAGGCTGCCACTGCAATCGGATCGAAAACTGAGCACCTGACCCGTCGCTCCCTGGGCTGGTGCCCAGCAGAGCAACGTTGGCTACTTTTGGCAATCGTCGTAAGTAACCGACGATCTCGTAGACATCGGTGGTCGCCGCAACGCTCCCTTCCAAAAAGATCTTCTGTTCGGCATCGATTCGAAGGTGCGACAGCCAACTGGTCGTTGGAAGGCAAGCTGCGATCTCTCCCATGATCTGATCGGTCGGCGGGTGAAACGCCTGGCGATCAATGTTGGACAGCTCGTTGACAATCTCGCGTTCTCTCTGAAGCCGAGACAATCGAACTTGAGTCAGCATCATGCCAGATTCGACGCGTTCGCGTTCTGCGACCAGCTTCTCCGTTTGCGTCCGCTTTGCACTCAAAACGGCGTACCCGCAGATCAGAAGCAAAGCGGCAGCCGCAGCCGGCCAGAACGTGGAACGGATTTTGTGGAATGTGCTGCGACTGTCGTCAGTGCGAATCGTTTGCAGGAGGTCTGGGATGACGGTTTGCGAGCCGGTTTCGATCCGCGGAAGCATCGCCGCGACGCTGGCCAGCTGGTCTTGCGCGTCGGTCGTGGTGTTCGGGTGATGAACTTGAAAGCCCACGGACTCTAGATCGATCGCCTGGACGGACAGGGAATCATCCTCCTCGAAGTGGGAGACCATCTCGCTTGATTTCTCGGGCGTTGCGAACACAAGCATCTGGTCCAGACCCGACTGGGGCATCCCTCGGTGCCGACCACAGAACCGTTTCAGTCGCGTCAGGTGTTGGCCGATGGCTTTCGCGATCTGAGACGATTCACTTGCGGTTGCAGGTCGGTAGTCCAGCATCAAGCGTCCACAAAAGGAGATCCCAACCTCCCACGAACGTCCAAGACCCGACGCGATGAGCAGTGGCTCTTCCGAATCGTAGCCGAACTGGCCCACCAAGCGAGAAAGGCTGACAAGAGACGGTTCGATCCAAGCCACTTGAAGGTCCGCGCCGCGAAGCGTCGAGTAGAGCGACTCAATCAAGTAGCGGTTGCCAACCGAAGTCAAGGCGTAACGCATTCCCCCATCCAAACCAAGATCAGCGACACCGGTGACTTTGCCCCCGGGTCCCAGTTGGAGATAGCGGGGAACCCGCCCACCTAAGGCGTCGAGTTCTTCTTCCACGCGATCGGCGGGACCGGTGACAACGCGTGTCACGCAAAAGTCACCACTCAGAGAGACCGCGATCGGTTGCTGATCCAGGCTGTGAGTGCGTTTGAGCCGTTCCAACGATTCCGCGAGCGATTCCCACCGGCCCGTTGACAGCCATCCCGAGTCATCCTCACACACAATCTGGTCGACCAGGACGTCATTCCCCGGGGAAGCCACCGCCACCGTCAAGCGGTCGTCTTCAATCCTGAGACCAGTGAACCGCTTTGCAGCGTCTGCGGGAGTCGCCGCATTGCCGAGCAACTGTGTCAGGGGTGTGACAGAACTGTTGTTCCGTTCGGCGTCCCCCTCGGCGGGCGCTGCTCCAGTTCGTTCTTGATCGGCAGGTTTCTGGGAGCGATGAGTCATGAGTATGCGTGGAAAGGCACATCAGGAAGAACGGACGCACGCCTACTCCCTATGTCGCCCGGACGATCGCTTCGAGATTCCCTCAAACTGGCTGGCCGTTACAATCCTTGGCGAAGTCAGAACCCCTACGACCAACACACCGCTCACAACGACCATGGACGTTCGATCTGTACGTTGCCCGCAATGTGGCTCCAACATCAACGCGCCAGCTCATCTGGCACGCGTCCGATGCGGAGGATGCCAGCATGTGTTCAGTCCGGCCGACGCTGAAAAGCAAGCCAGCCAGTCGATCCGACGCGAGGCAAAACCCGCCACGCAAACGAAACCCATCCCGATTGCCTTGATTGCGGGCGTTCTGGCCGGGCTCTTGATCCTGGGAACCACCCTGGCCGGTTTGGCTTGGATCGGCACACGTTCATCGGAAGCGGATGCGTCTGGAAGCACCACGCTCGCCGCGGCCGACAGTTCGAATCCGTCGCCCAGTCAGGCGACGCTGGCGGGCGGCAGTGAGCCAGTCTTCCCCGAAGCATCGGAACAGGAAATCGCGCGCTTGAAAATCGCGCGCTTGCCGGAGTCAAAACGGAAGCAGGTTTACAAGATGATTCGCGACACCGCCGTCACATCCATCGAGAAACCCATCCTCGCCCCAGACGGATCCCCGCCCCGCATCGCCATGGAAAAGATGTTGGAAGCGACTTATCAGAACAGTCTGCGGCAGATTCAGGCGTTGCACGACATCACGCCTGAACAGATCCAACAGATCATCGCCGAGGGCGACATGAAAGTGTGGGACAAGCGTCCGCGAAGTAATGCACGCCGAAACGGAAAGCGACTTTACCCGGAAGAACAAAGTCGCGGTTGGAAAGGGAAAATCGGAATCTGAAATCGGGCTAAAGTCACGGTTGCGGTGGAACCCGCATCGATGTTCGCGAAAGGGATCACACGGAGACAGTCGCCGTGTTCTCCGAACGCGGATCATGCCTGTCTTTGGGTTCGCCCAGAATGAAAGATGCGATTGCAAACGGCGAGGTGCACTCCGATGTTGCCCTTCCTAGCCGACATTCGGCTCCAGCCCGCGCATCGTGCCGGTGCTGCTCGCAAACTGGTCGACCGCCATGCCCGATTGCTGCAACAAAGAAACGTAGAAGTTTGGCAGCGGGTAGTTGTTCTTGCGATCGAATGCCAGGTGTCCCGCGTGATCGAATCCTCCGCCGGCGATCAACACGGGCATGTTCCGATTGTCGTGGTTGGACGCGTTTCCAAGATTGCTGGTGAGAAACAGGGTCGTTTGATCAAGCAGGGTGGAATCGCCATCGGCGGTTTGGTGGAGGTCGCCGAGGAATTCACCCCATTGTGACAACATCGCCTCTTCCACGATCGCAAGTTGGTCCAGCTTGTCTTCGTCCCTTCCGTGATGGCTCAACGAGTGATAGCCCTCCTCAACACCCTCCAAGTCAAACACGCGGTTGTTACCGGGTACGTGGAGGGTGATGTAACGCGTCGAGTCTGTTTCCAAGGCTAGCTTGATAATATCGCACATCGTCTTGATGCGACCGACCATGTTGTTCGGGTCAGCCACGTCATGCAGTTCGCTTGTGGCCACGGAGGGCTTGGGACGCATGGCCCATTGCTGAGACTTCTTCATGCGTTGTTCCAGCTGGCGCACGCTGGTGAAATACGCATCCAGTCGGTTGCGGTCGCCGGCACCCAAGGTTCCCTGGAGCGAACGAACGTCCTCCGCCACGAGATCCATGATGCTTCGCCCTTGCTTGACTCGCTCGGCTTGGGCACGCCGTTGTTGCACGGAACCATCCACGAACAAGCGATCGAACACATCACGTGGCGATGTCATCGGCGGGATCATCGCGCCGCTTTCGGTGTAGCAGGGACTGTTGCTGCCATCGGTCGCGAGGACCAGTGATGGGAAGCGAGTTGCGTCCCCCAGGTGCTTAGCGAGGTACTGGTCGATGCTGATTGAGTTGGAGCTTCGACCGGACGATCCCATCGCTGTCGCAGTGAGGATGCTCGCTTCCGCGCGGTGGCCACCCGTGACGCCCGGATGTGAGACTCCGCTCACAACGGTCAACTTGTCACGCACAGGCTGTAGAGGCCGAAGGTAGCGCGATGGTTGGTATTCCAAGCCGGCATCGTCGGGGAACAGGTTCTCTGGCAAGAGCCCCAGACCAAATGTCATGGCAACAAAACGCCGTGGTCGGTCCGCGTCAGCAACGGGGTCCCCAGCGCTCACGCTGGCGTTCATGGCGGAAAGCCACGGCAACGCCATGGAAACGCCCGTGCCTCGCAGCACGGCTCGTCGGTTCAAGCTTCTTTGACTCATTGCTATCTTGATTCAATCACTTCTGGAGGAACAAATCGCTCAGAACGACTTGTTGGAGGAGACTCAGCAGCCCACCTTCGTCAGCCATGGTGGATTCAATGATTTGGTCGACCACATCGCGATCCGCAAAACGGACTGGCTCGGCCGTCGCATAGGTGATCAGGTTGTTGGCAACTCCCTTCGCCACCGTGCGGCTTCGGCTGGCAAGCTCGGTTCGAAAATCGAAGTAGTCTTCGAACTCGGTCCCATCGCGAAACGCGGCGGATGTATCAACAGCCGACCCTTGCTCGTACTTACGTCCGACCAGACGACGGTAATGATCGCGATACTTTCCACCCGCATCAAACGCTTCCAAAGCGAAGCCAGGCGGATCGATCCTTTGATGGCAGGACGCGCAGGACGCATCGGCCTGGTGTTTCTGCAACAGTTCGCGAATGGTTGCGGCGCCGCGGATATCGGGTTCCACAGCGGGCACCGACGAAGGAGGCTCAGGAATCGTCACGCCCAGTATTCGTTGGTTGATCCAAATGCCACGCAGAACCGGAGAGGTGTCGTTCCCATTTGCCGTCACCTTCAGGATCGCACCCTGCCCGAACAATCCCCCGCGCGGTGAACCATCGGGGAGGTTGACCCTCCGCATCCCGTCGCCGGAACTTGCCAACCGAGTCGGCGCGTTTTGACAGTCGCATTCATTCGCGTCAACACCGTAGTAGCGCAATAAGCGTTCATTGGCGAATGTGTAGTCTGCGTCAACCAGCTCGCTGATCGGACGATTGTCAACGAAGAGATGTTCGAGGAAACGATGGGTTTCCGCCAACATCGCCTGCTGAACAACGGGATCGAAGTCGCCGAAGAGACGCCGGTCCGGTTCCGTGAAATCAATGTCGACCAAGTCCAGCCACTGGTCTGCAAAGTCCACGACAAAGTTCTGCCCGCGAGGCGTTTTCAACAGCCTTGCGATTTCGCTCTTGAGCGTCTCGTGATCACGTAGTTTCCCCGTGGCGGCTTTGTTGCGCAATTCAGCATCCGGCATGGAACCGCAAAGCAAATAGCTCAATCGATTGGCGACGGACCAATCGTCCAGCCGACGCCCGTCACCCAGGGTTTCTTCGTGGAAATACAAGAAACGCGGTGAGCAAAGCAACGCGCGATAGGCACTCCTGAGACCTGCGATCACGTCGTCCGAACCCCGCCAAGTGGCTTTCGCGAACTCGATGTACGGTTCTAAATCGGTCGGCTTTGCCGGCCGACGAAAGGCGAGGCTGGCGAAGGATGCGATGCGCTCGCGCAACCAGCGTTCCGTCCCGGCTTCGGACGGATCAGCCATGTTCAGGACGAAGCGGTTCTCGCGTTTCTTCCATTTGATGGGTGTTGAACCGAACAGCCTGTCCTGAACCTTGCGTTGTGCGCCCTGGGGAAAGATTCGCTCGATCCTAAGTTGGCTCAAACCCACTCCCGGAATGTCTTGCGGCTCCCCTTCACCAACGCCGACCTGACCACCACGAAACCGCCCCCTAGGCAGCGTGTTGTCGGAGGGCCTGATTTCCAAGCGGTGACCCTTTGGGATCCACGCTTCGTACTGGAACGTCTGAGGTGTCTCTGTCGACTCGAAACACCCGATCCAGGACATCAGCGGTGCACTGGAGACACATTCACCGCTTCGAACGCTACACCAAACGCCCCGTCCTTTCCGCGGACGAACGGCCGATGCCTCCAGCGTGATGCGGTACCAACCGTCGTCCGGGACCACGGTCGACGAAATGCGCCCATAGAAGGACATGGTCGAGCACCAGACCACGGCCAATCCCTCACGAAACTCGGGATCGCGATTGCGCTCTCGCCCGCGTTTGCCAACGATCTGATCGACCCCATAGTCAAGGCTCCACGCCGCCTCGGGTTGCAGCGCCCGCTCAAACGCTTCGTCCAACGCGGCGTCAACCACGTCCAAGTGATACTGCAGTTGGAAATGAGACATGGGTTGCGCCGATGCGAGGTGTGTGAATCCATCGGACCGGGTTTCTCCTGGCATCCGCCGGGCCAGTGGAACATCCATTCGCAGCAAATCCTGCAGGGTCCGTTCCAACTGTTGATTTGTGAGTCGACGCCCATGGACGCGTCCCCGCGCACGATCCTGATGATTCTGCTCACGAACCAGCTCTTGCTTCAGTTGTCGAAGAAACTTGCGGCGTGTGGTCGACTCAATCTCAAAGTCTTCTGGTGGTGGCATCTCTTCTTGATCAACGCGATCAAACACCCGCACCCATCGCTCATGGGCATCGCGATCGGACAGGAGCGTGTCGACTTCGAACCCACCTTCGGCCGCGCCCGCTTGGTGGCAGTCGCGGCACTGTTCGTTCAGAAACGACACGATGCCCTCATCAACGATAGAACCGTCGCCCCCCTGAGACCGTGCGGTAGGGCTCGCACCTCTCGTCGAGCCGGAAAGCACGACCACGAGAAGTACGTAGCTCAAACCGTATGCTGAATGCAGCGACATAGGGCTCCTGCAAAATGGCGGGATGTGGTGGCGTTGGTGAGGCGGGGCCGTCATGGCGACGGCGATCACGCAACCAGGGGGCCCCGTATTATACGCAAAAGTCGATTCTTGGCGAACACGATTCGTGGGCCGCTAACTGCACTCGCGACGCTGGGCCCCGTGGCACGCTATCCAGGGACAAAATCATCGCGGCGGCGAACACCGCGTGGTCAAGCTGCCATGCCTAATCCTTACATTGAGTCGCGGATTGCGAACCTGCGGATCGTCCTGCAGCCCGCAAAACCCGCAGGATCCAAAGGGTCATCCCGCGGCAGCCTGCCCCGTCGCGCGGGGACCACTCGGAACCGGCAGCTCGACCATGCGTGACCTAGATGTTCTACGGAGGGTGTGCTGAGACAAGCTTGGTCGCACGCCGCAAGCCGGTTCGCCAAGTGTGGGTTCCGACTCCTTTGCAAAGATCCCAACCGCATTGCGTTCCGACCCAACCGCATGAACCTTCTTCGTCGCGCCGCCTTGGCCACGTCGTATCGACTCGCTGCACGCCGTCGTTGGCAGCACGTGGAGCAACTTGCGAGTCAGGGAAGAGCTCCGTTGTCCGTGCTCTTCTATCATCGCGTTGCGCAGGAGCATCCCAATGATTGGACTATTGCACCGAGTCAGTTTGAAAGGCACATCAACTACGTCCGTGAACGCTTTGATCTGATCGGACTGGATGAACTGCAGCAAAGACTGCGTGAGGGAGACTCCCACCGTCC
>JBCCYK010000085.1:0-23803 GCA_039189905.1 Planctomycetota bacterium
ATCGATTTTGTTCCCGGCATGGTGAAGTATGGCGACGTCGATGCGCTCGTGGCGCTGCGGGCCCCCTACCCCATCGAGATCTTGGACGAGTCGTCGAACGCGTTTCCAATTGCGAACGCAGCATTCAACAGCTTCGCCAGCGACGCGAAGTTGAAAGACGACCTCCGGTTTGGAATCGTCAACGAGCTAGATCAATCGGGTGTGTCCAAGTAGGGATCCTGTCCGATTTCGCGCTGCATCTTTTTGCGTTCTTTTTCGTGGTGCAGCAACACCATCCGGTCGCGAAAGTGTTTTCGTTCCACTTTGCGTTGGGCACGGCGAATCAGCGCCGAGTGGCCGTCGAAGCTGGCTTCCGATTCATCACCCTGCTGCTTCAGCTTACCAGCCTTGGCGGGACCAAGACCCGCCTTCAAAATGTCGTCGTCCAAGGCGAGATACTGCCGATAGGATCCTTGATCCCCTTGTCGGCCGCAACGACCGATCAGCTGGCGGTCGATTCGGGCCGCGTCGTGGAGTTCGGTGCAGATCACATGCATGCCGCCGAGGGATTCGACCTCATCGTCAAGTTTGATGTCGGTCCCGCGTCCCGCCATGTTGGTTGCCACGGTGACTTTGCCACGTCCACCGGCCTCCGCCACAATATCGGCTTCCAACTCGACGTTGTTGGCGTTGAGGACTTTGTGCGCGACGTTGATTTCGTCGAGCAAGCGTGACAGAATCACGCTTTTGTCGATCGAACGTGTCCCGATCAAAATGGGGCGCCCGGTCGCGTGGATGTCTTTGACCTCATCGATGATGGCCTTGAACTTGGCCATCATGGTTCCGTGAACGCGGTCGGGAAGCTGTTTTCTTTGGGGCGGTCGGTTCGTTGGAACACGGAGGACGGGGGTGCGATAGATCTTTCGCAGTTCCCGGGCACTTGTGGCCGCTGTGCCCGTCATGCCGGCGAGGTGCGGGTAGCGAAGAAACAGGTCTTGAACCGTAATTCGTGCCGCTTGTCCCGTGGGCACGCTGATCTCGATGCCTTCCTTGGCTTCGATGGCTTGGTGAATCCCGTCGCGCCATTTGCGGCCTTCCGCCAAGCGACCGGTGAACTCATCCACAATGACGATTTCGTCGATCTTGGGGTCTTTTTCACTTGGCCGAATCACGTATTGTCGGTCCAGCAGAAACTCTTTGGCGACCTTCACGGCCCGTTCGATGTATTCGTAGAGATCGACCAAGCCCATGGTTCGCACCAGATCATCCTTCGGGAGATTGCGAACCAGGGATCGCCCGCGTGCCGTCAATTCATATTGCTTGGTATCGGGGTCAATGTCGTAATGCTCGACTTCGTCGAACTTGCCAGCGTGTTCCGCGGCCCAACTGTATGTCGCGACAATTTGATCTCGCACCGTGTCCTCGATGCTCCCGATGATGAGCGGTGTGCGGGCTTCATCGATCAGAATGCTGTCGGCTTCGTCAACCAAACAAAAGTGCATGCCGCGCATGACGGGTTGGTCCCCACTTCCGGAGAAGCCACCATCGCCGTCGCCCAGCATGTCCGTGGACAATCGGTTCTGAGCGCGGAGTAGTAAGCGGTCTCGCAAGAAGTCAAAGCCAAATTCCTTTGCCGTTCCATACGTGATGGATGCGGCGTAGCTCTTGCGACGACCGGGTTGATCATCCTGGGTTTGGATGACGCCCACCGTCAAGCCAAGCATTTCAAAGATGGGCTGCATCCATTCAGCATCCCGTTTGGCAAGGTAATCATTCACTGTCGCCAGGTGGGCGCCCTTACCAGTGAGGCTGTGTAGGTAGAGCGGCAGGGTTGCCGTGAGCGTCTTGCCTTCCCCGGTCTGCATCTCGGCGATGTGACCTTCGAAAAGAGCGATCCCGCCGATCATTTGCACGTCGTAGTGACGCATGGAGAGGGAGCGACGACCGGCCTCACGTACCAGTGCGTACCCTTCTGGCAGCAACTCCCGCAGTTTTTCACCCGCCATCGCGCGGTAGCGGAGCGCGAGCGATCGCTTGCGAAGCGAGGCGGTGTCTTCCTGCTGAAGGGTCGATTCAAGATCCGTGATCGCGTTGAGCTGCTGCTTCCAACGCGTGTGCTTGGGTGATAGCAGGCTCTTGCCAAAGAATGACCGCGTACCAGCGGTCGATTTGCGACGCCGTTGGTTGGCTTCGCTCTCACTGCTGCTGACCGAGACCACGTCCGTGCTGATCGGTGAGGCGTCCTCCTGAGAATGTTCCATGGATTCGGTTGGAGGCGATTTTTGGGCCGCGGTCGTGTTCTCCACACCTTGGTCGGCAACCCCATCGCCAGACGACGTGGGGTCTGGTTTCGCAGACGGAGTTGGGGGGGATGTCATGGCGTCGCTGGCTTCGGAGCGAGTCTTGTGAGGCGAATGAGTTCTCTGATCGCGACGATCGCGGTTGCGATTGGTCATTGTTGCGTTCCGCGATGGTGGCGGACCAGTAGAGCGATTCTACCTCGGATCGCTCGTGTGCCGCTTGTTGGTAGTATCCATCGAGGGCCTTCCTCCAAGGAACGCTGTTGGCATGGGCTTTCATGCCAACCCGACGCGTCAGCGAGGAGCACCCGCTGTCGATTTCATCCTCGCTGACGCGTCGGGTTGGGAATGCCCCGGCGCCGAACACCAAAGCCTGAAGTCAAAACCCGCGAGTCGCTTTACGATCAAAGGGCGGTGCCCCAGTGGGTGCATCACACGAGTCTCCCCGTTTGGGTGACTTGCGTGTTTCACAATGATCGGAAATGGAGGGAATGAAAGCCCTGCGTGTCAAAGCGGGCAAGCTGTGACACGCAACAGTTTCAAAACGGGCAATCTGCGTCGTCTGTTCCAAGGGTATCGCTGGAGATGGATATGCCAATCAATTTGGTCGATCCACAACTATCAGTTAATCCCGTGTTCCCGGACTGCACGAGAATTCCAATGGAACTGAAAATGCACAAAAGATGGAAAACCCTCTCGTTGGCAGCCGCGCTGCTGGCGACAGGCTCGGCCACAGCGGCCGCAGATGAGTTCGCCGACTATTACGGCGACGACAATGGCAACGTCGGTGTTGCAAACGCGAGCAACTTCATTGAAGACAGCACCTTCGTTGAAGACACGGCGGAGCCCGCTGAGGTGGTGGAGCCTGTGGCGCACGTTTCTGACGTTTACCGTCACGAAGTGCCCGTCGCCCTCGAACAACATGCGGCCTTCGATCAACCCGTCGGCTCGATGGGACATTCCGTCGCGCCGGTATCGATGGATTGCGGCTGTAGCACAACCGAGTGCCAGACTTGCGAGCCAGCGATGGCCTGCAAACCGTCGCGCAAGCCCGCAAGGGGCGGAGCGTTTGCGAGCTGCTTCGATTCTTGCCGACCGAAACACTGGCTCACGGCCGAGACGCTACTCTGGTTCCCCGAGGCACGTGACTTGCCAGTGTTGATCACGGGACACGACACCCCGGCCACGGCGCCAACTCTCGATGATCCTGGCACCATCCTTTTGTTCGGAGGACAAGACTCAGTTGGCAATGAGATCAGCCCTGGCTTTCGATTCGACTTCGGTCGTTACCTTAGCGAGGATTTTGGCGTCGGTGGCCGCTTCTGGATGATTGCCGAAGACGGTGATTCCTACGCGACATCCGGCGACGGGCTGGGACGAACCATCGGTCGTCCGTTCTTTGATGTCGACACCGGCTTGGAAAGCGCGTTGGACGTGGTCTACAACGATGGCACCGGCAACCCACCTCTTACCAATGGTGACGCGGCTTTCTCCGGAAGCATCAGTGCCCGAAGCGAACTGTCGCTGTACGGCGCCGAGGGTTACTCTCGAACGAAGATGCTCGCTGGCAAAGGCTTTCATGCTGACTTCCTGGGTGGTTTTTCTCACTTCGGAATCGATGACAGCCTGACCGTCAGTAGCACTTCGATCCAGTTGGATGTTGACGAGGGCGGCAATCCGACTGACACAACGGAACTCTACGACGACATCGACGCAGAGAACCGCTTTTTTGGCGGACAGCTGGGACTGGAAACCGTCCTAAACCGTGGTTCATGGACCTTGCGTGCACTGACCAAGGTCCACCTTGGAAACATGGAGCAAACGTTTGTCGGTCGTGGCTTCCGTCGTTTCACCGACGCAGGCCTGGTTGTCACCACGGACACGCTCAACCCCGGTGGCGTCCTGGTCGTTGGTGACACGACGAACGGAGACCTACGCAACTACGGTACGATCGAGGAGGACGTGTTCACGTTTGCCCCCGAGTTGAACCTGAAGCTTGCTTATCAAGCAAGCGACAACGTCGGTTTTTCGATCGGCTACAGCTTCATCTACTGGAACAACGTTGTGATGGTCGGCGATAACCTGAGCAACGTCTACAACGGCGATGGGGTCACGTTCCCTGAGGTGGCCTTAACCGCGCCTCAATTCGAATTGGTTGACCGCAGCATGTGGGTCCAGGGAATCGATTTGGGTTGCATCGTCCAATTCTGATCGTATGGGCGGATCTGACCCAAGGGGCAGTTGACTCTGTCCGGATAGGATTCTTGTGATGATTTCGAGTGCCGGCTCGCCAGTACCGGCGTGAAATACCGAGACCGACCTACCGTCAGTCCGGGTTCCACGGTTGGGACGTTTCCGGTAAGACGTCCGGTCCCAGGCGGGGCGGCCACACTCGAACGATCATGAAACAAACAAGGCTTGTGGGCGTGGCCCACAAGCCTTGTTTGCGTCCAGCTCATTGGTTGGATTCCAGCACTCAGGCGTTTAAGCACGTGGGGCGGTGGGCGGCTGAAGCCTGGACTCCTACGTTCACAACGGCATTCGGGATTGGCCTCTCTCGTCAAAGAACCGGTGAGTCATGCGTCCGCAAATACTTGTCACTGGAGGCAGCGGCTTCATCGGTTCACGCTTGGTGCCCTATCTTCTTGCACAAGACTTGGACGTGTGTTGTTTGGTCCGCGAGTCATCCAACACAAGTGCGTTGGACGCGCTGGGAGTGGAGACGCGCGTGGGCGATCTTGACGACACGGATTCGCTCATGAATGCATTGCGAGGATGCACCCATGTTTTGCACTTGGCAGGCATGACCAAGGCCTTGCGTTCCCGCGAGCTTTGGAATGCAAACGAACGCGGGACCAAGAACCTGGTGGACGCGACTTTGCGCGTCGCGGGGGACAAAGAACCGGCTGTCTTCGTTTTGGTGTCGTCGCTGGCCGCCGCCGGGCCCGTGCTGATGAGGGGCGAACCAAGACCACGAAGCGAGGCGGATCCTGTCGAGCCGGTTTCGAACTACGGGCGTAGCAAACGTGATGGTGAAATGGTTGCCTTGGAGGCGGCTGGGCAGCTGCCCTTGAGCATTGTTCGGCCACCGATCGTGTTTGGTCCGGGCGACAAAGATGGGCTCAATCTGTTTCGCCCAATTGCGAGGTTTGGGGTCCACGTCGCCCCGGGACTGCGCCGCACCCTCTATTCATTGATCCATGCCGATGACCTAAGCCAATCGATCTGGGCGGTGGCGACCAGCGGCCAGCGATGCGTTGATGAAGCATCGAATCAAGGGATCTACTTTGCATCGCATCCCACGAACCTCAGCTATGGGGATCTCGGGCGTGAGATCGGACGCGCTTTGGGGCGGCGGAAGACCTGGGTGATCCCAACGTTGCCAATCGGGGTCCGGGTGGTCGCAGGCATCAACGAGGGGATTTCCCAAGTTTTTCGTCGGCCCCACATCTTGGGGTGGGATAAATCACGTGAGGCCATCACCCGTGGCTGGGCTTGCGACAGCTCACGCCTGCGTGATGAACTCAAAGTTCCCTTTGACACTCCCCTGTTTGAACAGTTGCGAGCCACGTCCATGTGGTACGCGATGAAGGGTTGGCTCTAATCGCCCCAGTCGACTCAGCTGGGTTGGTAAGGAGCCGAAGGAACGCGGGCCTGGGCAAACGGTTGACTTGACATCATCAAGTAGCCGACGCTGATGATGGCGTATACCAGCTTCAAGGTGACAAACATCCCAACGTAGCAGGCGATCGCCCCGGCGAAAGCCAAGAGCGCCCCAACAAAGAGCATCAAAAAAGAGGTCAACACGTTTGGCTTGGTAACCTCGCCCGCAATTCGAATGGAATCCATCAATCCGTATCGATCTTCAGCAACAACGAACATGAAAGGCCAATAGCGCAAGCCGATGAAGATCACGATGCCAGCGACAAAAAGTCCCCCCACCACGCCGACGATGGCAGCCAGGGATCCGTCCGCCTGTCCCGCAAGAACCGCCGCGGCGACGACACCGCCGACCAGAATTACCACCACGAAACCGAACACAAGAGAACCGCCCAAGAATCGCAAGAACGACATGAAGGGGGGAAGAATATTCCTTTGCACCGGCGATTCTTGCCCTCGCGCGGCAGCCAAACAGGCTCTCGCATAACCAAGCTGAAAATAGTTGCCTATGAACTGCGAGAGAAATCCAAAGAGTCCGCCGATCGCCGCAGCCAACGCCTCATCGCCTGCTGCAATGAGTGCCGCAGATCCGTTTGCGGCCACACTCAAAAGAATGCTGACAACAAGGATCAGTGCAAAGCCGCCAACGAACGAGCCCCAACGGTTCTTGAAGACCGCGACGCCTTCGCTCCAAATTTCACCATAGTCCACGGCACGTGGGACGATGGCGGCTGGCCCGACTCCAGCGTGCTGAAAGGCTTGGTTTGCCTCTTGCGGTTGATTGGGACTGGCGTAGGGATTGGTGGACGTGGTCTCAACACCCGCAAAGGCATCGCGGCTGCCAAACGATGCGGGTTCGACGTTTTCGCTTGCACCCGAAGCGTCTGGAATGCCACTGACCGTGAACGTGTGGCCGCAGGCAGGGCACTTGGCCATCTTGCCGAGGGCATCACTGGGAAGTTGTAGCTGGCGGCCACATTGCGGGCAGGGTTGTTGCAGCACATTCATGAGTGGTCCCTAACGCGACGGTGGTCCGGATAAGCCGAGGATCAGCCCGACCGAAAGGCGGATTGTACGAAGATTCGAGGCGCGCGTGGATTCCGGGCACGTGTTGATTCCGGGCACGTGTGGAGCGGAGCAGGGCTGCCAAGACGCGCTAGCGCCCGCCCACGATGATCTGCCCGACCATCAACCAAATCGCTGTGAAGGTAACACCAAGAGCGGTGTGGATGGCATCGACGTTCATAGAGACTCCAGGCCTGAGAAGATGACAGGGTCATCACGATGGGAACGAGCTACGAAGGCCGTTTCCCTGGCCCAAAGCACACGTCAATGCGGAAGCAATTCACGGACCAAAAGTGATCCGTGCGTGAAACACAACCGCATAGCCGACGATGGAGGTGAGTTTCCTAGCTCACCGTTCGAGGGTATCGGCACGTGCCGGCATCGAATTGGCAAAAAGACTGTGGGACGGCACAATGCAATCGCTGCAACGAGTGGACGCAATCGGTAAAGTTTCCCGTGGGCGGTGTCGTCCGCCTTGTTGTCATTGTTGCGACAGTGTTGTGGGATTGATTCGAGGATAGGAATGAAAAGCCATGCCTATGGGAGGTCAGCGATGCGTTGGTGGATTTCATTGGCTCTTGTGGGATGTGTCGGGATGACAAACAAGCGATCCGAAGCGGAGGAAGGCGATCGGAGGTCCGATCCCGTTTGGCAGTACCCGATCACCCAGCGATCCGATGTCCAGGACGACTATTTCGGGCGTCGCGTTGCCGATCCGTACCGCTGGTTGGAAGACGTCGAGAGCGATGCGACGGCGTCTTGGGTCGCCGCGCAGAACAAATTGACACGCGCGCACTTGGACGCTCTACCCGGTCGCGACGAGATGCGGGCGACATTGGAAAGGCTGTGGAATTACCCCAAAACCGGTTTACCGCGCCGTCGGGGTGAGACCCTCTTTCTGTCCCACAACGACGGTCTGCAAAACCAATCCGTGCTTTACACCGCGCCGGCGGACGTGGACCCAGACCAACTCGAAAACGCACGTCGTTTGCTGATCGACCCCAACCAACTGAGTCAGGATGGGACGGTTGCTTTGGGATCCTGGGTTCCAAGTCGCGAGGGTGACTTGCTGGCCTACAGCGTCGCGGATGGGGGAAGCGATTGGCGTACTTGGCGTGTTCGTGATGTGGAATCACGCGAAGACAGGTCTGATTTGCTTCGGTGGTCCAAGTTCAGTTCGGCAGCGTGGCGTCACGATGGCAGTGGCTTCTATTACTGTCGTTACGCGGCGCCACTTGAGGGCGAAGAACTGACGGGGACCAACGAGAACCAGATGCTCTGTTTTCATCGTTTGGGAACGGATCAGTCGGCCGATGAGATTGTTTTGCAGCGATTGGAGCATCCGAAATGGGGCTATTCGCCGCACGTGACGGATGATGGCCGTTACCTGGTCATCGGAAACTGGAAAGGCACAGAACCCAAAACACAGGTGTTCGTGCAGGATCTGAGTCGCCCAGACGCACCGATCAGTGGGTTGATCATGGGTTTCGATGCGGACTTTGAGTTCGTGGGCTCTCGGGGATCGATGTTCTACTTTCTGACTGATCATGAGGCGCCACGACGCCGATTGATTGGGATGGATGTGGCGGACTATTTGGAGACCGCTGGCAAGCGAGATCCGGATGTGCCGATCGATCGCTCCGAATGGGTCTCGGTGATCGAGCAGACCGAGAATGTGCTGGAAAGCGTGTCCCTTTTTGGCGAAACCTTTTATGCCAGCTATCTGGCCGACGCGTTGGGGAAAGTGACTCGCTACGATTTGAGCGGAACAGCGGTCGACGAGCTCGAGCTTCCTGGCGTGGGGTCCGTGTTTGGGTTTGGCGGCAAGCATGACGCTCAGGAAACATTCTTCAGCTTCACCAACTACGTCACGCCCTCATCGATCTATCGGGTTGACTTGGAGACGGGCCAGGCGAGCCGATGGCTGGCACCGGATGTGGCCTTTGACTTGGAAGCTTTTGAAACCCGACAGGTTTTCTGCGTCAGCAAAGATGGGACGCGTGTGCCTCTCGTCATCACGTCTCGCGTGGGAACGCCCTCGGACGGTCGTAACCCAACGCTATTGTATGGCTACGGGGGGTTCAATATTTCGTTGACCCCTTCGTTCTCGCCAGCCATCGCTGCCTGGATCGAAAGTGGTGGCGTGTACGTGGTTGCAAATTTGCGAGGTGGCGGCGAGTATGGCCGTGATTGGCACGAAGGCGGGATGCGTCTCAACAAACAAAACGTGTTCGACGATTGCTTCGCGGCAGCGGAACACTTGATCGCCATGCAGCTCACGCAACCGTCTTGCTTGGGGGTACGCGGTGGGAGCAACGGGGGTTTGCTGGTCGGGGCCGTGATGACGCAGCGTCCCGATTTGTTTGGGGCTTGCTTGCCTGCGGTGGGCGTGATGGACATGCTTCGCTACCACAAGTTCACGATTGGGTGGGCGTGGGCCACCGAGTACGGCAGCAGCGACGAGGAAGATCAAATTGATAATCTGTTGTCATACAGCCCCCTGCACAACTTGCGCCCGGGAACGTGCTACCCAGCAACCCTGATCACCACGGCGGATCGCGACGATCGTGTGGTGCCGGGACACAGTTTCAAGTTCGCGGCGGCGTTGCAGGCTGCCCAGTCATGCGACAATCCGGCACTGATTCGCATTGAGACGCGAGCAGGCCACGGAGCGGGGACACCGACCAGCAAGCGAATCGATGAATACGTTGACCTCTGGACGTTTCTGCACAAGCATCTTTCCGTTGAGTGACCTGCGAAAGCTTTCGGCTGGGAACATGCAGCCCTTTCCTTTTCCTTTTTACCTTTCGATCTGGCTTCCCCGTGCTGCTCCAAGAACCTGCTGAATCGCCTTACGACCTTCGGTTCATGCTGTTTGGTTTTCCGGTTCGAATTGCCTGGACGTTCTGGATCGGGTCGCTGGTGTTTGGCTGGGGTCTGGTGGTAAGCATGGATCAGGTTGGCAATGAGGGTTTCTTTGGCGAGGCCGCCAGCCCAGGGATCTTGCCGCTCTTGTTGCTTTGGATGGCGTGCATGGTGGTCTCCATCACCATTCACGAACTCGGTCACGCGTTGGCGTTTCGGTACTACGGCATGGACGCGTCCATCGTGCTTTATCACTTCGGTGGCCTGGCGGTCCCCACCGCGGCGCGTTTTGATCGTGGTCTCGGGGGCAATCGTTTTTCAAGCGGCATGGGGATGCCGCGTTTAAACGAATGGGCGGAACTCTGGATTGCCTTGGCAGGGCCTTTGTTACAGCTGCTTTCAGCGGTGTTTTTGGTGCTGATCATGCGTTTGGCGGACCAAAGCGTGGCCGCGTTCCAAATGATGCCAGCGCCCCTGAGTCGCTTGACCGACGTTGTGGGAGGGCAACCGGTACGCAGTTTCGGCTTGTTTGCCTTGCTAACGTTCTATCTTTTCCCGAGCATTTTGTGGGCGCTCTTGAACTTGGTTCCCGTCTACCCACTGGACGGTGGCCGGATCATGCGTTCGCTGGTGTTGCTCTTTGGCGGCCGGCCTGACACTTGGATGTGGATCAGCATGGCGAGCGCTGTTGTGATGGCCTTGCTTGGGTTTCGCCTGGGGCAAACCTTCCTTGGCATCATGTTCCTCTCGTTGGCAATGGGCAATTACCAGATGCTCAACAGCCCGTATCGTTGAGCGCTCGGATACGTTGCATGATCGATGGGCGGTGATGCCACCGTATGGATTGGCTTGTGAACGGACTGACATTGGAACGCTTGTTTCGTTAGCGCGCGAGTTTCGTCAGCGCGCGTGTCCGAGGTCGCCAAACGATGTCCAAAAAATCTTTGCTTTCAACGGGCTATTTTTGTGGAAAAGATGTTGCGAAATTTGCGCAAACGCGTAAAGTGACGCGCATGTGTTAACGGTTAATTGTTGCGTTCGTTTGGATGTGGATCATCTTGAGCGTTTCGATTGACTACCAACGAGTGTTGGTGAGCCGTGGCCGGTGGCTTCCGACGCATGCGTTCAAGGGCGTGATCGCAATTCATCTTGTCGATCTTCCACGTGTTTTGATCGCGGCGTAGTAAGTCACAAGGACTCGCCAACCATTCCTTTCTCGTGGAGGAAGATGTGGCCAAGAAAAAGAAACGTGCAGCCAAGAAAACCGCTAAGAAACGTGCCGCGAAAAAACGCGCTGCGAAGAAGAGCGTGAAGCGAGCTGCGAAGAAGAAGTCGGTGAAGAAGAAGGCGACCAAGAAGCGAGCCGCCAAGAAAACCGCCAAGAAGAAGAAGGCGACCAAGAAGAAAGCTGCCAAAAAGAAAAAGGCAAGCAAGAAGCGAGCGAAGAAGAAGTCTCGCTAATTCCCGACGGCAGTCCGCTCAGCGGCTGCTTGACAAGCAACTTGGCCAACCACGTCACCTGGGTCACCGGTGGCGTGGTTTTTTTTGCGCTGGAGGCACACTTCGAAATGCCCCCGTTGGCTCACGAAACGCTGGTTCTGTAGCCCGTTCTTGCGAGGGATGACCGGTTGTCGATGCGGAATCCAGGCTGGAAGCGCTGATCCGACTCACCAATTCAAACCAGGCATGCCGATTCCTGCGGACGCGGCATGGTTGCCGGGAGTTTGCTTTGCTCCAGGGACGACGGGGCGCGACGCGGTGCCTGGTGGATCGACTATTCTAGGCGCCGGTTTTTCGCACGGTGTCTGCCCCACAAACTCCATCTGACGATCCCAACCAACCATGAATCTGCCCCATACTCCCTGTGCCCTCGCCGTCTACCTTTGCTTTTTCGCGTCTGTGATGACGCAAGCCGAATCCCTGGTCTACGAGGGTGAGGAGGGTATTGGCACGGGAAAACACATCGTGTTCATCGCCAATGACCATGAGTATCGCTCTGAACAGAGCTGTCCCTTGCTGGCTAAGATTCTGGCCAAGCATCACGGCTTCAAATGCACCGTGCTATTTGGAATCAACGATGACGGCTTCATTCATCCAGGAGCCAAGAATTTGCCAGGGATGTCCGCATTGGAAGATGCGGATCTGGTTTTCTTTTTCACGCGTTTCATGAACTTGCCCGACGACCAGGTTCAGCCACTGGTCGACTACTTGGAGCGTGGGGGGCCCATCGTCGGCGTGCGGACTTCCACGCACTGCTTCAATGGCCAGAAGGGCCAGTGGGCCAAACTGAATTTCAACTACAAGGGAGACGACTACTCGGGTGGCTTGGGCAAGCAGGTCTTTGGGAATACTTGGGAGAAGGAGCGGGGACAGAGCCACTACGGCAAGAACCACGTCATGGGCTGCAGCATCGTTGCGAACGCGATGGCCGGTGATCATCCCATGCTTCGTGGTGTCGGTCAGGTTCACGCTTATTCGGGCGCCTACAAGTCACAGCCGCCCGCCGACGCGACTCCTCTGATGGATGTCTTGGTGCTCAATACATTTGGGCCCAGTGATGAACGCAACGATGAAAAACCACCTGTCTGTGGCGCTTGGACACGATCCCAATACGTGGCACCTTCTGGCAACACACGGTCAGCTCGGTCCGTTTACGCCTCCTTTGGTGCCAGCGAGGACATGATCGACGAGAGCACCCGAAGGTTTTATGTCAATGCATGCCTGTGGTCGTTGGGGATGGAGGCCGTGATCACGCCGAATCTGGATGTCGCGATCGTCGGCGGTTATGTGCCCACGCCCTACAACTCGCAGGCGTTTTACTACGGTTCCGTGCGCCCCGAGGACCTGGCAGCCTGGGACAGCGTCATCATGCCCGATCTGAAGACACTGGTGGGTTTGGATCGGTCTCGCAATCGCCAGGCTGTTTTCCAGTCACGCCCTGAATTCCTTAGTCGGCTGGTGGAACTCGAGCTGATCGCGGAATGATGGCTCCTTAAATCGAGAGATCGGGTTTGGGTGGCCCCGCTTGGTGGATCGCGACGCGGGTCGACTGATTGCCTGGCGGGCAAGCGAACTCAGTCAGCGAGTCCGATTTGCCTTCGAGTCACGTTCGGACTCCGCATCTGCGTAGAGCAATGCCAACGGGACCAGAATTCGCTCCAAACGTTGGAAGTATTCGCCTTCCTCCAGCGTCGCCTTCTTTGCTCGCAAGGTGGCGAGTTCAGATTCCCATTTCTCTCTTTGCTCGCGTTGCTCGATGGTCAAGGCAGCATGTTGGCCAAACTCGGTCAGAATCTGCTTGGCGGCAAAACTGCCGTCCCATTTGACGTCGACCGGTCCATCGGAGTGAAACGCTCGTTTGATACTCTCCGCTGGCGTGCCCAAGCGGTCTCCGTTGTCGTCGATCAAGGCGTGCTCGGTGGCGAGGCGGTCATCGAGTCGATAGAACTCTTCCACGCTTTGGTTGGCGGCCACGAATGCTTCGAGCACTGAGATTGCGTCATCGTGATCCAAGTCTGCCGTCTCAGATTGCAGTGTTTTTGAGATCGCATCAAAGAAGCGAGCAAAGTTGTCCTCCTGACCATCGCGGGTCGCCGTCACGATGACGCGGTTTTCACCGGACAACGCGGGGATGAAGGGACCGCTGGCGGACGCGCCGTTGATCACGACCAAGGGCCGCCTCGTCTTGGCGCACCAAACGCTGAGCTCATTCGCCGAAACATCGGGTCCCACCAGGTTGAAACGGGCTTCAGCGTTGCGGAATGTGCCGTGTCCCATCAGTACGACCCACAGCGGAACTGAACCGGGTGAAGTGTTCACCGCGAGCGATTCCTCAAGCGTCGATTTGAGCAACTCGCGGTCACTCAATTCGAGGGATTCTTTTGGTTCCGATGCAGGCTCCGTGCCCTCGGAACTTGAGAGCGTGGTGGTTCCCTCCGTGGTGTCGGGCGTCTCCGACTCATTCGGGCCAATCCATAGGCACGGCAGCGATTGATCCCTCGCCCAGCTTTGCCAGCGTTCAGCGGCTTGTTGAAACAGGGCGCCATATTGAGTCTCCCCCGGTGCGCCGACAACCAAAATGACATCGACTGCATCCGCGGACCACACAACGGGTCGCGCAAACAGACCGATGGTCAGCATCAACCCAACGCGACAAAGCAGGGAACGTGGCGATCGCGTCGCAACCCATCTGCGGCTGGTGTTCTTCATGCCATCCCCAGCCATCGACGGATCCCCCAATCAAAACAAAGGAGCAGCAAAGCTGCGGCGATCACCCAGGGCGCGTGCCACAGTGGAAACACGTGCGTTTCCATGACTGGGTAGTCCTGCGAAGCCAATCCGCTTACAAAGTCATCCAATTCATCGCTGCGAATGATGCGTCCACCCGACGCTTCCGCCAGCGACGCCAACGCGTCTCGATTAACAGCCAAGGAAGCCAATTCGCGGCCATCGGGATCTGCAACCCAACCGGCCTCAGCCGCCCCCAATGCACTTTCGTCACGCGCTGTGGCCTTGGCCGCCAAGCGATAGGCTCCGCTCAACATCGTGGACCCGGATTGGCTGGCCCAGACGCGGCAAGTGAAGCGGCCGGGCTTTTCGGAGGGCCGCCCGACCATTGAGAATGTTTGCCCATCGGGTGCTGTGACTTCCAGCTTCACGATTGCGTCGTCGACCGAGCGAAACGAATCATCGCGAACTTCGATGTTGACGTCGACAAACTGACCTTCTCCTGCCTCATCGTCCGTCGTCAACTCAATTGGCTGGGGCGTATCACCAATGACATAGCGAAGTGTTTGGCGCCACGCACGGGCAGCGTCATCGCGTTGCACTCCGTCCGCTGAGCCGGCTGCTCCGGCTCGCGTGACCGGGCGACGCATGGTGTGACGCCAGAGATCTCCCGCCAGCATGGCCATCGTTCGTCCGCGACCAAAACGCTGTGCTACGAGGACCGGGGCTGCATTGTCCATAGCGCCGCTCGCGGCGGACTCCGCGCTCATCAGCGTGACGGAACCTGGCTTGCTTTGCCCGACCGGATTGATCAGGCGTACCGGAGGCAGCGCCGAGATCCGCTGTTCTTCCGAACTGCGGTTCCGACGCAGGCGGGCGAACGGTTGGAGCCAGCCATCGCGGGTCAGCACCAATCTCGCTGGTGTGGACTCTGCGGCAGCTTGGCTTCGTTTGGGCGCATAGACCGGCGAAAGCTCCCCCAATACGGACCGCGCGAACCCATTGGCGTCGAAGGACTCTTCGCCCCCGAGCAGCAACATACCACCGCCGCGGTCGCTGACGAACCGCCGCAGGAGAGCCATCTGATCCGCGGTAAAAAAATCGGGCTCCAAATCGTCGATCACAAGGCCGTGGTAACGAAACAAGTCCTCATCCGTTTTTGGAAAACCATCGCGTAGTTCCTCGTCGTCTTCCACGCCGAAGCGAACTAACACCGGTTCGTCGTACTGCTCAGCGGTTTCCTCGTCGTCGTCTCCCAAGCCCGCAAAGAGTGGATTCGTATTGCCGCCGAACGAATCTCGGAAGCTGAATTTGGGCTCGCGTCGAGCGATCCGCAGCAGACCCACCAATTCCACTTCCGCATCCGATGCCATGGCGCGACGAAGGAACTTGAATTCCCAGTTGGGGCGGCCAGCGATGTACAAGATGCGATAGGGCCCTCCGCCACGATCCACCAGGACATCCTGTTGGTTATTGACCAAGGTCATCTCATGTTCGCTGGGGGTGTCTCGCTGAATCCGTTCACCCTGGGCCAGGATTCGTTTGAGCGACGCCAGATCACCCGCGTGGCTGACGACCAAGCGATGGAATTGCATCCCAGCCGCGTCGGGGCGGAAGCGAAACGTGCATTCACCGCGGGTTTCGGCCCCCACGTCGATATCTGCGGGTGACGCTGCGGTCCAACGGATGTTCTGTTCTTCCACCACATTGCTATCGGGGCCCATCAAGATCGCTTTGCAATCCGGCAAATACTCCGCCCGGTCGCCGCCGTTGGCAAAAACCTCGGCCGTAAGCGTGGTGGGTGCCGATTCAAAATCAGTTTGGGTGACGGTCACGGATCCCACACGCATATCAAAGGAAGCGTTCGACGCTTCGGGAAGGACCGGGTAGATGGGGAATGACCCGTTTGATGTGCCTGCAAGCAGTTCCGCGAATCGTTCCGGGTCGGTGGCGTTCCCATCCGTGAACAGTAAAACGCCCGCGACCGGTCGCTCCGAGAAGCGACTCTGCAGCATTTGCAAACCCGCGCCCAAGGATGAGGCGTTGGCGCTGAGCTCCAATGACTCGTAATCGGCAATCTGATTGAGCTGTCGCGCGGTCGTGTAGGAACGCACGTCAAAAAGCTGTCCCAGAGCGACACGCCAACTACTTTGCGCCGATAGCAACTCTCGCAACTGCCGTTCGGTCGCTTGAGACTCCGCGCCCCATGCTGTCATCGAGGTACTTTCGTCCACCACGATCGGAAACAGGTTTGCTTGGGGTCGAGGCCGCTCCTGCACGCGATTCGGTTGCAGCAAACACGCCAACAGAAGCACGATTCCCGCGATTCTGGCAAGCAACGCGATATGAGCGAAGCCCCGTCGAGGACGTGATCGCCAGTGGCACAACACGATCCAACTAAGCAGACAAACACCGCCCGCAATCACGACTGGCAATAGCTCTGAGGCTTGCCAAAGGATCTTGGCATTGGAAAGCGAAACCGATACGTCGCCATTTGCGGTAGGCATCGCCGTCGCGGGAGGCATCACTGACCTCCACCGATACGTTCATAGTATTGTGACACGGCCGAACGAAACGCTTCCGGTACCGGATCACGGTCAATCGCCACAGGGACGTCTTTGCGTGCGGAACGCCGAAGCAGCTCGGCTGTGACGCGCTTCTTCAATTCGTCTAATGGCTCCACGAGCATCTCTTCCATCAGATCCCATTGGGGCTCTTTTGAGTGACGTTTGTATTCAATCCGAGCTTCACGAGCGCGACCGCGAATGCGTTCGGCATCCGCTCGCAATTCGGGATCGCCGACCAGCTCCGCGATGTCACGCATGCCGTCGGACCAATCCAGGAAGCCATCTCCGGTCAAAGGCGAAACCGGTCCACCGGAGTCTTGGGGGCCGGTGGGAACTTGAGCGGCCGACGGAGAGGCTTGTCGCTCGCCGCCGCGCAGTCCCGGTGAAGAGTTTGTTTGGCCCGGTGAAGAGTTTGTTTGGCCCGGTGAAGAGTTTGTTTGGCCCGGTGAAGAACTCGTTTGACCCAATGGACCGTTGTTACGGCCAGGATCTGGGTTGCTTTGTGGCTCTTGTTGCGAGCTGGCTTGGCCCCGGCCACTTTGTTGCGAATTTGATTGGGGCGAGGCTCCAGATGGTTCTGCCGAGGGTGAATCCTGGCTGGGTGTATTCGGCTGTTGATCCCGTGACGGTTGCCCCGCCGCCTGTTGATCAGCCTCTTCTTGATCAGGTGTCCGCTGACCCGAATCGGATCGATCGGATTGCTGTCCCGGTGGCTCTGACGGCGATGTTGACTCTCCTTGCGTGTCGGATGGTCGGTTCTCTGCGATCTCGCGTCGCAGGGATTCGTTCAAGCGATCCAGTTGAGTGAGAGCGCGATTGAGCGATTCGGTGTCATCGTCGACCACCAGTTGGCGTGCCTGCTGAAGCTGCGCGTTCAGCGCCTTCATGTTTTCGCGCGCGGTGGATTCCAACTGCCCGGCCTGCGCATCGAACCCCCGTTGAAGCCACTGAGAGGCCTGCCTCAGCCGTTCCGTGGTCTCGCTTCGCATGGAATCGCCGTGTGCTTCGTACAACTTGTCGGCCAACAGCGGCTGTGCCTCCTCGGCCTCCTCCACGGTTTCGCGCAGCGACTCTTGGAGCGATTCCAACGTTTCGGCTTGGTCCTGCAGTTGTTGTTGTAACTCATCGCGGCGACCGTCCCCACGCAATCCCGCGGTGTCACCGGGCTGATCCATCTCGGCGAGCCGCTCACCGATGGCCTGTTCGTCGCGTAGCAATTGCTCCGCCTGCTCCGCTAAGCTCTCGACTGCCTGGCGATAACCCTCTGCGGTTTGACGTTGCAATTCATTTCTCAATTCCTCAAGCGATTCTTGGGTTCGTCGCCCGGACGTGAGCGCTCGCGAAGCGTCGTTTTCTTCCAAGGCGTCGGCCGATTCCTGGGCGTTACGACGCGAATCTTGCAGTTGCTCCAGAGCCTCTTGCAACTGTTCCCCGCGTTCTTGCCGTGCCTGACCCTGCGATTGACTTTGAGAGGAAGAAGGATCCTGCGACGACGTTGATTGGGATGACTGTTGTTCTTGTTGCTGTGCTTCTTGAACACGTTCCTGCGTCTCATCCAGCTCGCGCATGATGTCACGCTGCTGTTCCCGCAGTCGCTTCAGCTGGCGACGGATCTCTTCCTTTTCCTCTTCGTCCTCAGCGGTTTCGAGTGCGGATTGGACGGCCGCGATTTCTTCGTTCAAATCCTCTTGCCGCTGTGCGAGCTCCCGCAACCGGTTGAGGATCTGACGTTGTTGTTGCTCGACCGGATCTTCGGGCGTGGCCTCCTGAGCTTGCTGCTGCGTTTCGTATCGACTTTCGTCCTGTTCTAGTTCCAAGTTCTGTAACCGTTTCTGGCGTCGCTGTGCACTGGCGCTACCCTGCGAGGACCGTTGGTTTTGGCTCCGCGTGACTTGAAACTCGCGAGCCCGCAATCGGAGCAAACCCGAATAAGCGGCTTCTTCGAAACGAATCGCTTCGCCAAGCGAAGCGGGTCTCTGCGTCGACGCCACCACGGCGGATGTCAATGCTTTGATCGCAGACTGCATCGCCTGGCCCGCTTCCTGTGCGTGTGCCAGGGAGGTCTCGTCCTCCAGTTCGCCAAGCAGCTCCTCCAGTTGGGCGGCTGCCTGTTGTTGGCTTCCCAGCACAACTTGCACGTCCGCACCCATCGGATCGTCGTTTGATTCAGGATCGGACCGCCGGTTCTCGGAGTTGCGAACCAAACGCCAGGTCGCACTGATGATCTGTTTCTGTAATTCGGCCAACTGTTCGGCTTGCTGACCGGATTGAGACTGCGATTGCCCTTGGCCGCCCGGTGGCGGCTGACCTTCCCGATAGATCTCTTCCAGGGGACGCACTTCGGCAAAGACCAGGTCGCTTTGCGTGCGTCGCGGTTGGCCGTCCGGCCCCACGTCTTCGGTCCAAATGTAGTAGGACAGCAATTGATCGGCGCGTGCCTCCAAAGACTCCATGGAAAAGTCATGCTGCAGGGGCTGCTTCTTCGCACCCGCAGTCGCAGACGTTGTTTGTACAGGGCCGAGACCCACTTCAACGGGTTCACCGCCAGAGAATCGATAGGTCAAGCCCGAGCGCGCGATGCCAAAGTCATCGGTGACTGTTGCGGCCACCTGAAACTCTTCCAAGGGCGATACCGTGAGATCCGATGCTGGACGCAACTCGATTTTGGGCGGGTTGTTCTCCAGCATGCGAATTCGGAAGCGTGGCGAGGCCGTGTTGGTTCGCCCATCCGAATCCACGAGGCGAAGCGTTGCATCCATGGATTCAGCGACGCGTGTTTCCAAGATGGCTCGGTCTGACTGCAGGGACAGCGGGATGGTGTTGCCATCGGACGTTTGCAAGGTCGCCTCGGCGACGGGCTTGTTTAAACGCAACGTCCATGTCAGGTCGGTGCCGGTCACAACGGACACACGCTGCGTGTCTTCCACGCGTCGGTCCTCCATGCCGGTGTACTGTGGAAAATCAAGCTCCACGTCCGCCTGCACGAGTTCGGGAAATTCAAAAACGTCGACCGAATAGGTTTCCGATGTTCCGTTTCCCGCCAAAACCGAATAGCGGAACGACTGTTGGATGTTGCTCAATGCGATGCCGTAGATCGGGTCGTCCAAGTTTTGTGTCATCGGTCGTTGATCCATGGCGCCCTGCTGAGATTGACATTGCAGGGTGACATCGATTTTTTCATCGCGCGGCCAAGCATCCGGCAGTCGAGCGGTGATGACCAGGTGCCCGCCACGGGGTAGGGAAACGTCGCCCGGATCGATCTCAATTGCAGTCACCGCTTCTGATAAGCGAGCGAGACCGAGCGAGCGCACGGGCGTACGCATGACTGCGTAGCCGACGCCACACAAGAACAAGGTGCTGACCAGGCCCGATGCCGTCCCCATCCGCGCCAGCCAGCGCGGAGAAATCCCAGACCAAGGCTCCGACGAATGGTGGTGGGCGATCTCGCGGTGAAGCTGTCGCACGAAGAACGAGTTGGAGGAGCCCGCCTTCTCATGATCCATGGCCGTTAAGAGACGCTGATTCAGTGCCGGGAAACGTTTTTCCAAGCGGTTGGCGATGTCGTGAGGATTGTGAAGTCCCGTCCGCGTGGCAATCACGGCGATGACGGCACCGAGCCCCGATAGGATCAACAGTGAACCGAGCACCGGTTCGCGTGGCATCCGGCCTTCACTGACATCCCCGAGTAAGGCGAGCCCCATGAACGCCAGCGCGAGCGTGATCCCTGTCCAAAGCCACCACCAACGCTCACGCCACAACTGACGACGCACCTTGCCGAGAACGCGATCGAGGTCGATCGACGGGGCCTTCGTCGGCGTCGGAAGCTGGATGGGTCCTATTTCGGCCTGGCTCATGTCGCGGGCTCCATCGTGTTTGTCTCCATGTCTGTTTGCTTGCTTCCCATGCCCGTCCGGGCACTTCGCATCGACCAGTAGGCCTCCACAGCCAACAACAACAAGGCAGCCACCAAAAGGCCCTGCCACAGCTTCTGTGCCTGTTCTAGTTCACGGTCGCGTTTTTGCCGCTGTTGGTCCGCCAGAGTTTTTGCGTCGGGCAAGCTTCCCAGTGGGATGCCCGCGCGTTCAAGGAGCGCGTTGTCGACGGCCTCCGCTGCAGATTCACTGGCAGCCACATTGACGGCGAACCAACGCTCGGGAGCGACGCTGGATTCCGACGATGCTTGCTGTTTGTCCAAGCGATAGATACCGGGGCGGGAGATCCTCACCGCCTTCCCTTCCTTTGAAGACGGGACAACATCGCCGCTTGCGGAAACCACACGCGTGCCGGTTGCCTCCGAGCCGGGAATGGGGTCCCCAACTTCGACGCCGCCGTTATCCATGGCCGGCGGCGGGCCAACCAACCCGAGGATGAGAGGCACAAACTTGCTCGACAAGGCGAGTTGGCTTGCCTCGGGTTGCCAGCCGGCGGCCATCACCCACAGCATCCCCTTGCCAAGGCGACGTTGGATGATTGCGGGATATGCCCCGGAACCGGATTCCATCTCCGGTTCCGCGTCGAACTCCGCGAGCGTCTGCCACGGCCGACGGACGTTGCCAAGCCGTCGATGGGACCAGAAACGGATCTTGGAAAAGTCGCTGTACTGCGAGCCGGCAAAAGGGCTGAGTAGCTGTGACTGATAATCGAGTCCAGACAACAACGCGTAATCATCGCGTGTCGATTCCGTCACCGTCAGGTTCGCGTCGCTGTCACCCACCGACTCAGAAAGAAGGTTGACCGAGTCGACAACACCGGCGGCTACCTCCGGGGACGATAACAACGCGAGAACACGTCCTCCATTTTCTACGTAGTCGTGAAGTCGTTTCGCTTCCGTGTCAGCAAGCTTGCGATCGAAGACGACCAATGGAGTCGTTTCGATCGGCAAACGCATGGCGCTGGAGGCTGCCTCATCATCGCCTGCAATCAACTCAATTGCGATTGTGCGTGAAACAGAATCGAGTGGCACGCTCTGCAGGTAAAAGAGCGACGTTTGGCTGTCGTCAGGATCCGCAGCGGTCAGAACGAAGAGCTTCTGAGGCAGGGGCGGCGTCTGGCAAACAAACAGTTGATTGTCAAAGAGCGTCGCGTCCCCGGACAAGGCAAGCGTCGCACCTTGCGAGGCCGAGCTAGTACCGGCACCTGCAGCTTGCTCGGCGACCGGAAAGGGCACCTGCAAGATCCGAGACTGACCTGCCGGTAGCTGAAAGGACTGCCACGGTGCGGTCTGCCCGTTGCCGGGTTGGTCAACGCCTGACTCAGCCAAAGATCCACGCCAGCTTAATGAAAGTCGGTCTGATTCACTGGATGGGCTCTGAGTGACGCGGACACGAATCGTTGGGTTCAGAACGCTTTCTTGGTCCGTCGACGCCTCATCGGGCAACACCTGCGCAAAGGCATTGCCGGTCGCCGTGGTTTGGGGGCGATAAACGTCGACCGGGATTTCTTCGGGCCAGGCGATGGACGCGACACGTTCGGTCAGGCCTGCGTCGGCCATATCACTGATCAGAATCACCTGTTTTCGAGTCGATGTGGCCTCATCGCGCGTCGCGCCGGCGAAGCATTCGAGCGTCACCAACAAAGCGTCGGCGAGGCTGGTCTTCTCCCAAGAGGGCCGGAGTGTGTCGAGTGTTGTCACGACCAGGTTTTGGGACTCGAAACCACTTCGTGAATCGCTCAAGGTGACGGAAACCCGTGCTTCGCGGTCAAACGTGACCAATCCCACGTGGTCGTCCGGATCAAGAGCAGCAATCCTCGCTTTGGCATGCCCGACGGCATCGGCCCACACATTGGCGTCCCGCATGCTTGCGCTGGTGTCGATTGCCAGAACCAATTGTCGTGGCGAAACCTGCTCATCGGTCAACGCCGCATGCCGCCAGAGCGGCCGTGTGAATGCGATCGCGATCAAAAGCAGTATCAGACAACGCAAGAGCAGGAGCGGCCATTGATCCAGTCGACTGCGACGCGTCAAGCGAGGCGGTGTCGGCTGCAAAAACATCAGTGAACTGAAGGGCCGTGACCCACGTGGTTGACGTCGAATCAAGTGAGCGAGGACCGGGGCCACCAACGCAAAGGCTCCCAGTGCGTAAAGCGGTGCCAAGAACGTCATGTCGCAACCACTCCCGACCCGGCCGAATCACGGGAGCTGGCAACTTCGCTGCCAACATTGCGATGGGAATCTCGCATGGATGAGCCGCGACTACTGCTCGCATCGCGACGTTGTCGCGCGGCGATCAGTTCCATGATGGCGTCCTCGAGGGCTTCGTCCGTCGTCATCGGGTACCAGGCGATGCCCAAGTCATGGCAAATCGTCTGCAGCTCGGTCGCGTGTCCTTCGAAACGCCGTTGGTATTCGTCACGTGCCGACTCCGGATCAACGTAAATGCGTCGCCCTGATTCCAGGTCATGGACCATGGTCGCCTCCTCGCCATCGAACGCCACTTCTTCGGGGTCCAGCACGCGAAGGCACAGCACCTCATGCCCGCGACTGCGAAGGAATGAAAGCGGCGTCCGCAGCGTTTCGGCGGGTGCCAAGAAGTCGGAGATGACAACCACTAACGCACGCCGTCGGACGAGAGCCGCGATCTCTTTCAGCGGTGTGTTCAGATCGGTCGATTTGCCAGACGGCTCCCTTTCGATCGACGCCAAAATCTGACGCAACTGCCCATGACGCCTGCGCGACGGGACGACCTCGCGAATACGCTCGTCAAACGTCATGATGCCGACGCTGTCTCGCTGGTCGGACAAGAAATAGGCCAACGTTGCAGCCAACGTGCCCGCGTACCGCATTTTCGTATGCGGGAGCGAGCCGTATTCCATCGATCGGCTTTGATCCAGGATCAAGTGGCACCGACGATTGGTCTCGTCTTCAAATTTCTTGATGTAGTCGCGGTCCGTACGGGCGTAAAGCTTCCAGTCGAGGTTGCGCAAATCATCGCCAGGGGTATACGGTCGATACTCACTGAATTCGATGGACACACCGTGGGTCGGACTCCGGTGCAAGCCGTTGTAGAAACCCTCGACGACCGTCTTGGCACGCAATTGGAGGTTCCTGATTCGCAAAAGCGTGACCGGATCGATCCAACTCTGCTTGGAATCCGATTGCGTTTGCTCACGGTTGGTTTGAGGCAATGCGCGATTCCTTGC
>JBCCYK010000086.1:0-23604 GCA_039189905.1 Planctomycetota bacterium
CATTCATAAGAATGGGATTCAACATGATTCAGTCCCTTGCCGTGACGCGGGCCGGTCGCCGTAGGATATTCCCACGTCATCTGCTACCCAGAACAGCTACCCCGATCCTCATAGCGGTTGCGTGCCTGTTAACACAGACCCTGTTTTTTACGGAGGCAAAAGCCGATTCAGCCACTCGACCAAACATCGTTCTGATCATGGCCGATGATATGGGGTACTCCGACGTTGGCTGCTACGGCGGAGAGATTCCAACGCCCCATATCGATGCCCTGGCTGACGGTGGACTGCGTTTCACCCAGTTCTACAACACCGGGCGATGTTGCCCGACCAGAGCCTCGTTGTTGACCGGCTTGTATCCGCATCAAGCGGGTTTGGGGCACATGGTCTACGGAGACAAAGGGCCTGGATATCACCCCTATCTAAATGACCAGTGCGTCACCATGGCGAAGGTGCTTCGTGAGGCCGGCTATCGCACGATGATGACGGGCAAATGGCACGTGGGTCATCGCCAAGGGCAATGGCCAACCGATCGCGGCTTCGAGCACTTCTACGGGATCCACATTCATGTGGATAGCTATTTCAAGGTTCTTCGTGGATGCCCGGTTTATCACAACGAGACGCTGGTGATCCCGCCGACCGCGGACCCAAGCAATGCGCTGCATCCCGACCAGGAGTGGTACACAACGGATGTGTTCACCGATTGGTCGCTCGAGTACTTGGACGAAGCTGCGAAGGATGACCGTCCGTTTTTTTTGTACACGGCCTACAACGCACCGCATTGGCCACTCGAGGCACCGGATGAGAACATTGCGAACTTCCGGGGAGCGTTTGCAAGTGGATGGGACACGCTGCGAGCTGAGAAGCTGAGGCGAATGAAAGAGATGGGGTTGATTTCGGCCGCTACGGAGTTGCCTCCTTCGGAGTGTCCGGAATGGAAGACGCTTTCGAGCGACGAGAAGCGTGAGTCAGGTTTTCGCCGCGAAATCTACGCCGCTCAGATCGAGCGGATGGACCAGAACATCGGGCGAATCGTTGCCAAGCTTCGGGAGTTGAACCAACTCGACAACACTCTGCTGTTGTTTTTGTCTGACAATGGCTGCTGTGCGGAAGGCGGCATGTTCGGGTATCAGTGGCAAAAGAATGGTTCGAGCACCTTTTCCGATTGGCGGAAACAGTCCGGGCGGTCGAGCAGCCAAGGAGAGACTTGGTCAAACGCGTCCAACACACCGTTTCGGCTGCACAAACGTTGGGTCCACGAAGGTGGCATCGCCACACCCTTGATCGCACACTGGCCCCAGGTGATCACGGAAGGCGGAGGACTCACGCACCAAGTTGGCCATGTGGTTGATCTGATGGCAACGTGTGTTGATGTAGCCGAAGCGAACTATCCGAGTGAAGTCGGAGGTCAGCCGATCAAGCCACTGGCTGGACAATCGCTGGTCGCGAGCATGCGCGACCGTTCAAAGAACCTGCAGAGAACGCTTTACTGGGAACATGAAAAGCATTCCGCGATTCGCGTTGGCAACTGGAAGCTCGTCTCGCTCAATGCCACGCAAGACGAAAATTGGGAGTTGTACGACATGAGTTTGGATCGTACGGAAACGCAGAACGCGGCATCGGATCATCCGGACTTGGTCCGACGAATGAGGCGGCAGTGGACAGACTGGGCTGCACAGTCAAACGTCTTGCCATGGCCACAGAATCGAGTAGCGAACTAGCGGGCCCGGCATCTGACCTCCCCGCCTTTGCATCTCAACTTGGTTCTTGCGTAGCGAAACTCGCCAGATGGTTGTCGATTAAATCAAAATCACAACCCGAAGTGTCAGCGAGGACACCTTCTAAACTGCATCAATGTCAAATCACGCCTCGCTAACGCGTCGGGTTATGAGTAAGCCGCCAAGAGTTTCGGCTTGCTGAAAGTTTCAGCAGCTCTCAAGACGACAGGAGCCGAATCTTGGGCTGCGACGGAACAGCCGCGGAGTGACAACATGTCTAAGCCATGCGACGCTTGTTTGCATGGCGGGATGATTCGCGCCGCGTACGCTGGGGTAATTTGGATCCCCGCCAGTCGATGAAAGAGCGTCAGCGGATCGCGGTCATTGTCGAAACGTCGAGTGGTTACGGGCGCCAAGTCCTTGAGGGGATCGGACGCTACGTCCGCACGCATGACAATTGGCTGATGGTCTTTCAGCAGTGGGATCTGTTCGGCGAAGTGCCGGCATGGATTAAGGGCTGGAAGGGAGACGGGATCATCTCCAGGATCGCGTCTGCCAAGTTGTTGGATGCGATGCAGGCGGCGGACGTTCCGTTCGTGAATTTGACAGACCGTTACGAATCATCCATGCCCTCGCATGTGCGTTCGGATGACGTTGCCATTGGCCGCGAAGCGGCCAGGCATTTGCGTGAGCGTGGCTTCTGTCGATTCGGGTACTGCGGCTTTTCGGGTGAGCACTGGTCGCAGCGCCGCGAAACGGGCTTCTCCGAGTGCATCGAGTCCGCTGGCTTCAGTTGTGAATTCTTCAACTCACCATGGATAGGAAATGCCCTACTGGACTGGGAAGACGAACAGAAACAGCTGGGCCAATGGCTTGCATCCTTAACGCCGCCGGTCGGCATCATGGCCTGCAATGATGTGAGGGCCAGGCAGCTCTTGGATGCTTGCATCTCGCAGGGGCTTTCCGTCCCGGAAGAAGTTGCGCTGATCGGCGCGGACAACGATGAGCTGCTTTGTCAGTTCTGCGCGCCTCCCTTAACCAGCGTCATCCCCAATGCGTCGGCGGTGGGCTACCACGCCGCCAGTGTCCTAGCCCAAATGATGCGAAAGGAAGGGCACGCAGACACAATCATCGTTCCGCCCATCGGGATCGCGGTGCGGCAGTCGACTGATATCGTCGCCATTGACAATCACGAAGTCGCCAGGGCAATCCAATTCATTCGTGAAAACGCCTGCCATGGAATCTGCGTGGAAGACGTCGCGAAGAGCGTTCCAACTTCACGAGGAACTCTCGAGAGACGATTCCGGAAATACATCCAACGGACACCCCAGCAGGAAATCCGACGCGTTCAGGTGGCCCGGGTTTGTGATCTCCTGACCAAGACGGATCTTACGACGGAGAAGATTGCAGTGATGAGCGGCTTCGAGAACCCGGAGTACATGTACGTGGTCTTCAAGCGCCTGATGGAAGTCACCCCGGGTGAATTCAGGAGAGCAACGCAGTTCGGCCCCTCTCGCTAGGTCGGTTGCTAACCACTATGAAATATATCAAAGGCTGACTGCGTTCCATCGCATGGCAATGTGGCTTCGCGTGCCGATAATCGGAGCCAATGTCTGGTTGATTGCCTTTTTTTGTGAAGAACCTTGGATGCCGGTCTCCCGCGTAGTCACTCTTACCTCACGATGAAGACTTGATGTTGAACTTTCTCACATTCATCCGCCCCTTGAAAATGAGTCCGGCCATCGCGGTTTGCCTGATGTTTTGGGGATCTTCTGTGGCCGCAGCTGAGCGTCCCAATGTTCTTTTGATTTTGGTCGACGATTTGAAGCCCGCGATGGGTAGCTTCGGTGACACCTTGGCGCAGACGCCTCATCTCGATCGTTTGGCATATAGCGGCACTCGCTTTGAACTCGCCTACTGCAATCAGGCCGTCTGTGCCCCGTCGCGGTATACGCTGATGCTCGGCTCGCATTCCACTTCGACGGGACTCTATGGACTCGGTAGCCCACTGAGGCAGATTGTCCCCGACGCGATCACGATGCCGCAGTACTTCGCGCGCCACGGTTATCGAACGGAATCGCTTGGCAAGGTCTTTCACATCGGCCATGGAAACCAGGGGGATCCCCAATCGTTCTCGGTACCTCACTTCAAGGAGAAGGTGATCGAGTACGCCGATCCCGCTTCCAAACCCGATGGCAAGCTGACGCGCGAAGAGGCCATGTTCCAAAACGTGAAGGCGCCGCCGGGCGGCATGAACTCCCTGCCACGTGGCGCCGCTTTCGAGCATCCAGACGTTGAGGATGATGCCTATGCTGATGGCCGCGTCGCGGATGAGACGATCCGTCGACTGCGAGCCGCCAAGGACCGGGACGAGCCGTTCTTCATCGTCAGCGGCTTTGCTCGCCCGCACCTGCCCTTCTGCGCGCCCAAGAAGTACTGGGAGATTTACGACGCCAGCGCGTTCAAGCTTCCCACGAATCCCGATCTTCCCTTGGGATCACCGAAAGTGGCGCAAAAACGCGGCGGCGAGATTCGAAACTACTTTCCGGTTCCGGATAAGAATGATCCCGCAGCGATCGACGATGAGCTCGCCCGCAAACTCATTCACGGCTACTACGCTTCGGCGAGCTACGTCGATGCCCAAATTGGCAAAGTCCTCGACGAACTCGATGCTTCCGGCCAAGCCGAGAATACCATTGTGGTGTTGTGGGGTGACCATGGATTTCATCTCGGTGACTTAGGCATCTGGACAAAGCACACCAACTATGAACAAGCGAATCGGATTCCGATCGTGATCCGAGCGCCGGGCGTGACGCAGCTGGGTTCGACGACGAGGCAACTCGCTGAGAGTGTCGATATCTTCCCAACGCTAGCAGAGCTGGCTGGACTGGAGCTGCCGACGGGGCCGCAACCGATTGACGGGGTCAGTCTTGTGCCCGTCTTGCGGGACCCGAGTGCTCGAGTTCGCGGACATGCCTACCACGCTTACCCCAAACAGAAGCTAGGGCGTGCGATTCGAACGGAACGGTTTCGCT
This sequence comes from Planctomycetota bacterium, assembly GCA_039189905.1. Taxonomy (GTDB): domain Bacteria; phylum Planctomycetota; class Planctomycetia; order Pirellulales; family Pirellulaceae; genus Rhodopirellula. The sequence continues at coordinate 4,751 of JBCCYK010000086.1, forward strand.
TGGTCGAATGGAACGCAATGGGGGCCCCCACCCAGCAAGCAGAATACGAACTCTATGATTACAAGTCCGATCCACTAGAAACGCAGAACCTGGCAACGAAGCATCCCGAGGTAGTCGCGGAACTGAAAACCATCCTTGCAAGCTATCCACAGCCGGTCCCTCGATCTCGCGGCAGGGGCGGCAAGTGATGTCGATGACGCGACGACCTTTGACACGGACAAGACGGTCTCCGTTGAGTCTCATTCGACGCCCCATCCGCCTCATGGCTGGCATGCTCTTGGGGTTCTGCTTTTACATCCCACTGCCCGCAATGGGCTGGGCGGCGGAAAAGCCGAACATAGTGGTGGTGTTAGCCGATGATCTTGGCTATTCGGACCTGGGCTGTTACGGCGGTGAAATCAACACGCCCAACATCGACGGATTGGGAGCAAGTGGCGTTCGGTTCACGCAGCTGTACAACTCGGCTCGATGCTGCCCCAGTCGTGCCTCGCTGATGACTGGCTTGTATCCGACGCAGGCAGGCATCGGCGACTTCACGACCAGGAACCCGCATCCGACTCGTGGACCCGGATACATCGGTCAACTGAACGATCAATGCGCCACCCTAGCTGAGGTCCTGGGCCCTGCTGGTTATGGATGCTACTACGTTGGCAAATGGCATCTGCACGAACAAACCGGCCCGATCAAACGCGGGTTTGATGAATTTTACGGCTACACGAGCGGCTACGCGCAAGACCAATATGATGCGGGCGCGTACATGCGCTTGCCCGAAGGTCGCAACCAAGAAATCGAACCGCCAGTTGACGATTATTACGCGACGGACGTCTTCAATGACTACGCACTCGAGTTTATCCAGCAAGCGCAACGGTCAGAGAAGCCGTGGCTCCTCTTCCTGAGCCACTCCTCGCCTCACTTCCCCGTACAGGCGCCGGCTGATCGCGCAGACGCGTATGACGAGACCTACCGCATCGGTTGGGATGCGCTGCGTGAGAAACGCTTCGAACGCATGAAGCAGCTTGGCTTGATCGATGGGGAGCATTGGCAGCTTTCGCCTCGCAGTGTGGTTCCCGTCGATCGTGACGACATCGCCAACGGTTTCCCGGGCAAACCGAATCCGTCTTGGGACTCGCTGGAGAAGGATCGTCAGCTCGATCTCGCGAGGCGGATGGCGGTGTTTGCTGCCATGGTCGAAGGCGTCGATGTGGGCGTGGGTCGCATCGTCGACCACCTGGAGCAAACCCAAGATCTTGAGAACACCCTGATCCTGTTCCTGAGTGACAATGGAGCTTGCTACGAATGGGGGCCTTTTGGGTTCGACGGATACTCGCGACGTGGCACCACCATCCTTCGTACCGGGGACGAGCTTCGTCAAACGGGCGGACGCGGGACTTATCAGTCATATGGGAGTGCCTGGGCCAACTTGGGGAACACACCCTTTCGTCTCTACAAGCACTTCACGCACGAAGGCGGCATCAGCACTCCCTTCATTGCCCACTGGCCCGCTGGGATCGGAAAGCCCGATCAATGGATTCGGCAACCAGCGCACGTGATGGACATCATGCCGACACTGATGGAAGCGGCGGGTGCGACGTATCCGAATGAGCTCAACGGCACGTCGCTGACGCCACTGGAAGGAACCAGCCTGTTACCGGCGATGAAAGGAGAACAGCTTGCGAAACGCACGATTGGCTTTGACCACCAAGCGGCCCACGCGATTCGGCAAGGGGACTGGAAAGCCGTGTACGGCAAGAACATGCCGCACGAGATCAAGTGGGAGCTCTACAACCTGGCCAACGATCGCTGCGAACTGCGCGACCTCGCGGAGTCGCAACCGTCGCGTCTGAAGCAGATGGTCGCCGATTGGAATGACTGGGCAAAACGCGTTGGCGTGATTTGGTCGCCCCAGACTCAAGCTGCACGAGAACCAGCGGAAAAGAACAGCTCGCCAACGATCGCGAATCGATCCTTGAAGATCGAGGTGACGGTTGTTTCCGAAAAACCCCAGGGAGTTGCGATCGCCCAAGGTGGGAACCAACACGGCTATGCCTTGCATTTTGTTGATGGCAAGCCTGCCTTCGTTGTGCGAGTGAAGTGGAAGGTCAAGAGCTTGCTATGGCAGGAGGCGACAACGGGAACAATTCAAGTGAAGGCCACCTTGTCCGCCGACAAGATGACGCTCTCGGTGAACGACGGGGACACGATCGACCAGGCTTCCCCTGGGTTGATCCCCGTGCAACCCATTGATCAACTCAGCGTCGGCTACGACGCGCGCACTTCGGCAGGAGACTATCAGGCTCCCAATCGACTTCAGGGAAAGGTTATTCGCTACCAAGTCAACGATGACGGTCCGAAGGCAAGACCAGATTCCCAAACCACGGGCGCGGCTCGTTATGTGCCCGCCATTCCAGATGGTCCGACGGACTTCGGCGCGATTACGAAACCGCTCTTTGCGGATCCGAACTACAACGGCTCATGCGATCCGGAAGTCGTTTGGAATCCGCATGAAAAGGAATGGTTCATCTATTACACAGCGCGTCGTGCAACGCGGGTGACGGGGACCTACGTTGGCACCCCGATCGGTGTGATCAGCTCGCCTGATCTCGCGTCTTGGCGTTTCCGTGGCTATTGCACCTTTGATGGTCACAAAGGGCAGGCGGACAACGACAACACACATTGGGCACCCGGCGTGATCGTCGCCGACGAAAAGCTGCACATGTACGCCACTTACAAGGACTCGGCGAAACCGCCTTGGGGTGGAGTTGGCGTCATCCGCCATTACGTCGCCCCGCTGAACGACCCGATCGATGGCTGGGAGCTGGCTGAGGTACCACAGTTCAACCAGCCCGATCCAATCGATGTGTCCCTGCTGAAAGTAGGTGAGGAATACCGAGCCTATTATCGGGTTGGGAAAGGCGGTGGCATTCAGTGGGCGACGTCGACAGACCTCGTTTCATGGGAGAACCAAGGCAAGTGCCCGGGTGATCTCAACAGCGATGATCGGGGGTTTGGGTATCAGGAAGCGCCCTACGTCTTTGAATTCCAAGATCGCTTTTGGATGCTGACGGATCCGCACGATGGATTGGCTGTTTTCCATTCAAACGACGGGGTCACGTGGACACAGCAGCAACGCATCTTGCGAGCCCCAGGAAAAGGCAGCGCAGATGCAACCTTGGCGCGGCATCCCAGCGTGGCCGTCGTCGGCGAACGAGCCTTTATTCTCTACCACACCGAACCGAATCGACCGTATCCGTCGCCGCCCGCGGAGAAACGGACCCCACATCAGAAGATTTCATTTCTTCAGATGGCTGAGTTGAAGGTCACCGATGGCGTATTGACCTGCGAGCGGGACGCCAACATCACGCTTGACCTTCCCAAGCGTCCCAACTTCGTCTTCATCTTGACGGACGACCAGGGCTGGACGGGGCTGAGCACGCCGATGGACAAGTCACAACCGAGTTCGCAAAGCGACTTTTACAGAACGCCTAATATCGATCGACTCGCTGCTGCGGGCATGCGTTTCCCGCGAGGCTACTCTCCGGCTCCAAACTGTTCTCCATCCCGCTATGCCAATCTGACCGGCAAGACCTGCGCTCGCCTGTCATTCACTGACATCGTGGGCCGCGGACACAACACCGAACTGAAGATCTCGCAGAAGCTTCGGCCCGGTGGAAAGAACACTCGCGAGATTCGCTCCGAGGACACCACAATTCCCGAGCTGCTGAAAACGCTTTCCGGCGGGTACCGGACCGCGCACTTTGGCAAATGGCACCTCAGTGGTGGTGGGCCAGAGCGTCATGGCTTCGACGTGTCCGATGGCCCGACGGGCAATCGTGAAGGAAGTGAAGGACCCACGGTGAAAGAAGATCCCAAGCGGGCGTTCTCCATCACCGCGCGGGCCAACGAATTCATCGAAGACTGCGTTGATGCAGGACGTCCGTTCTATTGTCAGGTTTCGCACTATGCCGTCCACGCGAAGATTCAGCATCGCGCGGAAACGCTTGCGAATACAAGCGGCTGGAAGCCAGGGAACGTTCATGGCGACCCAGCGTACGCCGCGATGGTGTCGGACTTGGATGCTGCGGTCGGTCAGTTGCTGGATCAGATCGAATCACTAGGCATCTCAGACAACACCTACATCCTCTATCAAGCTGACAACGGCAGCCCCAAGTTCCTCTCCGAAAGCCCGCCGCTTCGTCGCTACAAGCCCGAGATTTGGGACGGCGGGATCCGCGTGCCGACCTTTCTTACAGGACCGGGAATCGCGCCAGAGTCTCAGTGCGACCAGCCCGTGATGGGAATCGACTTTCTGCCCACGATCTGGGAGTGGGCGGGAGGGGATTCGTCCGCGTTGCCGGACGACATCGATGGGGGATCCCTGGTCGCAACCATCGACGAGACCAGTTCTGGGGATTCCTCTCAACGTGATGTGAAACGATCGGGTGAACTGATTGTTCACTCGCCTCATTACGTGATGACAAAAGACGGTGCCAAGAACCAGCGTCCCTCGTCCGCAATCATCGACGGTCGTTGGAAGCTCGTGGCGTGGTATGAGACCGGTGACGTGACGCTGTTTGACCTGAAGCAAGAAGTTTCGGAGTCGAACGATGTCAGCGACCGGTATCCGCAGGTGAAACAAGACTTGCGAGTCAGACTTCGGGACTACCTATCCGACGTTGGCGCGCTGATGCCGACGCTTGATCCAAGGCACTCATCCAATCCCGGCTCTGGCGGCGATGTCGACATGGATGGGCTTCCTGATCGCTGGGAATTTCAGCAGTTGTTGACCCACACGCTCGGGCCAGTCGACGACCCAGACCACGATGGCAAAAACAACCTTGAAGAACTTGCTGCCAACACGGATCCGCTGACAGCAGACTGATCGACACACACCAGTTCAACCGCATCCGACATCCATGAACAAGCAAATCCTGAGAATGGGCATGAAGAGCTTCCTGAGCTATCTCGCATTGGCCACGGTGGCATTGCCGGCGTCAAACGGCCGTGCACAAGACGTGATCGATGATTGGCGTTACACGTTGCGTCGTCCAGCAGACGGATGGCGTCAGCCCGATTTCGATGAAGCCGGTTGGAAGGAAGGATCAGGCGGGTTTGGCACGCAGGGTACACCGGGTGCCAGAATCGGGACGACTTGGTCAACGAACAGCATTTGGCTGCGGAAATCGTTTGAGCTGACTTCCATTCCCGCCAATCCCGCCCTGTTGATGCATCACGACGAGAACGCAGAGGTCTACATCAATGGGAAACAAGTGGCAAAGCGGGAAGGATACACCTCCAAGTACATTGTCGTCCCGATCGCAGATGATAAGCATTCGGTGTTACGTTCGGGCCAGAACACCATGGCCGTCCACTGCAGTCAAACGAATGGCGGGCAATTTATCGATGTGCATGTCATCGATGCCAAGCAAGTTCCCCAGCTGCCAAAGCCGAAGCGAAACACGAAGCCTTTTCTTTCGGAGCTGATGACCCAGTGGGGTGCGGAGGTGACACCCGAGAACGCGTGGACGGAATACCCTCGGCCACTCATGCAACGAGACAGCTGGACGAACCTGAACGGCAAGTGGGACTACGCGGTCACGTCGATCAAAGCAAAGGAGACACCGACTCGTTGGGACGGGAAGATCCTGGTTCCTTACAGTCTGGAATCGAAACTGGGTGGTGTGCAGAGGTTGCTCGATGCATCGGAAGCGTTGTGGTACCGACGAACAATCAACCTGAAAAAGAAAGCAGCCGGCAAGAATTGGTTGCTTAACTTCGAGGCTGTCGATTATCGCTGCGAAGTCTTTGTCAACGGTCAATCCGTCGGCTCGCATGTGGGAGGCAACGATCCGTTTTCATTCGACATCTCAGACGCGATCGAGGAGGGCGATAACGAGCTGGTGGTTCGCGTTGAAGACGCAACCGAGGAATATCAGCTTCGGGGCAAACAAGTCATCAACGCTCGTGGCATCTGGTACACCCAGGTGTCCGGCATCTGGCAAACGGTGTGGCTGGAAGAGGTCGCCGCGGAGCACATCCAAAACGTGAAAGTCAGTACCTCGGCCAAGGAAGGTTCCATCACGGTAGAAACGCTGACCGATTCCGATAAACGTGTCGAGGTCCTTGCCATGGACGGGGACGCTGTCGTTGCTCGGCTGCGAGGTGGCACGACAGCCACGCTCAAACTTGCGGATCCGCGTGTCTGGACCCCTTCGGATCCTCACCTCTACGACCTCGTGGTGAATCTGCTGGGCGAAGGTGATCGAGTCATCGATTCGGTGCGTTCGTACGCCGGGATTCGCGACGTCGGCAAGGTTCGAGATGCCGACGGTCATTGGCGGTTCACACTCAACGGCGAAATCGTGTTTCATTGGGGGCCGCTTGATCAAGGTTGGTGGCCCGATGGCTTGCTAACGCCGCCATCGGATGAGGCGATGTTGTTCGACATTGAGTGGCTCAAAGCGGCCGGGTTCAACATGATCCGCAAGCACATCAAGGTTGAACCGCGTCGCTACTACTACCACTGCGACCGTCTCGGCATGATGGTCTGGCAGGATCAGGTCAGCGGGGGTGTTGGACGACAAGCGTGGCCGGAATGGACCCGACTGAAACCCGATCCGGTCGATGCGAGGTGGCCGCCGAAGCAGCACAAGCAGTTCATGCTGGAGCTCGATCGCATGATCACATCTTTGGAAAGTCATCCTTCGATCGTGAGTTGGGTCCCGTTCAATGAACGCTGGGGCCAGCACAAGACGGTGGAAGTTGGCACGTGGACCGTCAAACGCGACCCGTCACGGATCATCAATATCGCCAGTGGTGGCAATTTCTGGCCCGTCGGCGACGTGGTTGACGCACACAAGTACCCGCATCCCGAGTTTCCCTTTGAGGATGGGGCGGGCGGACGCTTTGACAATTACATCAAAGTCATGGGCGAGTTCGGCGGACACGGTTATCCCGTGAGCGGGCACCTCTGGGACAAGAACCGGCGCAATTGGGGCTATGGCGGGTTGCCAGAGAACGAGGCCGAATACAAGGAGCGATACGCCACGTCGCTGAAGATGCTCAATGAACTTCGAGGGCAGGGGATTGCTGGGGGCGTTTACACGCAGACGACCGACGTGGAAGGCGAAATCAACGGGCTGATGACGTACGATCGTAAGGTCGTGAAAATCCAGGCGGAGGATTTGGCGGAATTGCACAAGATGCTCTTTGCGGAGACGCCGCAGAAAGCTGCCCTAGCAGATCAGTTTCCCAAGGAGGCATTTCGGGAAGTGCCCACGGAGCGGAAACCCGGTCCGGTCATGAAGCCCGAAGTGATCCGCGCGGGACTGAAGTCTCATGACAAAGCCTTGTACATCAAGGCTGGCTGGATTCGAGATCCTTACATCACCCTTGGCCCCGACGACCATTACTACCTCACGGGCACTCAGCCCAGGGAAGGTGACCCCCGCGAAGCTGAGAATCCGTACAACATAGGTCTGGGCGACGAGAGCATTGTCGGGGATCAAGTTCGTCTGTGGCGGAGCAAGGATCTCATTGAGTGGGAATCGCTCGGTCCCCTTTTCACCGTCGATGACACGACGAAGGCCCAGGCTGGCAAGAAGATTGCTAAGCGACTGATTTGGGCTCCCGAAGTTCATTGGCTTGCCGATCACCAGCGATGGGCACTGGTTCACTGCCCCAAGGTGCACTCGAGTCTTGCTTTGACTGCGGGGGCCGAACTGAAAGGTCCCTGGACGCATCCCATGGAGGGGAATATGGGGGCGAGGCACGATCCGTCCATCTTCACCGACGATGACGGCACGCGGTATCTGCTATGGGGCAACACGTTTGTCGCCCCGCTCAGTGATGATCTGAGCTCGTATACCGACGATCCGAAACGCATCGATCCCGCCGGTTCACGCCCCGGTCCTGATGGGAAGCCAATCAATCGCATCGGGCACGAAGGCGCGACGATGATCAAGGTAGGCGACAAGTACGTGCACTTAGGAACCGCCTGGTCCACTGATCAGGGACGCAGGGGCTCGTACAACCTTTACTACTGCGTGGCGGACAAGATCACCGGGCCCTACGGCCCTCGCAAGTTCGCCGGGCGATTCCTTGGCCATGGAACACCTTTCCAGGATCGGGAGGGCAAGTGGTGGTGCACGGCATTCTTCAACGCCAACGTGCCCCCGGAGAAACGCAAGGGCATTCAAAAGCGGGATATCGGGGATAACGCGCGAACGATCAACGAACAAGGTGTCACGATTGTCCCGCTCGACGTGCGGACACTCGACAACGGCGAAGTCTACATCCGAGCCAAGGCGGCGTTCTATGCTTCACCTGGTCCCGACGAAGCCCAGAACTTTGACCTCGGCAAGCCGATTTCAAAGGCAGAGACCGTCGCGGGACGATGGTCCGCCGAACGTATCAACGCGTGGTACGACGGGCTGCCTTGGCTGGTTGGGTGCAACTACTATCCGGCCACGGCCATCAATCAAATCGACATGTGGCAGGCCAGTACCTGGGATCCAAAGCAGATCGACAAGGAACTCGGTTGGGCCGAATCGATTGGAATGAACACGTTGCGTGTTTACCTGCATGATCTTGTTTGGGCGGATGACGAAGAAGGCCTGTACCAGCGGATGGACGAGTTCCTGACCATCTGCAACAAGCACGGGATTCGGCCATTCTTCGTCTTCTTTGACGACTGCCACTACCCCGAACCGAAGCTTGGGCCACAGCCATTGCCCGTCACCGGATGGCACAACTCGGGTTGGGTGAATTGCCCGGCTCGCGAAGTCGCCATGCGCTATGCATCCGGCGACGCAACCGAGGGCGAGGTCGCTCAACTCAAGGGCTACGTCCAACGCACCATCGAGCGTTTTGCAGACGACGAGCGCGTGCTCGCCTGGGAACTGTACAACGAACCAGGGCGTGGGGCGGGGCTGCTGGAAGGCAAAGCAAAGAAACGCTCCATCGGCGATCTCTCGCAGAAGCTGGTGCATGATTCGTGGGTGTGGGCCCGAGAAATCAACCCTTCCCAGCCCATCACATCGTGTACGCAAGGAAGCGTCGGCGAAACCAACATTGCGATCAACTTTGCCAACGCTGATTTTCATTCCATTCACTGCTATTTGCCGGCAGAGGAGTTGGCTTCGCTGATCAAAGACTACCAGGCCTCCGGTCGTCCCGTTTTCGTCACCGAGTGGCTCGGACGCACCAAAGGGAGTACGGTCGCGGATTGCCTGCCATTGCTAAAGAAGCAACACGTGGCGGCGATCAATTGGGGATTCGTGGTCGGAAAGTCACAGACTCACTACCCGTGGGAAAGTCGCAAGGATGAGAAGGGCAAGTGGCTGGATGTGAACGCGCGACGCGACGCTGGCATCGTTGTCGAACCAGGCGACCAATTTCCTGAGCCCGATCTGTGGTTCCATGACTTGTTTCGCATGGACGGCACACCGTTTGATCCAGCGGAAATCGAGACCTTTCGCGAGTTGACGGGCACGCGTTAGGAATGGGGGCGCGTTGTCATTCCAAGCCTCGCAGGGAGATCAAGTGATGCATTCGAGAGCCCTGTTGTTGACGGCGTTGGTGCTGGTTCCGTTGCATCTCTGTGACGCCGATGTGCGGTCAGAGGTCGTCAGACCGAACATCGTCTTGATCGTCGTTGACGATCTAGGTTGGAACGACGTGGGTTACCACAACCCCGACATGCATACGCCGCAGATCGACAAGCTCGTCACAGAGAATGTGGAGCTGAATCGCTTCTACGTCACGCCGCAGTGTTCGCCGACACGTGCGGGATTGCTAACCGGTCGTTACCCGCATCGCTTTGGCATGCTGGATCATGTCATTTCGCCCACCCAAGCCGACGGACTGCCTGAGAGCGAATACACGCTTGCCGAGATGTTGGGTGATGCGGGGTACAAACATCGGGGGATGCTGGGGAAGTGGCATCTGGGTTTGAGGAGCAGGGTCTTCCATCCTTTGAACCACGGTTTCACGGAGTTCTACGGGCACTACAACGGTGCCATCGACTACTTCCGTCACGTGAGGCGAGGTGAGCTCGACTGGCATCGCAACTACGACTCGGTCGACGAGCCGGGGTATTCGACGGACTTGCTCGCGGCAGAGGCGGTGCGTTTCATTGGAGAAAAGAGTTCCGAGAAGGCTCCCTACTTCCTGTACCTCGCATTCAACGCCCCGCATTCGCCATTGCAAGCCCTTGAGAACGACTTAAGGGCAGAAGGCTTCGACGCATCAGAAGGGCGGATGGAGTCGGACGACCTGTTTCTCGCCAAACGCGAAGGGGATCTTGAGTATGGGCGCAGCGGAACTGGCAACAACAAACGGCAAACTTTCCAGGCCAATGTTCGGGCACTTGACCGAGCGCTCGGTCGCGTGATTCAAGCGATCGATGAGAGTGGCGAGGGTGAGGATACCCTGGTGCTATTCACCAGCGATAACGGAGGCATTCCGAACCATGGTGGAAGCAATCAACCGCTGAGAGGCAACAAGTTTCAAATCTTGGAAGGCGGCGTTCGCGTCGTGGCCGCGATGCGTTGGCCTGCCGCTTACCCTGAACCCAGAGTGATTCAGGGCACCCTGGCCTACATCGACGTTTGGCCGACTTTGGCTGCGATCGTGGGTGCTCGCGATACCGAGAATCCGATCGATGGCCAGGACATGAGTGAGAGCTGGTCAGCTGGTGAGCCATCTTGGGATCGCACGCTCTATCTTCGCGAACGCGGTTTGATTCACGGGGAATGGAAACTCGTCGCGCGGGACAAGAATCGCAAGGACGTCGCTGAGACAGCCCAGCTTTACAACCTGAGGCAAGATCCGCACGAAGCGACCGATCTCGCCGCAAGGATGCCCAAAAAGGTTGACGAGTTAATGAGGCTCGTCGAGACGTACCGTGATCTCAAGGGCCCCGCCTTCGAGTCGAGCTATCACGGCACCTGGCCACCGACGAATTGGGAACTACCGAGCGAACCTGAATGATGCGACATCAACTGATGGGATGGATGGCCTGTTTCCTCGTGTGTTGCTGCGACTCCGCAGTTGCGGAGACGTCGCGCGACACGAAGCCCAATATCGTGTTCATCATCGCTGACGACTGTACATTCCGAGACCTCGGTTGCTACGGCGGACAGGCATACACGCCGAACATCGATCATTTTTCCAGCGAGGGAATGCGATTCACACGCTGCTTTCAAGCAGCGCCGATGTGTTCTCCGACACGACACAACATCTACACCGGACAGTATCCGGTTAAGAGCGGGGCGTACCCGAATCACACCCGTGTTGATCCGGGCACCGACAGCATCGTTCAGTACTTGTCGGGCCTTGGTTATCGCGTGGCTCATAGCGGCAAGTCTCACGTGAATCCGCCGTCCGTTTTCAGCTGGGAGCATCTTGGCACGGCGAAAACGATCGACTTCGAAGCATCCGATGACTTCATCGGTGATTGTGCCAGCAAGGCACAGCCGTTCTGCCTCCTGCTCTGCTCGAATGAACCTCATACTCCTTGGAACAAGGGGGATCCTTCGCGGTACCCGGCAGAAGAGGTTGTTTTGCCGTCCTATTTGTTGGACACCCCCGAAACCCGCGATGGCACGTCACGCTACCTCGCCGAGATCACGTATTTCGACGAGCAGGTTGGTCGAGCGTTGGAGCTCTTGCAACAAAACGGAGTCGCCGACAACACCTTGGTCATGTTGGTCAGCGAACAGGGCAACGCGCTGCCTTTCGCGAAGTGGACGTGCTACGACAGCGGGCTACAGTCTGCCTGCATTGTCCGGTGGCCAGGGAAAGTCGAGCCGGGCGCGGTGAACCCCGCGATGATCGAATATGTCGATTTCTTGCCAACATTCGTCGAAGCCGCTGGAGGGACTCCTGCACCGGTTCTTGATGGAACGAGCCTCTTGCCAGTGCTCGAGGGACGACAAACGCATAAGCGTCACGTGTTCGGTGAAATGACCACACGGGGAATCAACAAAGGTTCCGAAACCTTTGGTATTCGCTCGGTTCGATCCGAACGATTCAAGTACATCTGGAATTTCACGCCGGAAATCAAATTCGAGAATGCTTGCACCAACGCCAGAGAATTCCAGAGTTGGGTTCTCGCGGCGGCTGGTGGTGACGATCGAGCAAAAGAGCTCGTCAAGCGATATCACTATCGATCGGAGATTGAACTCTACGACGTCATCGCGGATCCACTTGAGTGGAACAACCTGGCTGATGATGACGCATTTCAAGACGTGAAGCTGCAACTGCGTGCGGAGCTTGATGCGTGGATGGAGCATTGTGGTGACCATGGCCAAGCGACCGAGCTGAAGGCGATGGAGCGTCAAGGCAGCGGCCGCGGAACAGGCAAACAGAAGAACGGCAATGCCAAAGCTGGCCAAGCGAATGGGCCAGTCACACTATTGGACGCGAGCGTTGGTGGTGCCAACATTTCACAGTGGTCGACGTTCGGCGGCGATTGGACGATCGACGGCGGGATCTTGTCTGTCAGCGGGAGTCCCGCGAAAGCAGTGCTAGCGGATGTCCATCGCAGCGATTTCGAGTTGACCGTCGAACTGCGTGCGAAGGCGAAATCTCAGGCAGGCGTCCTCTTTCGCGTGTCTGATCCGGCTCCTGGGATTGATCAGTACCAGGGGTACTACGTTGGACTGCACGCGGGTCGCGACACGTTCCTGTGGGGAGCTTCCGACAGTGGTTGGAAGCCCATCGCCAGTCGCCCGAACCATGTCGCCACAGATGTCTGGCACACGCTACGCGTGATCGCTCGCGGGGAACACATTCAGGCCTGGATTGATGCGACGCCCGTTGGTCTGCCTTCCCAACGAGAGGGTGAACGAATCCAGAGACCGTTCCCCGAGTTCGATGGTGTCGACTATCGCTTCGGTTCCGGCGGTATCGGCTTGCGGTCATTGGGGACGGGTGCGGAGTTTCGGAATCTTGAGATTCGCCAAGCACCGCCCAAGACCAGGGTCGGAACGTATACCAATCCAGTGCAGGCGGCGTGCGCGGATCCCGGCGTCATCTTGCATGACGGTACTTACTACGCGTTTTGCACTTACACGCCCGACTTCCCGAAGATGCCACGCGGGATTCGACTCTACACGTCAAAAAACTTGGCCGCATGGAAGGACGAAGGGTTTGCGATCACGGCGGATAAGAGTTGGGGCGAATCACGGTTTTGGGCGCCGGATATCATCGAGAAGGACGGCGAGTTCTTTCTCTATTATGCTGCGGACACACGCATTTGCGTTGCGAAGGCGGCTCATCCTGGCGGACCGTTCAAGCAGATCGGCGACGTGCCGATGCAGCCGGAGTCCATCCGCATCGATGCGCACGTGTTCAAGGATGACGACGGCAGATGCTACTTCTACTACGTGAGGTTCAACCGCGGCAATGAGATTTGGGGCGGAGAACTCAATGACGACCTGGTCACCGTCAAACCTGATTCACTTCGTTTGATGGTCAAGCCGGACCAAGCCTGGGAACAACACAAAGGTCGCGTGGTCGAAGGCCCCGAGATTCTCAAGCACCAAGGGACTTACTATCTGACCTACTCAGGGAGCCATTTTGAGAGTCCGAATTACGCGGTCGGCTATGCAACGTCGGACGGTCCGCTTGGACCGTGGATGAAGTACGCTCACAACCCCGTTATGAAGTCGACCGCCTACGCGCACGGCACGGCCCATCATGACTTCACCACCTCGCCAGACGGCACTGAACGGTTCATCGTGTATCACCGGCACTTCAGCTTGGCAAAGACCGAGCCAAGGCAAATGGCCGTGGACCGTGTCAGGTTTGTGAGCCAACCCGGAGGACCGGATGTACTGGAAGTCCACGGCCCAACCGCTTCGCCGCAGCCCTTGCCCTCTGGTACACCGGAGACAACCTTCCCGAAGAAACGCCCGAATTTCCTGCTGTTGTACATCGACGATCTGAAACCGATGACGCGTGACTACGGTCACACTCACATGCAAACGCCGAACTTCGACCGATTGGCTTCTCAAGGCATGCGTTTCGAGAACGCCTATTGCCAGGTCCCCACCTGCGGCGCATCGCGAGCAAGTCTGATGACATCGCTCTATCCAACCGTGGAACGCTTCCCGGATTTCAAGTGTTGGGCCGACAAGGATGCAGCTGGCCAACCGACCCTGCCACAACGTTTTCGCGACGCGGGCTACATCACCATCTCAAATGGCAAGGTCTTTCATCATCAGCACGACACAGAAGAACGCTCGTGGTCGGCCCCCGCGTGGCGACCCGCCATCAACGGGAGAACAACGTACAACGATGAGACGGATCAGTTCCTAGAGACATCAAACCACACCAAGAAGAACGACGCGGGAAAACGCATTAAGAAGCCGGTGATGTTCGAGAAAGGACGGGTGGATCCGATGGTGACCAATGATGGCTTGATCACCGCAAAAACACTCGAGGACTTAGAGCGATTCTCGCAATCTGATCGCCCCTTCTTCATTGCCTGTGGTCTCGCGAAGCCGCACATGCCGTTCTATTCTCCGGCGCCGACGTGGAAACCGTATCCGCTAAAAGCCATTGCGATCGCAGAACATCGTCTTCGCCCCCTAGGCATGCCACTGGCGGCGCGACCGGTCCATGAACAATTCGCTTACGTCCCGATGACGCACGACCTTTCGCGTGAGATCAAGTACAACACGGACCTCTATCACCGCTATATGCGACAGGGGTACTACGCCAGTGTGACGCATGCGGACGACCTCTTGGGACGCTTGCTCGATAAACTGGACGATCTAAGTATCGCCGGCAACACCTACGTGATTGTTTTGGGCGATCACGGTTGGCTTCTCGGCGAGCACAATGAATGGGCGAAGAACACGCTCCTTCACGAAGCACTGCGAACCGCGATGTGGATGAAGGGTCCAGGGATCAGTAAAGGCACTTCCGCGGCCACGTTTGTCGAGTTCGTCGACATCCACCCGACCCTCTGTCAACTTGCTGGCATCCCGTTGGATGCAGCGACGATCGACGGCAAGGATTTCGTCCACGTTCTCGATTCTCCGCAGGCCAGCCATCGCGAACACGCCTACACGCGATTCGAGCGGGGAGATGCCATCACATCCAAAGACTACCAATATGGGCTTTGGACACTCGATGACGGGACACAGCAGGAATTGCTGATTGATCGCCGCAAAGAACCACTGGCCAAACGCAATTGGAGTGACGATGCCTCGTACTCAAGGGTCAAGAACGCGTTGCGTGACGTTGTCGTGAGAAGAATGAACCAAGCAATTCGAAGCTCGAATTCCAAGTCGATGCATGATTGAGGAAGACCCAAACGAATGACTGTTGCAAATAGAGATACGACCTCTGCCAAGCCGTTGAGTGGGATAGGCTTCCAGCCTGTCATCAGACGCATTGTTTTCAGCTTCATTAACAGGCTGGAAGCCCGTTCCACACTCGGTGTTGTTGCGTTGCTGACCCTTTCTGTTGCGACCGCAGCGGACGATCGTCCCAATGTCATTTTGTTTATGGCAGACGACATGGGCATGGGGGACACGAGCGCGTATCAGGATTTCACGGGCAACGGGGACGACGTGCAGCTGCACACACCCGCGATGGAACGTCTGGCGCGTATGGGCGTGCGTTTTACAGACGCCCACACGCCCAGTTCTCGATGCTCTCCCACGCGTTACGGTTTGTTGACAGGTCGCGCGCCATGGCGAACCCGGCTCAAGCACTGGGTGTTGTTCGGGGCACAAAGTGATCCGCTGATCGAGAAGGATCGTCCGACTCTGGCCACACTCTTTCGCGATCAGGGTTACAGCACGGGCATGGTCGGAAAATGGCACCTCGGATTGCTGTACCGACAACCTGATGGCGGTATCTCAGACTCACTCGAAGACGCTGACCTCACGAAGCCCTTGGCCGACGGTCCAATCGATCACGGCTTTGAGTTCTCACGGTTCAACAGTCGCTCCCATGGATCATCAGCGCCGAATCCAACGACGCGCAAGAAGGGTGGGCCAGGGTTCATTCACGGTCGCGACCTCGTGTCGGTGCGAGATAACAGTTCTTTCTACGAAGAAGGACCAAAGGCCTACATTCTGGACGAACTCGGGAGTCGTTACTCGAATCATGCGATCGAGTTCTTGACCTCCCATTTGAAGGGGAATGCAAACGAAGGGAGGCCATTCTTTCTCTACTACCCGGCAAACTCGAACCACACCAAGCACACACCCGACAAAGCGATCGCAGGCGTCCCGATCAAGGGGCACTCCAAGACCAAGTCAGGGGCGAGCGGCACGAACAGGATGGACTTCGTCTATGAGAATGACGTTGCTCTCGGCCGACTGATCGACTGGTTGGCCGCAAACGACGACCCTCGCCACGCCGGAAAGAGACTCATCGAGACGACCATCGTGATCTTCACCAGTGACAACGGCGCGGAGAAGAACGACAAGGCGTTCACCGGGCCCTTCCGCAGCAACAAAGCCTCCTGCTACGAAGGCGGGCACCGGGTCCCGTTCTTGGTTTCGTGGCCCGCTGGCGGCGTTGGCGATGGCGGCGAAGAGACGCCGGGTCAAAGCAACGCGACGCCGATCTCGTTGACGGATATGTACGCGACGTTTTCAGAGGTGTTGGGTGTGTCGTTGCCGGATCTCGCATCCGGTGCCAAGGGAGCCGAGGACAGCGTCAGTGCGCTCGCGTACTGGAAAGGCGCCGTGTCAGATCGGAGCTACGTTCCGATGTTCTGTAACGACAACGCCAATGGATTCAAACAGACGAAGCAAGCAGGAAAGCAACCAACCTCGAACGACCCAGCCACGTTGATGATGCGATTGGATAATCCGGTGGTGGATGGGACCACGTTCGCTGGGCAGTGGAAGGCGCTCTATGATGCAAGCTTGATTCGAGACGGGCGAGCCGAACTTCTTGAGTTGTACGATCTCTCAAGCGATCGAATGGAATCCATCGACCATGTTGCTGAGCCGAGATTGAAACCACTGCGGGTTCACCTCAACCAAATGGCACTCAAGCATCGAATGGCAGGCGGCCATCGCCTGGTGGCCTTGGGAAAGGGGGAGCCAATTCACATCGATCTCCGCAAAGAGGCGCGTCCCGTCATCCAACGTGGCGGACTAAATGTTCGGCTAGGGGCTTCCGGTGATGACGAGCTCGCCTTTGAGGCGCAAGGCCTGGGCGTTATGGGAGGTGGATCGAATCAGGTCGATGGGGGCGAAGTCATCGCCATTTCATTCGATCAAGACGTCATCGTGGAAGCCCTCGCGTTAGCAGCCGGAGACGACGGCGTTTGTGGCGGCTTCCTCCGCATCGGTGACGGAGCGGCTCAGCCGATCTATTGCGTGGATGCGCATGCTGAGAAGTACACGAAGACGGATCACCGGGGCATGCTGACAGATCTCGGTGTTGTGAAGACCGGGCAAACGCTGTTTCTTGACAGTGGGCGACTCTATGGCGCCAACGCACTGGGAAGTTGGTGGCTGCAATCGATTCAGGTTCGGCTGTTGGATTCGCCATCGAGCGCAGGCAGCAGCAAACCCAACATCCTCGTCTATCTCTCCGATGACCATTCTCAGTTTGACTCCAGTCTGTACGGCAATGACAACATTCCCACGCCGGAGTTCGAGCGTCTTGCAGCGTCGGGGATGACGTTCACCCACGCGTTTGTCGCGTCCCCATCCTGCGCGCCAAGTCGAGCCGCCATGTTGACTGGCTTGATGCCCGCGCGAAACGGCGCGGAAGCGAATCACACTTACCCGAGGCCGGGAACCCACAGTCTGATCGCCGACTTACAGGACGCGGGTTATCAGGTGGCGGCCTTTGGCAAGGTGGCTCATGGCGGCCCAAAGCAAGTCGCAAGCTACGGCTTCGATCACATCGGGAAGGAACGAACGATCCAAAAAGTGCGCGGCGAGGTGGAAGCTTGGCTCACACAACGAAAGTCGAAGAAGCCGCTCTGTTTGTTTGTCGGCACACAAAACCCTCATGTGCCCTGGACCAGTCCCCCGACCTTTGATCCGGCCGAGGTGGCGTTTCCGCCCCATCATCTGGACACGCCAGCAACGCGTGAGCATCGTGCGGCCTATTACCAGGAAATCAAGGAACTGGATGCGTTCCTGGGAGAGTTGCGAGCCATCGCCGCGAATAGTCTGGGTGAGAACACGTTGTTCATTCACACGAGTGATCACGGCTCTCAGTGGCCCTTCGGAAAATGGAACCTCTACGACTATGGCATCCGCGTGCCATTCATAGCGGCATGGGGCGGCAAGATCGCGCCGGATACCCGATCGGATGCGATGATCAGTTGGGTGGATCTGCTGCCGACACTCATCGACATCACTGGGGGAACAACACCGGGCAACTTGGATGGCCAATCATTTGCCAATGTCCTCCTGGGCAAGGCGAGCCAGCACCGCGATGTCATTTTCACAACGCACACGGGCGACACGGTCAAGAACATCTTCCCCATTCGCAGTATACGCACACGCGAGTGGAAGCTCGTCCACAATCTACATCCCGAGTTTGCGTTCACAAACCATTCGGATCTCGATCGCAAGCCTCAGGCAGGAGCTTATTGGAACGAGTGGACTGAGCTCGCCAAAGTCGACGAGCGCGCCAAAAGGATCGTGGATCAATACTACCAAAGACCGGAGTGGCAACTGTTTCATGTCAGCCAGGATCGTTGGGAGCAAACAAATTTGATTGATGAGCCGGAGCACGCGGCACGTGTGACCGAACTGAAGCGACGGCTTAGGTCTTGGATGGCAGAACAGGGAGACCAACAGTTGGTTCAAAGTGAACCGCGCCGGCTTCAGGATCGTCCAAGCTGGCATCCGGACTAC
>JBCCYK010000087.1:0-23514 GCA_039189905.1 Planctomycetota bacterium
CGACGTCGCCGTGATTCACGCACAGCAGGCCGATATCCGCGGAAACGTCTACTTGTGGGGGATTATCGGCGTCCAAAAAGAGATCGCGCTGGCGGCCAAGCGTGTCATCGTGACCGTCGAGGAAGTGGTTGACTCGATCGAAGCGCCCGCCAACGCCTGCGTGCTTCCGTCCTGGGCGATCACGGCCGTTTGCCATGTGGCCGGGGGCGCTGCCCCGTCTTACGCCCATGGCTATTACGAGCGCGACAATCGTTTCTATAAAGGCTGGGACCGGATATCACGAAGTCGCGAGACCTTTGCAACGTGGATGGAAGATCATGTGATTCGCGCGAATCGAAAGGCAGGTTGAAATGGACACATCGACCGATTCGAAGCCCGCAACTCCTTCCGAGATCATGGCCATTGTTGCCTCACGGATGCTGAACGATGGCGTGGTTTGTTTTGTCGGCATTGGAATCCCATCCAAGGCCGCGAATCTAGCTCGTTTGACCCATGCGCGCAACGCCGTGCTGATCTACGAGAGTGGCACGATCGGAACACGGCCCGATGTCTTGCCGCTTTCGATTGGTGATGGGGATCTGGCAACGACCGCCGATTCGGTCGTCTCGACGCCCGAGATCTTTGCGTATTGGTTGCAGGGCGGTCGTGTCGAGGTCGGTTTCTTGGGCGCGGCGCAGGTAGATCGCTACGCAAATCTGAACTCCACCGTCATCGGCGACTACAACGACCCGAAAGTTCGATTGCCGGGTTCGGGAGGTGCACCGGAGATCGCTGCCTTGGCCCGTGAGACCTTGATCATCATCGGCCACGACCAACGCAAGCTCGTTGAGAAGGTCGATTTCATCACGTCGGCTGGCTATCTCAACGGTGGTGATGCCAGAGAGAAGGCTGGCCTGCGATCGGCAGGTCCGTCCGCGGTCATCACCGATCTGTGTGTGCTCCGCCCCGACGAAGTTACGAAGGAGTTGTTCGTCACGCAGCTACATCCGGGTGTCACGAAAGCCCAAGTGGCCGCCTCCACCGGGTGGGATGTCCGGTTCATCGAGGAATTGGGGCAAACGGCCCCGCCAACGGATGTCGAGTTGCGCACGCTGCGCGATTTGGAACGTCGGACCGAGCTTGCGCATTCGGAGGAACAACTCGCATGAGCCACGCATGGATCTGTGACGGCATTCGGACTCCGATCGGAAAGTACGGGGGTGTCCTTGCGACCGTTCGGCCCGACGATCTGACGATTGCCATGATCAATGCCCTGATCGATCGCAATGAAAGCGTGGCCTGGTCGGCGACGGACGACCTTTTGATTGGATGCGCCAATCAAGCGGGGGAGGACAATCGCAATGTCGCGCGGATGGCAGGGCTCTTGTCACGATTGCCCACCGAAGTCCCGGCCATGACCGTGAATCGACTTTGCGCGTCTGGGATGGACGCGGTGTCGATCGCTGCCAAGGCCATTCGTAGTGGCGAAGCGGATCTCTGCATCGCCGGAGGTGTCGAATCGATGTCGAGGGCGCCGTTTGTTGTTCCCAAATCAGCGACCCCGTTTGCCCGTGGTGTCACGCTCGAGGACACGACCATGGGTTGGCGCTTCGTTCATCCACGCATGCGAGAACAATTCGGTTGTGACACGATGCCGGAAACGGGCGAGAACGTCGCCGAGAAGTATCGAATCAGCCGTGAAGACCAGGACGCGTTTGCGCTTCGCAGTCAACAGCGAACCCAAGCCGCCACAGAGCGCGGGTATTTTCTGGATGAGATCACCTCGGTCACCGTTCCAGTGCGTCGTGGAGATGCGATTCAGGTTGATCGCGATGAACACCCGCGTTTCAACAGCACGCTGGAAGGTTTGCAGCGACTGCGTCCCTTTGTGAAAACGGACGGGACTCTCACGGCAGGGAACGCATCGGGAATCAACGACGGTGCGTGTGCGATGTTGATCGCGTCGGACGACGCTGTTGCTCGATACGGCTTGAAACCGTTGGCAAGAATCGTCCGAACGATCGTCGTCGGTTTGGAACCTCGCGTCATGGGAATGGGCCCCGCACCGGCAACACAGAAGCTGCTTGCCAAAACGGGATTGCATCTGAGTGACATTGGCGTGATCGAACTCAACGAAGCGTTTGCTTCCCAGAGTTTGGCGGTGCTTCGTGAACTTGGCTTGCCGGACGACGCGGCCCATGTCAACCCAAACGGGGGTGCGATTGCCTTGGGGCATCCGCTCGGCATGAGTGGCGCCCGACTGGTGTTGACGGCAATGAGGCAGCTTCAGTGTGTCGACAAGCCCTTTGCGCTATGCACGATGTGCATTGGCGTGGGTCAGGGCATCGCGATGCTCCTTGAAAGAGCAGTAAAAGATGGCTGAAGCATCGCGTCCTGTCGCCTTGATCACGGGAGCCGCCACCGGCGTAGGACGCGCTTGCGCGCTGCGGTTCGCGGAGTCAGGCTTTGACATCCTTGTGAATTTTCTTGGCCCCGATCTTGCCGACGCGGAGGAAACGGTCTCGCTCGTTCAGCAGCGATCGGTTCACGTCGAAAAGCTCCAGTGTGATGTCAGCGACAACGCACAGGCCATGAAGATGGCTCATGATGCGAAGGCCAAGTTTGGAAAACTGAATGTGCTCGTGAACTGCGCGGGGACCACTCACTTCGTTGATCATGCCGACCTCGATGCCATGACGGAGGAGAAGTGGGATCAAATACTCGCCGTCAACACCAAAGGGCCCTTCTTTGTGACACGAGCCTGTTTCGACATGCTCCGCGCGGCGTGCGGTTCGATTGTGAATGTCTCCAGTGTCGCCGGTGTATCGGGTGCAGGATCATCGATTGCCTACTGTGCGAGCAAAGGTGCGCTGAACACGATGACGAAGTCGCTTGCGCGAGCGTTGGCGCCGGAGGTACGCGTCAATGCCGTTTGCCCTGGCCCCATCGACAGTGCATGGCTTCGCCAAGGCATGAGCGAACAACAGATCGCCGATCGCGTGGCAAGCTTTCCAATTCCAAAGTTAGCCGCTCCGTCTGATATTGCCGACGCAGTCCACTACCTTGCTTGCGGCACCCAGTTGACGACTGGCCAGCTGCTGATCGTCGATGGCGGTCGAACCATGTGAGCTTTCAATCACTTCAAGAGTAATCCATCAGTAAGCTTCGACGAACCACCTGGAACCTCTTTGCCGGAAACCAATTCACGTTTGGTCCGGGGGCTGTCCGTGCGCTCACGGGTTTCATCGCACGTCATCAATCAAAGCGAGTTTTGCTGGTCAGCGACCGGACGTTGGAGTCCGTCGGCATTGTCGCACAAGTCACAAACGCAATTCTGCTCACTGCGGCTGAGAGCCGTTTGTTTTGCGATGGTGAAGTTGAGCCGACGACGTCAACCGTTGAAAAGCTGGTGAATGTGTCTCACGAATACGCACCCGATTTGATTGTTGCCGTTGGCGGTGGCAGCAACATGGACTTGGCGAAGGCGCTTGTGGCGGTGTTATCGTCGAAGGTCAACGTTGAGAAGCTGTTCGGCTTTGATCAGGTCCGTGCTTCCGGAACGACGCTCGTTTGTTTGCCGACAACGGCTGGAACCGGTAGCGAGGTGACTCATTCGGCGGTGCTAAAGAGTTCGGAAACCTGCAAGAAGGCTGCGATCTTGAGCCAGTGGATCCGCCCGGATGCCGCGATCGTTGACCCAAATCTCGCGTTGACGTGTCCGCCACGCGTCACGGCTGAGAGTGGCATCGATGCGCTCACACACGCGATCGAGGCCTATCTGGTGACCAGCTTCGATCAATTCGATGAGGATCCCAGGCAGGGGTTGGCCTACGAGGGGAATCATCCGATGACTGATCTCTACGCCGAAAGAGCGATCCGTCTGGTGAGTTCGAATCTTTCACGGGCGGTGGAAGATCCCGAGCACCTGGCTTCGCGAAGTGCCATGGCGTTGGCGGCGACGCTCGCTGGGGCCGCGTTTTCGTCTTCCGGCGTCTCGCTGGCTCACGCCTTGGAGTATCCGATTGGTTCCGCGTATCGATGTAGCCATGGAGTCGGCAATGGGCTGGTCTTGCCGGAGGTCATGCGATTTTGGTGCATCCAGCGAGCCGCGCGTCTTGCCAAGATTGCGAGTCTGCTCGGTGTCCCAGATGCGGACCGAATGCCAGAAAAAGAATCAGCCGTTGCCGCAGTCGAGGCGGTCAAAGAACTTCGAAGAACCATCGGGTTGCCGACGTGTTTGTCCGAGATCGGCGGGACGGCGGAGGACATCGATCAGCTTGCTGAAACGGCAATGAAGCTTCCACGTTTGCTCGAGCTTTCACCGGTGTCACCAACGCTGGAAGACCTCAAAGCAATCTTAAAGGCATGTCTATGAGAGGGGATCCACAATGAAATTCTTCCTTGCCGGAACGTGGCAAGACCGTGACGCACGTTTGGACGTGATCAATCCCGGAAATGGAGACGTGTTGGATACGGTTCCGATTGCCTCGGAAGCGGACGTGGAAAGCGCGCTCGAATCGGCGGTCGAGGGTGCCAAAGTGATGGCGGCTTTGACCGGTTACGAGCGTTTTCAGATCCTTCGTCGTGCCGCAGACCTCTTGTTTGAACGCCGCGAGTTGTTAGCACGAACTCTAAGCAGTGAAGTAGGAAAGCCCATTCGCGAGGCTTTGGTGGAAGTCGATCGGGCCGCTCAGACAATGGAATTGAGTGGCGAAGAGGCCAAGCGACTGGGTGGGGAAGTGCTGCCGCTTGATGGTGGCAGCGGGGTCAAGAACAAGCTTGGTTTCACACTTCGAGTTCCCTGTGGGGTTGTTGCCGCGATCACCCCATTTAACTTCCCGATCGCCCTGGTCTGTCACAAGGTCGGACCTGCTCTGGCGGCCGGCAACGCGGTGATACTCAAGCCGGCCAGCGACACGCCTCTGATTTCATTGCAGTTGGTGGAGATTCTGCTGGAAGCCGGTTTGCCGCCGCTAGCACTTTCGTGCATCACCGGGAGCGGACGCGTCATTGGGAGCGCGATCTGCCGCGATGCGAGGGTTCGAAAGGTGTCGTTCACGGGAAGTCAGGAGGTTGGCGAGCAGATTTGCAGCGTCGCCGGCATCAAACGCGTCACGATGGAACTCGGCTCGAACAGCCCGCTGATCGTATTGCCCGACGCGGACCTCGATAAAGTTGTTTCCGGCGTTGTGCTGAGCGGATTCGCAAACGCGGGGCAGATTTGCATCTCGGCACAACGGTTGATCGTTGCAGATGAGGTGCATGACGAGTTGGTGCATCGTTTGGTTCCGGAGGTCGAATCGATTGTGTCAGGTGATCAGCTCGATGAAAGGACTCAGATCGGCCCGATGGTGCGTGACACCGATGCCCAACGCGTCCAAGAGTGGATCCATGATGCCGTTCAAGAGGGCGCTACGTTGGCATGCGGCGGAGATCGCGATGGCGCGTTCATGCAGCCCACTCTATTGCTGGAAGCGAAGCCCGAGATGAAAGTGGTTCGCGAAGAACTCTTCGGTCCTGGCGTCGCCGTGATCCGAGCGGGCAATGTCGATGACGCCATCCAGCTGACGAACGACACTGACTTTGGTCTCAGTGCTGGCGTGTTCACTCAGGATGTGGATGTTGCGCTGCGTTTCGCAAAAGAAGTGAACAGCGGGAACATTCATATCAACTGGGGACCGCTCTGGCGGACGGACTTGATGCCGTATGGCGGACTGAAGAACAGCGGACTGGGCAAAGAAGGTCCTAAGTACGCCATCGAAGAGATGACGGAAATGAAGACCGTCGTGATTCACAGTTAAGCGGTGTTCTTGATCCGGAGCAGAACGATGCACACCTTCCCATTGTCGAGCCTTCGCGTGATTCGATCTTCCGTGATTCAGACCCTTGCGGTCTTGCTCCTCGCAATCACTGGCAATCACTCGCTCGCCCAAGATGTGGCGACAGCGTCCCAGATCGTGAAAACGTCTCTGGGTAGCGTCAGTGGTGAACGGCTCGACCCTGTCAGCAGCCTGACGGTGTTTCGGGGGATCCCCTACGCCGCTGCGCCCGTGGGGGATCTGCGTTGGCGTCCGCCACGTCCGGCTGCGCCATGGCCGGGCGTTCGAGACTGCACCCAGTTTGGCGACGTGAGTTGGCAAAGCATGCAAGGCAGAAAGAATCCTCCCAATATGAGTGAGGATTGCCTGTTCCTGAACGTTTGGTCGACGAACGTGGGTGGTGCCGCCGAGCTACCCGTCATGGTCTGGATCCATGGAGGCGGCTTGAACCGCGGTTGGAGCCATCAGGCCGTTTACGAAGGGTCGAAGCTCGCGAGCGAAGGCGTCGTCGTCGTCTCAATCAACTATCGACTCGGGCCGTTGGGTTTCTTGGCTCACCCGGCCTTGTCCGCAGAATCACCCCATGGTGTGTCGGGAAATTATGGCTTCCTTGACCAAATCGCGGCCTTGAAGTGGGTGCGTGAGAACATCGCTTGTTTCGGAGGTGATCCGGGAAAAGTGACCCTCTTTGGCGAATCCGCAGGCGGAACCAGTGTCGCTGCATTGTGCGCGTCGCCACTTGCCAAGGGGCTCTTCCAACGCGCGATCGCCCAGAGCCCTTGGATGTTTGGCTACATCACGCGGTTGGCCGAACCAAACATGGTCCGAATCGACCAATCCACGTCGTCAACTGCGAGCGCTGAAGATCTTGGTCGAGAATGGGCTGCCAGTTTCACCGATGCCGACGGAGCGGATGCGATGACGGAGCTTCGGAATCTTCCGGCCAAGCAAATGATGGAAGGTCGTGGCTACTACCAGTCTCGCGTGACGATCGATGGATGGTTCCTAGACGATCATCCTGTCAGCGTTTTTGAATCTGGAAAGCAGTCCGATGTCCCCATGATGATCGGCACGACCCGCGACGAAGGCAATTTCTTCTCGGGCTATGTTCCCGTACGGCGTGAAGCATTCGAACGCGTGCTGGCGGAGTTTTATGGCCCTGGCGCCGAACCACTGCTTCAACGCTATCCCGGGAACTCAGCGGAAGATCTGAAGCGCGACGGCTGCCGTTTTATTACCGAGGCTTGGTTTGTTCATCCAGCACGACAACTGCTTCGAGGGATGAACCGCGTTTCTTCGCGCGTGTTCCAGTATGAGTTCGCGTTCCCATTCCCCCAGAACCCGGCCTGGGGAGCACCGCACGCGACCGAGTTGCCATACGTATTCGGGAACTTGCGTGATGACGCTACGAAAGAGGAGCGTGCACTGTCACAAACCATGGTGGGCTACTGGACTCAGTTTGCAAAAACGGGTGATCCGAATACAGCAAGTTCAAGCCACTGGCCTGCGTATGGCGTTGATCGTGCGTACCTGATCATCGACGATCCGTGCGTGCTAGGTCACGATCTGGCGAAGGAAGCGTGCGATACCCTGGACCAAATCGCGGCCGAGCCTGTTCTTCCACCTCGAGGGGCCAAGCACCATGATTGACGCACCGCGACTCTTGCTGCTTTTTTCATCGCTGTTGTTGCTTCTGATCGTGGTTGCGGCATGTTTGTATGACACTGCTTGGGACTCCTCGCAACGGCACCCGAGAGTCGCAACGATGGAGGTCGGGGGGCCAAGAAGCAGCGAAGATGCTCAGCATTGGTGGCTCGGACTTGGGTTTGGCGTGGTAACAATCCTGACCTTGGTCACATCACTCTTGTTTGCCGCGCGCGAAGGCGAACAAGCGCGAAGTCTTCGTCGCGCGGTGATCGCGGGTGGGTTCGTCTACATCGCCGTTTTTGTCGGCATGATGATGAGCTACCGCCGGTACATGACGGAAGAGCCTACGACGTTGGGTCCGTTTGCTGCTCCAACGACATGGATGGTTCTCGGATTGTGGACCGTTCCCTTGCTCTTCGTCGCGATCTACTGCATCCACTTCCGCGATTGGTTTGAGGCGGATCCCCCAACCCTTGCCGAGGGAGATCGGGACTAGTGGAGGCCTATCGAACGGAGATCATCGCAGCATGCGTCGGCATCTATTTCGTGCTATGCATCGTTGTTGGCATCTGGGCAATGAGGAAGACCCATAGCTCCAAAGACTTCTTCATGGCCGGACGCGACCTTGGGATCTTGGTGACGTCGATTGCCATTTTCTCAAGCGCCATGAGTGGCTTTGGCTTCGTCGGCGGACCGGGGCTCGTGTACCGTATGGGAATCAGTTCGCTTTGGATCGTCATTTCGACGACCATCGGCTATGCGATTTGTTTTTTTCTGCTTGGTGGGAAACTCAGGGAGTGGGCTGTCAAACGCGATTCCATCTCGCTACCCGATGTCATCATGGCGCGCTATGACAGCCCGCTGGCAGGGATTCTGACGGCGTTTTCCATCGTATTGGGTGTTCTCGGTTATCTGGCGACCCAGATCGCGGCGATGGCCACTGTGCTGCAAAGTCTCGCCGCGGGTTTGACCGACATGGGCGAAGTTCCGTTGGTTTACTGCGCCCTCTTTTCGACGACCTTGTTGGTCTTCTACTGCGTGACCGGTGGCATCATCGCATCGGTCTACACGGACCTGGTCCAGGGCGTGATCATGATGGTTGCCGCTGTGATGGTCTTCCTGACGGCGATCTGGGTTGTCGATGGCGGCTTGCGCGGAATCACGGAAACACTCATCAAAGATGACCCAGCATCCATGAGCCCTTGGGGAAGCAAGGGAATGTTGGGTTGCTTGTCGTGGTACTTCGTTTTTGCGTTGGGTGTTTCCGGTCAACCTCAAGTCATTACAAAGCTCATGATGACGCGGCGAGCGGAGGATGCTCGGTGGACGCTGCCGGCCACGATCATTGGCTACGTGATCACCGCGATGCTTTGGATCGCACTTGGACTCGCCATGAGAGCCTTGGTTGTCAGCGGCGCTCATCCGGAACTAGCCAATGCCGACCACGCCGCACCCGCGTTCCTTCAGGGCCTGACGCACCCGATTCTTGCCGGCGTCGTCTTCGCGGGGCTCTTCGCCGCGATCATGTCGACCGCCGATGCGTTCCTGAACATTGGCGCGGCGGCGCTCGTCCACGACATTCCGATGGCCCTCCGCGGCACGCCCCTCCGCGATGAGCTTCGCTACGCTCGACTTGCGACGGTTCTGCTGGGCGCGTTCGCGATGATGGCGGCCCTGAACCTGGGTGAGATGGTCGCTCTACTGGGTGCCTTTGGATGGGGCACCTTTGCCGCCGCGCTTGTGCCAACGGTTGCAATTGGGCTTAACTGGCCGCGCGCGACCGCGCCGGCCGCTTGCACGGCCATTCTCTCGAGTCTCGCCGTCAATTTCTCTCTTAAGGCGTTTGACATCGCTTTGCCGCTGAGCATCGACGCGGGTGCCGCGGCGCTCCTTGTTTCGATTGTGTTGTTCGTGACGGTTTCCTTGCTGACACCTGATCGAAGCGGGGGCAAGTCGGAGCCGACGCCCGATAAGAACGACTCCGCGATTGAACCCACACTGAATTGACTGCGACGAATGCGTCGAAACCAATGACCTCGCATTGGCCTTTGCAACATCGGTGGAGAAAGTCGATCAACGATTCGGCGGGGCTCGCAGCTTTCCGTCCCAGTCGCGCATGTCGTCGCTTGTTCCGACCATGCCTTGTTCGTTCGTGATCCCCTGGAAGACCAAGGGCATCCACGGATCCGGTGCCTCACGCATCACCCGAAACAAGACGATGCGCAACTCCGGGTCGTAATAGCTGAACGTGTTGTGTCCGAGCGTCGTCCCGAAAACCCGGCCCTGACTCGACTGCAAGGTCCAGAAGATCGGCGAAGGTTCCTCCGAGAGCATGGATGCCGGGACGCGCGTGGCGCTGCATGATCGCCGTTTCATGAAGTGCCACGACACCGCCACCCCGACGGATGAACGTTTGGAACATGGCGTATTACTTGGGTCTCAATGGAGGAAGATGCAGAAACATCACCACCAAGTCCGCTTTGTCCAACTGTGCCTGCATTGGGAACAGGTACGCTGTCTCGATGGTGACCTTGGGAACCGTTTTCAACAGCCCCGTCATCAGGTCACGCACGCGGAGATAGTCGTGTGCCCCCGGTCTGTGCGATTTGTCGTGACCCCACACCAATACAATGTGACGATCCTGAGACGGCGCGGCCTGCTTGATCGCCGTCCATGTTCACGGTCTTGGCTCCTGTGCCGCTAGCCGATGAACGGTGTTTTGAATCGTGCCGGTAAACGTATTGCCATCCCTACTATGAAGCTTGTAGGAGATCTGCATGCACCAGGTAGGGCGAATCTGAGGCATTCCCAGTGTGACAGATCGGCCATCGTTGGAGACCTCAATGGACTCGATGTCCCACGATTGCTCGTCGTACAGATCCGAACCATAGCTGGCTGTCCGTTTCAGCGCCCAAGCGTCAACCAGATAGTTCCGAGGATCGGACGCCGACTCGGTGTCCACCGCTCCGGTGAAGGTGATCTTCATGCCTTGGGTGTTGGCGGCCAAGCCAATCGGCAACAGCGAATCGGCCCCGGTGAAACGAATGCGATAAAGTCCGCCGGGGCTTTCACTCTGGTCGCTGCCCCAGGCGTGCATCCCGCAGGCGTACATTTGTCCGTTGCTGGGGTGAAACCTTGCTCGCATCACGCCAGTCGGGAACTGTGGCAGGGGCAAGCGACACATGCCACCTTGCCAGATGTCGCCAATGTTCTCGTGCGGCACCACATAGACTTTGCCATAGCCGTACGAAAGATTCAGCAACGATCCGTTGAAAGGTCCCCAGGCATCACTATCGACCCACACCAGTTCCGAAGGCGATCGATCGAACGATTTGTTCGGCCAACACAACGGCTGTTCCATCGCATCGTCGCTTGAATCTTGCGGAGCACCGTAACCGTACATGTTTCCATAGAAACCGCCTTCGGTGACGTGATTGATTCGATTCATGGGGTTCCAATGGCCTTCTTGGTCGGTGACAAAGAACGAGCCATCGGGGTTGAGGCAAACGCCGTTGGCGGCTCGAAAACCGGTTGCAAGAATCTTGGTGTGGTTGCCTTCGGCGCTAACTCGCAGCAACGTGCCGTGATGTGGCACGAGCGAATCCCGGGCGTGCCGGGCGCTTTTGGCGTAGTACAGGTTGCCGTCGGCATCGGCCTGCAAGCCCATCGCAAATTCGTGGAAGTGATCGGTGACTTGGTGATCGTTGTTGAAGGACTCATAGAAGTCGGTTTCCCCGTCGCCGTTCAGGTCATTCAAAATAACGATCTGATCACGGCAGGCGACAAAAATGCGGCCAGCAACGACCTTGATGCCGAGCGGATGAAACAAGCCGGACGCAATTCGTTTCCACGTGATCGTACTGCCCAGGTTGTCGACGCCATCGATGCGCCAAACGTCACCGTCACAGCAACAAGCGACCATCGAATCGCCCCCGTGGAGGAAATCCAAACCTGACATTCGAAGTCGACTTTTCCATGGGTTCGAGATGGGTCGTGAAAGTGTGTCCACCGCAAACGGTCCCTTGTCGTCTCCGATCGTTGGCTTCGTCTGTTGAGCGGGCCATTGACTGGGCCCACCCCTCGTCAAGGAATGCAGGTCCTCGATCTCGGACGGGAACTGCTTCAACGATTGGGTGGCGACACCTTGGCGTGCGATGTGCACTTGAAATCGAATGGGTGTGTTCGCCGCTGGAACTCGCACCACGAGATAGCCTTGATCGGAGTCCAGCTTGACACCCCCGCTGACCGCGGCATCGATCATGTCTGCGGGCGCCAAACGCATTGTCAGGTCGTGAGCCGACTTGCCGACGTTCAAGGATCGAACCCACACCGTCGCATCATCGCGTCCTTTGGCCGCGTGCGTTTCCAGCACATCCGCGTCGCCGACGGAATAGGAAACGACGATACGATCGCCGTGCTTGTACAAGCCTTTATAGTGTGCCCATTGTCGTGGAAGCGGGCCGTACGCACGCCCATCTTTGCCCCGCAACCGTGGATCGTCGAACAACCCACTGCTCGGATGTGCCCAACCTGGACCCGGAAGGCTGCCAAAGTGAAGGTCGCCAACCGTGCGAGGAGCGACGCCATGATTTCCGTTGAACAGGATTCCTTTCCAGTCGATGAAGCCTCCCGACCAGGCACCGGCGACGCGCATCGTGTCGTGATCCAGGGACAAGAATCGTGAACCCGCCGCGACGCCACCCGTTTGGCCATCCAATTGAACCGCGATTCCCTTGTAGGCAAAGTTGGTGTTGGCGGGCCAGACTTCGCCGGGCGGACGTCCTTCACGCGCAGCCCGCTCTCGCTCTTGCTTCGTGATACCCGGTCGAGCCTGTGTATCAGGCCCGACCATTTCGAAGGTGCTGATCAGAAACGGGCCGTAGTCCATCTCCCGCCACGGTTCACGCCTGACGGGTTTGGGCCCACGCAGTTCTCCCTTGGGCAATCCGGCCAAAAACGCGTCGTCGACCGTCGTGTACTGGCCCCTGTTGTGCGGTCTGAGGTACGCCTCCCTGATGTAGTGAATCACGTCGTACTTCTGTTGCGGAACCAGTTGTCGTTGGGGCAACATCATTTTGTAGCCATGCGTGATTGTTCGATACATCGAGTAAGGATCGCCCCCAGCGCGGAACTTCCCGCTCGCGAAACGCATGGCATTGGGAAGCGAACCGGCTTCGTCCTTCGTTCCATGGCAATTCACGCAGAGTGATTGATAGAGCCGCTGGCCACGGCTGAATGATTGCTTGTTCCACGAACGGATCATCCCGGCGTGGTCCAGATTCGTTTCGTACTCCGGCAGGGGCGGAGGAGCAATCAACGAAGAATCGGGTTTGAGGCTGCCAGCCAATTCGGGACCCGCCGTGCCCAATTCGACCAGGAAGCTCACCAGATCGAAGAACTCTGACTCATCGGCCAACTGATTGATCAATCCAGCCGGCATCATCGAACCGGCCGGCGCTCGAGCGTCGATTTCGTCCAGCGGGATTCGCTTTGGCGCGTCTTCGCCCGGCACCATGACCGACAACGCGTCATCACTCTCGTCAGCAATCATGCCGACGATCACCTGGCCATCCGTGGTCAAGAACCTCTCCGACTTGAACCCGTTTTGAATGTCCTTGGACGGGTACAGAATCGATTCGACGACGTGATCGTAGGTCGCTCGTACACCCAAACGCGAGAGATCCGGACCAAGTTGCTTCGCGCCCTCGCCCGCGCTGTGACACTGTGTGCAACCAAGGCCTTGCCGATAGAAGAGAATCGACCCGCGTGAAGGATCTCCCAATACACGGGCGCGCCGCGCGATCGCAGGGACCTCCAGACGCGACAGCTTCGCTTCGATCGTCGACTGCGCGGACGTGTTGACGCCTGCAAACACAGGCAAAACCAACGTAAGGGCGATGATCCAGTTCGTCGGTTGTGTCATTCGTTGGCTCAAGGGTGGAATGGTTGTCTCGTGTTGGCTCGATCGTTGCCGGACCTTTGTCACCGAAGACGCTCCCGTACTACCTCGGGAAGACGTTTGTCGCGGATGTTGACAACTTGGATGCTTCGATCGTTCTTCAGCTTCGGACCGGGCGTGCTGCGACCTTCGACGATCTGCTGCTGCAAAGCCGCAACCATCTGATCAACTCGCTCGGGATAAACTGTAGCCAGGTTGTTGTCCTCGTGGGGATCTCTCGCGAGATCAAACAGCTGAACAAAGGGGGCCTGCAAGAGGTCCGAGTTCGTCAGTTGACCCTCAAACTGTTCCAAGGCCCTGCTCCACGCTTCCACGGGCATCGGGTCGCTGCCGGCCGCGTTTTCAGAATGGGCTGGCGTCCCACTCCCGGGGCATAGGCAGAGCTTCCAGTTGTTGTCACGGATGACAAAGGACACCACGGACTGCATGACCAGATGTTGACGTGTTGGCTTCGCTTTGGGATTCCGCAACAGATTTCCGAAGCTGATGGAATCGGGGCCTTCCGTGTCGTTCACTTTGACCCCGGCAAGATCGGCAAACGTTGCAAAGAGGTCGTTCAATCCGACCAGTGCATCGCACGTCTGTCCGTCCGGAATCACGCCAGGCCAGGACGCAATCAGCGGCACCCGCAAGCCGCCTTCGTACGCGGAGAACTTGTAACCCCGATGGGGTCCGCTGGGATAGTGACCCATCGCTTCCAGTCGGTGGATCTGTGCGGGGGTTGCTCGCAGGATGTTACCTGCGTACGGAGCAGGACCATGATCCGATGAAAAGAGAATCAGCGTGTTGTCATCCAGCCCGTTTGCCTGCAGCGCCTTCATGACACGCTCGACAGAATGGTCGACTTCCATCACGAAGTCCCCGTACACACCCAGTTGACTCTTGCCTCGCCAACGAACACCAGGACTTGTCGGGGTGTGCGGGGCGGTCAGCGCGAGAAACAGAAAAAAGGGTTGGCCCTTCTGTTGTTTGCCGATGTACGACTCCGCTTCGCGGTAGAAGGTTTCCAGGACCTGATGGTCTTGAAAATCCTTCTCCGCGGGGCCAACGCGATTGAAGGCACTCCAACCCTTCTGCGCTGTGATTTCACCCTGCCAAACGTTGTTTCGCACGAAAGCATAGGGATACATGTCCAGCGATCCGGGCAGAATGAAGCTCTCGTCGAATCCAAACTGCACCGCCCCGTACCGTAACGGTCTTGTAAAATCGACATTGGTTGCGTCTTGTGTCTTGCCGTCGATGGTTGGCATTGTCGTCCCCAGATGCCACTTCCCGACGTAGCCCGTTTGATAACCCGACCGCTTCAGCAGCGTTCCAAGTGTCGACTTCTCCGTGTTGGGTTTCGGGCCAACGAAACCCCATGGGCCGCTGTTGACGGCCCTTGCGAACCGCCAAGGATAGCGACCGGTCATCAAAGCGCGTCGTGTGGGCCCGCAAACAGAGGCGCTCGGGTGCGCGTCGGTGAATCGCAACCCTTTCGCTGCCAGAGCATCGATATTGGGTGTTTCGATCAGGCATTGTTTGCCGCCATAGCAACCTACGTCGCCGATTCCGAGGTCATCGGCGAGGATGACCACGATGTTAGGCAGGGCGCTATCTGCGAAGGCGTGACAAGGCGCCACCAGGCAGACGACCAGGAGGATGAATGATCGCATTCTACAAATCCAGTTCGATTCAGTTTCGGTCTTTCGATGAGCTCGATCTACGTGCCTTGTCCTGAGCATTCTTGAAGTTGTCTCCGCCCATTCCGCAGGGCACGATGAAATAGGAACGGTCGGTCTGTTTGATCGACATGAATGCATCCAGCCGCCGTTGAAGTTAACGCCTGTGATCTTCATATTGAGCCGAGTCACTGACGACGTTCCTGCCGTAGCGAGTTACATCACCAGTGACGGGAACATGGTAAGAGCGCCCGTCTTCATGAAGCCGGAATTGTTTGTCCCGGACGAAAAAGACGTCGCCTTCGAACGCCATGAAGAAGTGGATTCGGTCTTTCCCTTTTGAATTGAACAGGTTGTGCGATAAATCCATGCCGTCAACTGCATGATCAACAGAAGGTTCAGTGGCAAGGCGTCGGCAAAAGTTGTCCGAAACAATGACAGAACGATGATCGTAATCAGAAGCGGTAGGCAGAGATTCGTCACAAGTCGTTGTTCGACATTCATTTGTTGCACAAAGGTTTCGTTCAATTCGTGGGCCAATCGTTTTGATCAAAATCCGTCTCGCTGATTTGCTGTTGCAGCTCTTTTTCGCATTCCACCAGGACAGATCTGTATTCAGGTTCGTCAGCCACATTGTTTATCTGTCCGGGATCCTTCAGTCGATCAAAGAGCTCGACTTGCTCATTGATTTTCAGATAGGTGAATCGGTCAGTCCGAATGCCATAGTGCCCGGGTCCGATACTCCAATAGCTGTATAGGGTGGACTTGCGCCAGTTCGCCGGCGGATCATTACCTCGGAGCATTTCCGCAAAACTGCGGCCCTGCATTTCCCCGGGCACATCGAGACCTGCCACTTCGAGCAGCGTTGGAGCCAGGTCTGTATTGACGCACAGACTGGAGCATACCGACCGCGACCTGATCATGGCGGGATACCGAATGAGGAACGGCATCCGAATCGATGGCTCAAGGATCAGCCGCTTGTCGTACATCCCATGTTGTCCCAGCCAGTAACCCTGGTCGGATGTGTAAATCACGATCGTGTCATTTGTTAATCCCTCTTCGTCCAGGAATTCGAGAACGCGTTTTAAGTTATCGTCATTGCCTTGAACGCAGCGAATGTACTTGTGAATCATGTGTTGATAGGCGACTCGGACTTTATCGCGGTCGCTTTTCGGATCATGTTTCCACATTTCGTTTGGGGCGGGATCATTGATGTGACGGTCGTAGTAGCCTTCGGGTTTTCCTCTCGAGACACCTCGTGTCATATGGAACTTTGTCTGCTCCACAAACTGTCTCTTGAGTATCGAATTGCTGTTGTGAGTGTCCTCATACAATGTGGCCGGCTCGGGTATTTCGACTCCGGCAAGAAGTCTGTCGTACCGGGCTGCATGCCCAAAATCGTGATGGGGCGCCTTGAACTGCAGGTAAAGAAAAAAGGGCTTCTCTCTATCGCGTGCATGGAGCCAATCGATCGCGATGTCGGTGTACACATCCATTGAATACCCTTTGCGTTTCCAGGTTCCCTCGCTGCCATGAAACGTCGGATCAAAGTACTTTCCCTGGCCCTTGACGGTCATGTGTTTATCGAACCCACGAATCTCTCCTCGCAAGTGCCACTTGCCCACAAGCAGCGTTTCATAGCCGCCTTTCTGCAGTTCTTCCGAGAGCCAAGGCGACGCTGCGTTAATCGTGCCATTGAGATTCTTCACTCCGTTGACGTGGCTATATTGGCCCGTGATGAAACTGGCACGACTGGGAGAGCAAAGGGAGTTGGCGCAGACAAAGTTGTCGAAACGCATGCCTTCGGTGGCGAGTCGGTCGATGGTTGGGGTTCTGGCAAAGTCTTTCAAGTGACTGCCGTACGCGGAGACTGCTTCCAAAGCGTGATCATCTACCAGGACAAACACAATGTTCGGTTTTTCTGCCGCATGCAAAAAGGATGGAATGAGGCACGCGACAACAAAGAGTGATGGACTTCGTTTCATGATTATCGAGAGCGGCCGTTTTTCTGAATGGATTCAAACTGATTCGTCAGATCTTCACCCACTTCGGGATGTTGGCTCCAAAGATCGTTCGTCTCGATGGGATCCGTGTCGAGATCGTAAAGGTAGCCTTTTCCGAAGGCGGCCTTCACGCGATTTTCCCCCACGCCGAAAACGATCTTCCACTTTCCGTGACGCAGCGCGAACGCGGTATTGGAATGATGCACCATGGCGGATCGCGGCTTCACGGGATTGCCAAGCAGAGCAGGCAACTGATTGAAGCTGTCTTCACCGCTGTCCTCGGGCAGATCCTCGCCGACCATCGCGGCAAAGGTTGCCAGCATGTCGGTGAAACAGATGGCATGATCGCACACATGTCCGCAGGGGATCCTACCAGGCCAGCGAGCGATGAATGGAACACGATGTCCACCTTCCCAAAGCCGTCCCTTGTAGCCGCGGAGTCTGCCTGCAGAGAGGTGTCCATTCGTGATCCTGGCTGTCCCTTCGTGGGCACCCGGTTCAAGCGATCCTGCCAACGGACCGTTGTCACTCGTGACGATCAACAGAGTATTGTCAGCCAATCCCAGAGTTTTCAACTTCGTCATGATCCTGCCGACCGACCAGTCAACCAACCAGACCATGTCTCCACGCACACCAGCCTTCGACTTTCCGATCGCAAAGTTCGCCGTGACATGCGGTGAGTGCGGTGACGACAACGGCAGGTAAAGAAAGAATGGTTGTTGGGGTCGCGACTTGTGAGTCCTTTCGATGAACTGCAATGCCCACTGCGTGAATTGAACATCCACCGCTTGGTTGTCCCAATCCGGAGCGGCCATCCCGCTTCGCCAACTCCCCGCCGGATTGCCATAGGTCGCATGCGTCATGTCGCGGAACCGACCGTTTTCAATGAAGCAAAATGGTTCCTGATCCGTCGAGCAACCGGCGGTGTAAAACGCTTCATCAAAACCCAATTCCTCCGGCCCTCCGAATATGGGGACGGAGAAATCGATGCTCTCACTGACGTTTCGATCTGGCAACGGCCCCGGCGCCCACGGCAAGGGCGCATCGAAGTCGACGTTTCGTCCCGGTTTCGCGGTGAACCCCAGTCCCAAATGCCACTTGCCTGAGATGGCTGTTCGGTAGCCTTGTCCCTTCAGGAGGGAAGCGAGAGTGATACGGCCCGATTCAATCAACGGCGGTTCGTAGTTAAACAAGACCGCGCGTTTGAGTGATGTACGCCAGCAGTATCGTCCGGTCAGCAAGCCGTAGCGCGACGGTGTGCAAACCGAATCGGCAGCATGCGCATCGATAAAGCGAATGCCTTGCGTGGCAACTTGATCGATGTTTGGCGTGTGAATCCGCGACTCCGTGTTGTAGCAACCGACATCACCGTAGCCCATGTCATCAGCCATGATGAAGACGATGTTGGGTCGGTTCGTGTCGAACTTCTTCTTGGCCGCAAGCAAAGGCCAGCCAGGCAGCAACAGGATTGCCATCGTCAGGTTCAAGACGGCCGGAGATCTCATTCTCATTCCGTCAATTCCTTTTGTTTCCTCTTTCTCGCTTGTCGCTCCGCCATCTCGCGCATCATTTTGTCCAGCTGCCCGTTTCCGGTGCGTGGATGATCGCCAAGATCATTCGGGTCATCTCCCACCTGGCGTCCAAGTTCAAGCAGTTGAGCTTTCATCCTCGTTAGCCGTTCCTGGGATTGCGGGCGATCGGCCAGATTGCGCATCTCCGCCGGATCATCGCGGAGGTCATACAGCTCCCAATAGTCCATGCTGTCAAAATGGATCAACTTCTCATGCTTGGTTCGCAGCCCCCGATGCGCGGGTGTGTCAAAGTGGGAAAAGTAGTAGCGGTAGTAGAAGGCCGTTCGCCAATCGTCGACTGTTTCCCCCGAGAGCAAGGGCGCAAAGCTGCGGCCCTGCATGTCATCGGGCACGTCACAGCCAGCCAGATCAAGAATGGTTTCCGGATAATCCAGGTTGAGCACAAGTTCGTCACAGATGGTCGCCGGGGCGATCTTTCCCGGCCAACGGACCAGCAAAGGAACTCGGAGTGATTCCTCATACATGAACCGCTTGTCGTACAGCCCATGCTCGCCAAGAAAGAACCCCTGGTCCGCGGTGTAAAACACGATCGTGTTTCGATCCAGGCCGGAGTCATTCAGGTAGGCGAAGACTCTGCCAAGGTTGTCGTCGATCCCTTTCACGCAGCGTAGGTAGCGTTTCATGTATTCCTGGTACACGATACGTCGCTTCTCTGGCCCCGGCTCCATGGCTTTGATTGCAGCGTTGAATTGGGTATGATACGAACGACCGCCGATTTCTTGGGTGGATTGTTCGAGCGCGAGCGACCGGCCTGACCCGCTATCCAAAATATTGTCAGGCTCGGGGATGACGACATTCGCCAGGTAATCCTCGTACCGATGAGCATGTTCCCAGAGATCATGCGGCGCTTTGTAGTGGAGCATGTAGAAGAAGGGTTTCTCCGGATTGCGTTCCTGGCGAAACCACTCGAGCGCCTTTTCGGTGATGATGTCGGAAGAATGCCAACCTTGGTAAGTGGTTTTCTTGCCCTTCTTCACGATTCCCGAAGAGTGTTCATCGCCCATCTCGATGAAAGCCGTGTCATGGTATTTCCCCTGGCCCGGCAGAATCGACCAGTGGTCAAATCCAATGGGATTGGTGTGCAAGTGATACTTGCCGACGAAACCCGTTTGGTACCCGTGCGACTGCATGTACTTTGGCAACGTGGGTTGGCTCTGGTCGAGGCCTGTAAACTTGTAAACCCCGTTGCGGTGCGAGTATTTTCCGGTCCACAACACCGCGCGACTGGGCGTGCAGATCGAGTTGGTAACAAAGGCATTGGTGAACCGCATTCCCCCGGCGGCAAGCCGGTCCAGGTTTGGAGTTGGTGCGACTTGCGCCAAACGGCCGCCGTAGGCGCTGATTGCGTGAGAAGCGTGATCATCCGCCATGATAAACAGGATGTTGGGCCGGCCGTTTCCCCGCGCAGACGGCGAGATCATGAAGAAACCGAGAACGACAAAGATCCCAAGATGTGTCCGGACCAAAATCCGATGCTGGGTCGTTACTCTTCTGATTATCATCGTTGGCTCGAAGATTCTCTGGTGAAAGAAGTGATCCGAAGCAAGCTTACAATAGGAAAGTCACGGCTTTCCATTTTCGTATAGCGCGACGATTTCGTTGGCGGGCAAGGCACTGTCAAAGATCAGCATCTCGTCCATCCGCCCATTGAAATGCCGCACCTGCCGAGAGCTATCCAGCGGAGGCGTCCAGTTTGCGATCTCAGCCTTGGCAATCTCGAGAGGAACGACGGTCGGTAGGAGTGCCGATCCCAACAACTCCCCATCACGATAGTGGGTGACCGTCGAACTTTCTCCGTCATAGACCACTGCCAATTGCATCCATCTGCCGAAATCAGAAGGCCGCATCTCAAAGGAGGCACGCGAATTGTTTGTTCGATCCACGGCGCTATGCCACACCGCCAACTCAACAAAACCGTCTCGGTGAATCTGCCAGTGCACCGCGCCTAATCGATCCCACCCATCGCTAAGCAACAACGAGTGAAACTGGTTGTCAAACCCATCAATTCGCAGCCAGGCCGCCATCGTAAGGGAAGAAGACTTTCCAGGCACTTCGATACGAATCCTGTCGCCGGGACGCTTGAAGTCAATGGCTCCTTTTGTAGGCCATCGTCCGTAGCACCAACGGGCGCCGATGATCGCGCCATTCAAACCATCGTGCATGCGTCGTGATCGATTGGCTAGAGTCCTTGCGTCGTCTGACCGCTCAAAGTCATACCGTGCCAGCAGACGATCATCATCTCTCAATTCGCTTGTTGAAGACTGCCAGATCTCATGCCTTCGTTGCGAGCGCACTTGCAAGCGACGTTCGATTTCAGCAGGACTCATGAACTCGGCCGGGCTCACTTCAATTGTCGAGGCCTCGCCCATTCGGTCGACGTGGCGTCCTTCACCTGCGAACAACTCATAGCCTTCGCCAAGACGTCGTTCACGACCGGTTTCAAAGAGCTCCACCATTCCGTCGAACACATGGACCGCCGTTCCAGTGTCGGGACTGACTTGCATCCCAAAGGATGTTCCCAGGTCGACAAGTTGGACCTCGTTCGTGTTCATCGTAAACCCTTGAGCGTGAAGAGGAACTTGTGCTCGCATTTTTCCCGCGTGCAAGATACCTCTGTTCGCG
Organism: Planctomycetota bacterium; assembly: GCA_039189905.1. Taxonomy (GTDB): domain Bacteria; phylum Planctomycetota; class Planctomycetia; order Pirellulales; family Pirellulaceae; genus Rhodopirellula. The sequence continues at coordinate 21,283 of JBCCYK010000087.1, forward strand.
GAAACGATCTCCAAACGCGCAGGTGCTTCCAAAATCACCGATGCTCCGCTGTAAAACTCCAACTCCACGACGCCACTCAAGAGATTCCACGGTCCCGGTGCCATCGAATCCCCCTGCCGTGCGACGCGGCCTTGCCATTTGGCGTCGACGACCTTGGTCAGTACCGCGACACCATGATCTAAAATGGGTTGCACCCGGGCGATCCGATTCGAAGGCGTTCTCCTCAACACCCAAAAAGTGAATCCAACAGACAACGCGGCAATCGCCGCCGCTAAAGCCCATGTCGCGAATCGCCTTTGAAGAGGCGTGTTGGCGCCCTGTTTGTGTTCGTCGCTGCTCGGCGAGATCCGTAAATCCGCTGATGCAATCCCGCGCAGGCCGGAATCGAGCATGCGATGTTCTAGCAATTGTCGACGCAGACCTTGATCGCCGCGCAGCGCGGTTTCCAATTCGGCAAAAGCTTGTTCATCCAATGAACCGGAGCAGTATCCATTGATCAATTCAAGGTGCCGGTTTGTTGAGTTCATGCGGAGCCCATCGATTTCTTTTCGGCGAGACAAGCTTCGATGCAACGGAGTAATGTCCGTCGAATCCGGGCCAATGCCTTGTACAAACCCGTCGGCGTCCGACCGATCTGCTGGGCGGCATCCTTGATGGAGATGCCGTCGGCGTAGGCGACTCGAACAAGTTCACGTTGAGTGGCTTCCAACTTGTCCAAGCATCCACGAAGAGCCCGATCGCGATCGGGTTGAAGCGCCGCGACGTCTGCTGCTTCGGATGCCAACAGTTCGTAGAGGTCATCGCTGAAAACAAGACGATCCGTCGCCTTTTTTCGACGGTACATCAGGACTTCGTAGCGCGCGATCATGAACGCCCAGTCAACGAAGCTGGTGCCCGGTCGATCGGGATCAAACTGATCAAACTTTCGCCACATCACCAGACTGGTTTCCTGCATCACTTCATCGACGGCCTCCCAATGGGGCAGCAGTGAAGTCACAAACGCGCGCACACTCCCCTCGTGTTGAGCAAACAGCCGCAGGAAACTTTCATCGTGAGGAGGAGTAGGATGCATTCGCCGTTGAGGGTTTGCTTTGTGTTCAGATGCCGCCCTGGATGGAGACTGCGACAAAACGCGAGATTGCCCACAGAAATTCCATTTTTCCCAGTCGGTCGACGCCAGCGTGGTCTTCACATCAAACGCGGAAGCGAGTGCGCGCCAGGCCTTGCCAAGACGGCCACCCCCGGTTGTACACTGGTTGTACCCTGCGAAAATGAAATGCTTCGGGCCAGTAGCTCAGTTGGTTAGAGCAGGCGACTCATAATCGCTTTGTCGCGGGTTCAAGTCCTGCCTGGCCTATTGGATCACTCTCTACCCCTGAAAACAGGGCGTTTTTCGCGTGCCGCTTGTGTGCCGCAGTCTCCTGCAGCCCTATGCAGGCTCCTGCTGTGCCGCTTTCGTGTGCCGCTTTTTCGACGAACGGTCGACGCGACTGGACCCGCTCAAGCGCCAAGGCTTCGAGTGACTCGTTCAGCATGGCGTAGTGCTCCAAGCAAATCTTTTTGGAGTGGCCGATCCACTTGGAAACGCTTACACGTTGCCGGTACTTGTTTCGTCGTTTGACGAACCTCACATCGATTCGGCCACCCGCCCCTTCAGTAAATAGCCAGTTAGTTAGGCGTGAGCAAGAGCAAGGTGCATGAGGACCTGAAGCGGATTCGAGAGAAGCTTCGGGAGTCTCTCAAGGATCCTTCTTAGTGAAGTTCGCCACGGCGAAATATCGGTATGCGACTTCACCTGGCTGCCGACGCCACAGCTTCAAACTGCCTTCTGCATCCTGGACGATGTTACCGACCAAAGGATTTGTCCAAGATTCTTCCGATTTTGGTGTCCGGTCGTGCCCCTGTTTGGGCATCAGCTTGACGCTGGAAGCGCCACCAAGCCCGGTTCGACGACCGTTGGCCATCGTGGTGCCATTCTGCTCATTTCTTCAGCGAGAGGCCGGCTCACATGCAAACCAGACCTGAGGTTCCCTCCTGCCGTAGCGTCTTAGGAGGCTTGGCGTGCCTCGTCCTGTCAGTCGCTACTTTCTCGCTCGCAAACGCTGGGAACTACGAGAGCCTCTTCCCTATCGCTTCCCCATCGGGCCACTACCTGGCGCTCAAGTGTAAATACCTGAAAAACTCAATCGGAGAAACATGCGACCAGGTCATTATTTGGGACCTGCACGGACC
>JBCCYK010000088.1:0-23280 GCA_039189905.1 Planctomycetota bacterium
CAGCCGCTGCACTACAACTCATCCGTCCGCGGTGCATGATGAAGGCGAGGACGATCCGCATCATCATGGTGCGGGCAAGAGGTTTGAGATCACACTGAGCCAAGAAGGTCTTGAGTCGCGGGGCAGCTTCGGAGACGATAATCATCGGTGGGGTCTTCATCATGAAGGGTGAGAATCCAATGAACTCGTCGTGGGGTGACCCCGCCTTCACTGCAATACCAATCCGAACACAGTCTCGAGAAAAGCGCAACTTCAAAAAGCGTGAGCGAGGACACCTTGAAACAGAATCTATGTCGAATCAGGCCTCGCTAACGCTTCGGGTTATGAATCAACCGACGAGCCTTTGGCGAGTTTCGTTACCCAAAAACCAAGCTGCAGCGGGAATCTAGAGAGTCTTGAGATACTCCAGCACGGCTCGTTTTTCGTCTTCGTCGAGTCGTTCAGGGTAATCATGCCCTGAGTTACTCTTGCCGAACCTCCGTGTGTCGAACACCGACCGTCGCACGGCCACATCGGGATGTTCCAAGAGTGGCTGATCGAGCACTCGCACCGTCAATCCAACTTTTTCGTCGTCGCAATCGTCGTTGGTTCGTTGCCAGATAGCCGGGCGGTCGTCAGGGTGCAAGACCGCGTGAAGCGTGGGAACGCTCCCATTGTGAAAGTAAGGAGCACTTGCCCAGATGCCATCCAGCGGCGGAGCCACGTAGCCCTCCGGTGCGACGATCGTGGCCTGTTCGTCTTCTTCGCCCGCATGCGCAAACCAGCTCTTCGCGTACAACTTCCGGCCGGCCACGCTCAAGGCTTCATGGCGCACGGGGTCGGTCCCGATCTCATCGATGGCGACCATTCGGTTTGGGTATTCGTCGTTGCGCCCATAAGTGCCGTGGCACTCGCTACAGTTGGCCTCAAACAAACTGCGTCCAGCGCGAGCGAGTTTGTCGTCGATCGGACCGGGATACTTCGGGGGTCGGAGGGAAGACAAGTACGCGTAGACGTCGCGAAAATCATCCTCATGCTCTCGATAGAAACGGGCATCGTTCTCCGGCACCAAGGTGAATTGCATCAGGCCTCGATGCCCTTTCTCGGCAAACCCGTCGATATACAGGTACGGTCGCTTGTAGAACGTCCACCAGGGAGGCGCGTCCATGTCATGGTGCGTGAACGAGATGGGCGGCCGGTCAACGAGGTTGAGTTGCTCATCGCGGTAGTGCATCAAACCCATTCCAAACACCACGGCGTTGGTGGTGCCATGGGTCGTCCCCAAGGGAATCAGCAGCGAACCCATTTCCATCCGGCCGAAACCCACGCCGTTGCGAAACTTTGTCCAACGAATCTCTTCCGTCAGGGTTTGGAGTGCGAAGCGATTGTTCGGTGAACCCGGTGTCGGCATGCCGTAGACCGATCCTCCATGGCATGAAAAGCAGTTCATCGTCCACTTCCCCGAGCTGTCGACCACATACTGGAGCGGATCGCCTGGATCCGTCACGGATCGTTCTTTTGCGAGCTCAGGATCCCGTGGCGTCAGCCCATAACGATCAAAGGCCATCCACCGCCGTTGCGAAAGGGTCGCTTGTGCGGCCTGACTGCGAAGTGGCTCGGGCCAAGACTCCCACAGGCGATCGAACGTCTCGCGATCAAAATCGCCTGGCAGGAATGCTTGAGTGACCAGCCGATCGTAACCCCGCGCCGCATCGCCTTGCCGGGGTTGCGACGTCGCGTCCGACTCTAAGGGAGCCGTTTCTTCAAATGGGGCACCTGGCCCGGGTTCGGCGGAAGCCAACCGATGCACGCACGCTGCCTGAAAAGCGAGCGTCAGAAAAAAGAGAATGAGGAATCGAATGTGCAGCATTTCCCTAGTCCACCAGCATACGGCGTAGGTCACTCCGGCCCCCGATGGACCGTCCCACACGTCAGATGTTAACCCGCTGGACAGCGGCGCCGCCACTTGAGGGGTGCTAGGCAACGTCTTGGCATGCCTTCGAAACGCGCGGGCGCGTTGGAGTACCATAGCGGGCCCCGTCGAGGTTCATCTGGGTCATCCATCCATTAGGAGTTGCGAGCATGCGTTGTTGGTGCTTTTTGGGTCTTTGCCTTTTTTTCGTTTCAACGCCTGCAAAAGCCGCGGACGCGTGGCTCGAGTTTCCGCCTTCGGATGGCGATCCGGACGCGCCGCGCATCGTTTTGATCTCGGGGGACGAAGAATATCGGTCGGAGGAATCTTGCCCGATGTTGGCCAAAATCCTCGCAAGCCATCATGGTTTTCACTGCACGGTTCTATTCGCGATCAACCCGGAAAGCGGTTTGATTGACCCCAACTACAACGCGAATATCCCTGGCACGGAGGCGTTGGCTGACGCCGACCTGATGATCCTGGCAACACGTTGGCGAGTTTTGCCCGATGAGCAACTCGAGCCCGTGTACGACTTCCTGAAAGCTGGCAAACCCGTGATCGCCTTTCGTACGGCAACGCATGCCTTCAAATCTGGCGACGTCGGTGGATACGATTGGGCCAACTTTGGGATTCAGGTTGTGGGCGAAAACTGGCACAGCCACCATGGCAAACACAAGTTTCAAGGAGGACGGAGTGTCACCGTTGCCAAGAATGCGGAACACCCCATTTTGAACGGTGTCGACTCGTTCTACACACCGACGGATATTTACGGCGTGGTCCATTTGGACGAGGAGAAGTCAACACTGTTGCTCCGGGGAGCCGTGACGGTCGCGTTGGATCCGTCGGCGGCCTTGTTGGACGATGAGAAGAATGACCCGATGATGCCACTGGCCTGGTTGAAGGACTATGAATTGCCTGGAGGGGTGGCTGGCCAGTGTTTTGCGACGACCTGTGGCGCGGCGGTGGATTTTCGGAGTGAGAGTCTTCGTCGCTTGTTGGTCAACGCGTCTCTGCACCTGACGGGACAGCCCGTCCCGCAAAAGGCCAACGTCGAGTTCGTGGATCCATTCAAGCCTTCTTTCTTTGGATTCATGCCCAAAGACTATTTCACAAAGCGTGGTTTGCGCGTGGAAGACTTTGGTCCCGGCAAGTCAGCACAGTCGGTTCCCGTCGCAGGCTACTGAGGCGTCACTCGCAGACCCTGCCCGCGATCGCTCCAAGGCGGCATGGTGATCAGCTGTCGGACGGCGATCGTCGTGGGGTTGCGCGGGGTAGCCGATGCTTCAGGCTGGCGTCGCCGCATTGGTTGCGTGGGTTGCCTGAGGCAACAGAGGCCCGCGTTTGGGCCAACCGCCGTCGATGTCGACTTGCTGCGTGAGATGACAACGCCACCCAGCATCATCACGTTGGGGGAAATCGCTGCGGAAATGGACGCCCCGCGACTCCGTCCGGGCCATGGCGGCGGACGCCATGCACGAGGCTGATAGCAAGAGGTTCTGGAGTTCCCAGCCCTCGGCGCTATCAAACGGTTGACGCATCACATAGTCGGACAGGGAGTGGATGGAATCAACGGCTGAACGCAAACCATCGGCGTTACGTTGCACGCTGACGTAGCGCCCCATCAGGCTCTTGAGCGAGACACGGACATCGGCCAAGTCGAATGACTCACTGGACGCCTCCATGGCATGTTGGATTCGATGCGCGGTCATCTTATGGGGGCCTTCGGCAGCCGAACGGCTGGCGGATTCACCGGCATAGGCCCCGTAAACGAGTCCTTCCAACAGGCTATTGCTGGCTAAACGGTTCGCGCCGTGAAGGCCGGAACTGGTGACTTCTCCGGCGGCCCAGAGTCCGGGCAAACTGGTCTGGCCCTGCGAGTCCACCGTCACACCACCGACCATGTAGTGCGCGCCAGGTCGGACCGGGATCCGATCTTGCGTGATGTCGAGTCCGAATTGCTGGCATGTCGCGGCGATGCTTGGAAACCGCGTGGTCACGCGATCCGAATCCAAGTGCGAGAGATCCAGATAGACGCACGGCTGGGACGTGGCGTTCATCTGCGAAACGATCGACTGGCTGACGATGTCTCGCGGTGCCAACTCAGCGCGCTCATCGTAATCGGGCATGAAGCGGTGGCCGTTCTGGTCGATCAAGTGGGCGCCTTCACCGCGCACCGCTTCGGAGATGAGCGAACGAGATGAACCGGCGATGTAGAGCACCGTCGGGTGAAACTGGATGAATTCCATGTCGCGCAGTTCCACGCCGGCTCGAAAGGCCATCGAGGTTCCATCCGCGGTTGCCACGGAGGGATTGGTGGATTCCCGAAAAACTTGTCCAACACCTCCGGTGCAGAGGATCGTTGACTTCGCCCAGACCATCGTGGGACGCCCGTCATCGCCGACGATCAGGGCACCGTGGCAGCGTCCTTCGAGCGAGAGCAAGTCGACCGTGAAGGCGTTCTCCCAAATCTCCACGTTGGGCAACTCGATACTGCGTCGAATCATCGCACGCATCACTTCGCGGCCCGTCGAGTCGCCGAGGGCGTGGACGATACGCTCATGACTGTGGCCCCCTTCGCGCCCCAGTTCCAACTCGCCCGCTGCTTGGTCGAATTGGGTGCCCCATCGAGTCAATTCTTCGATGCGTTGCGGCGCTTCGCGGACAACGCGTTGGACGACCTCTTCGTCGCAGAGATTGCCTCCTGCCGTCAGCGTGTCGCGGACGTGGTTGTCGAAGCAGTCCTCGGGATCCAAGACTCCCGCGATGCCACCCTGTGCATAGTGGCTATTGGATTCCTGCACGCGTTCCTTCGTAACGACCAGGACCGAAAGGTTCGGGGCAACGGCGTTCGCCGCCCTTAGGCCGGCCAATCCACCGCCGATGACCAACACGTCGGTGAACCGATGAAATGAGCGTCGAGAATCGAAAGGAAGCAGGTAGCGTGGGGTCAACATGAATGAACGCGTTGAGAACCGAGTTTGGAAGAAAATAGCGTGTGAGTGACCCCCCACGTGATTGATTTCGAGAGAATCGGCTCCTCGGGCAATCTGCGTTTATGAGGTGTTGCGTCGGAAGGGGGCTAGTCGTTATGCGGCTTGGACGGCAAAAGCGGGCACAATCCCTTCTCGACAATTTAACATCATAGCCGGTACCCTGTCGCCGACTAAAATTCAGCGGGCTGACGAGCATTGGTCGACGTGCCCGGCCACCTGACGCCCGGGGTGTCGACGTCGGCTCGTCCCTTTGAAACCGCTGCCCGACTCACTCTGAAATGCAGGTCACATTGTCGTCCTCCGCTGTCACCGCAGAGACCTCTGATCAGGAGGATTCATCCTCCGACGAGCCAATGCCCGCGATGGATCCGGCGCTCACAACGATCCAGCCCGGTGGCGGTGTCGTGATGTCGATGGAGTTGGCGTGGGGCCGGTTTCGTCGCTGGTATCTGCAGCGATTGCGACCCGCATACGTCAGACGGATGATCGACCGTCGCCAGGGCGAAGCGGGAGCATTGCCGTTCACACCGGTTGATTCGCGTGATCTGAAGTTTTATCGCAATCAGAACACCTATTGGTGGGCCGATGCCGACGATCCGTTCTTGTGGCGTGACTCGTTGCCATTCGTACGTGTGGGCTTGGCCGAATTGATGGTTTTGGGCGGCGGCTTTCTGCTGCTTGCCCTGTTGCTCGGTTTTCTATGGTGGCCGCTTGCCTTGCCGCCATTGGTGTTGGCAGGGTTGGTCGCTTGGTTCTTTCGGGACCCGAAGCGAGTGGCGCCGACGGACCTGGGAACGGTGGTCTCACCGGCTGACGGCAAGCTCGTTGAAATCACTCCGGTGGAGGACTCTCGTCTGGGGCCCTCTTTGCGTCTTGGCATTTTTCTGTCCATCTTCAACGTGCATGCCAACCGAGCCTCCATGCCAGGACGTGTGACGCGTGTTCGGTATCGCCCCGGCAAGATGCTCAACGCGCTCCGACCCGAATCGGCCCGCGAGAATGAAAACCTGGATGTCGAGTTGGAGATCCCCGAGCTAGCCGGTCGCGTCATCCGAATCCGTCAGATCACAGGACAGTTCGCGCGCCGGATCGTTTGCTGGGCTCAGGTCGGTGACGTCTTGGAGCGTGGTGAGATGTACGGCATGATCAAGTTGGGGTCGCGAACCGAACTGATTCTTCCTCGGGACGAGGGGCTTGAGGTCGTCGCTAAGCTTGGTGACAAGATTTGCGCGGGCACCACGATATTGGCTCGGTATGACATCCCGGTCGATGCGGATATGCCCACGCAGACATTGGCCGCGTCCCCCGACGCGACCGTGGAGACGGCAGGTGATTCACAAACGGTTCCAATGCCCGTCGAGGTGGAATCTTGAGTGAGTTGAAACGCGAGCTTGCACCCGAGCGAGTGTGGGGCGATGCCGACGACCGGAACGAAGTCGAGGAGAACGGCCCTGCCCTTCACGATCCCGAGGTGCGGTCTGGCTTTGCGGGGCGCCGCGGTAGACGCCGCAAACGGCGACGATTGACCCTGGCCGTGTTGCCGACCCTGTTGACGCTCGGCAACGGAGTCTGTGGTTTGGCTGCGATCGCGATTGCTGTCAGCCCGGATACTTTGGCTTGGGATGCGATGACCAAGTTATATGCGGCAGGCCTTCTTATCTTTGGCGGCATGCTGTTTGACGCCTTGGACGGCTCCGCCGCGCGACTGACGGGGCAAGCGAGCCGTTTTGGCGCGGAGCTGGATTCACTCTGCGACTCGGTCACCTTTGGAGTCGCTCCAGCTGTGATTGTGTGGCGGATCAGTGATGCGCTACCCCAACGTTTAACATGGGCCATTGGCGTGCTCTTCGCGATCTGCGTCTTGATCCGCTTGGCACGGTTTAATGTGGAGACGTCTGAGGACGACGACCACGAGGGTTTCGAGGGCCTGCCTTCACCGGCTGCCGCTGGGACCCTGGCGGCCTTTGCAATTGCGGTGCCCGATCTTCAGGACTTTGCAGATGGGACCCAGTATCCCGAGTGGGTCAATGGCTTTGCAGGACTGCTCATGCAGGCGTCGCATTACTTCATCCCGGTTCTTGCGTTGGCACTTGCGTTTCTGATGGTGTCACGGTTTCGCTACCCGCACGTGTTTGCCCAGTTGGTCGGCGGGCAGCGCGCACCCCATCAGATTGGCCAAGCAATGTTTGCCTTGGTCGGACTCTTTGTGTTGCACTGGGTGGCCTTGCCACTGATCTTTTGCGCGTTTGCCTTCGCTTCACCCCTTCAGAACTTGGTTTCTGAATTTCGGAAGTCGCGCCGGCCAATGGAGCCTTCTTAGTGAAGGAACGTTCCTCGTGCTCTGTCCATCTCTAAGAGTCAGCGTTGGTGATTTAGTAGCACGGCTCTATGAGCCGTACGGTCTCGGCTCGGAGAGCCGAGCTACGATCATGGGAACAAAGCACGACGTACTCGGTTCCGATTCCCAGCAACATCAGCGGATATGAGCAACGCTTTCGTCCAGCGATGGCTCATCGGCTTGCTTGCGGGCACCGCGCTGGCTTGGGTCTCCTCCAGGTTGTTTGTTCGGAGCTATTCGCCCCGAGTATACGACGCAGAGCGTGGACGTTGGGTACGTCCTGCAGGGACGCGTTTTCGTTGGCCACTGGAAGGCTATGGGGTCACCGAATACGGCGCGACTGGACTTCCTGGTTGGCAACCGCCAAAACCCGGGATCGACGCAGACGCCCACCGGTTCATTGCGCTTTATGGTGACTCACAGGCGGAAGGTTTGTGTGTTCCCGATCAGCAGAAATTCCATCGTCAGCTCACGTGTGCCTTGAAGCAGACCGTGGTGGTCCCTTTGGCTGAAAGCGGCGATAGCTGTCGGGACTGGTCTGAACAGTTCGCGTGGGCGGAGCGGCGCTGGCGAGTCAAATTACACGTCATTCTGCTCACGGAAATGGACGACGTGAAGAATATCGCGTCCCCGCCCAATGCTTTAGGCACGCAAAGGCCCTCTGAGTTTCGTGCCAGACTGTTGCCGTGGCTTCCTAACATGCTGATACACGCCTTATCAGGAATCGCCTTGGATGCGAACTCGGGCGAAACAAAGACATTGCGGTTTCGACCGGGCCCCATCATCGCCCCGGCTCCTCATCAAGACGTCATCGGCCCGCAGTATCCAAGCGATCTCCCGAATTCGCGGCTTGCCTACGGCGAGATCGCCGAGCAGTGGCAAGATCGAGCGACCGCGCCGATCGTGTTGGTGTATGCCCCGCGCGTTCCCGCCAACACGGGCCGCGAGATCATTTGGGACGATCCACAGCAGGACCCGTTCGAGTTATTTGCGACACAGGCGCGGCTGAACGGGATCGTTGTGGTGGACGCGCGTCCCGCGTTTCGCGAATCTTCCAAGTCCGGGCAGTTTCCGCACGGCTTTCACAATGGCCAGCCCGGCAATGGGCATCTCAATGCGATCGGATACGCGCTGTTGGCGAATCTGCTCAGCGGGCCCGTCCGGTCGACTCTTTCGCGATCGGACTGAGAAGCACCGAGTCGCCCGCTGCCGACGTGGAGGGGCGGTTCCCTGACAACTGCCACTGTCGCACTTCGATGGAATCGACCGTGCATTCGCCCCCGCCAATCAACTCAAAGCAGACACGAATCGGGTGGCTGTCGGTGGCGTGTCGCAGGAGCGTGATGGTTTGCCAGCCATCGGTATCACGCACGAGGACGCCCAGATCTTGCGAGGCGCCTGACTCATAAACCAGAACGCCCTGATGGGGTTGCTGGAACCCCATGGTTTTCACCATCGCGTCGACGCGGTAGGCCGTGTCGGCAGCCAAATGCACCGGAGGACTCTGTGCCAACAGGACCGTGCCGGAATAACCTCCCGGTAAGGGGTCATCTGTCTTGGGCATGGCCACGAGTTCCATTGCACCAGGCCCCTGATAGGCGCCGCGCTGAACCCAGCGAGCTTCGCTGTCAGCCCACTGCGGGTGGCGGCGTCCAAAGTCCCAACCTTGATCCAGTGATTCCGGACGATCGAGGTCACCTCCTGCAAGCAAGTTTCGACTCCACTGACCCGCATGGGGTGAAATCGGAACGCCAAGACGCCTCAAGATGCCCTGCCCGGTTGGGATGCTGATGAGCGGCCACCAAGCCATTTGCGTCTCAAAATTGTCAGACATCCAAGCAGGACTGCTCACCCATACGGAACCACCGGGGCGATTGTGAATCGAAACCCCGAGCATCCCCAAGGCGCGAAGTGACCAAGCGTCGGCGCGCGAGGCAAATCGAAGTGCTTCGTTGGGTTCACCACCCCGCAAGAACACTTCGGCATCTGATTCCGCTTGGCCCGATGCGTTCAAGAGTGCTGTTGGCGGTGGGGAGGTGATGATGCGAAGGTTGTTCACGTGCGCCCAATCGTTGCGTGCCTTTGCCAGTTGATCTCGGGCCAGTTGCCAGCGATCCGAAGCCGCTTGGCGAACGAGTTGGTTGCCTCGCGTGGCCGCCATGCCGCCAGCCCGAACGTCGTCGGAGATCAGGATCGTTTCCACCATGTCGGGCGAAATGATCTCGACCGATGCCGCGGAAGTGCGGTTCTGGCTCGATAAACGCGTCGCATTAAAGTGTGTGAGCCGCCAGACCGGTTTGCCGCGGTCTTCCGGTGCCAGCGGGATGGTCAACGCGTCGCCGTCACCGGAAAGTGTCCAGACGCGAGTTCCGCTTGCCCCGGCCAGGGGCAGATCGGTTTCGGAACGCAATCGCCGCTGGCTCGTGACCAACAGAAGGCTTCTGTCGGACGTGCGCACCCGAACGCCAACATAGTCTCCGCGCAGTCCCGTCAACTTTTCTATCTGGCTCATGGGATCGAAATGCGATTCGATGAGCATCAGGTGACGATTGACAAAACCCATCGCGAGCGCGCGGCATTGGTCGCGCGGCATCCCAGTGGCCAGCGACTCCGATGAGCGGTACCAGATCGAGCGGGCACCCGCAGCGAGCGCATCGGTGGCCTGGGCCCAGATGCCTTGCCAGGCAAAGGGGCCATCACTGGTGGAGCCAATGCGATTGCCAATGGCTTGGGACTGAAAGATAGCGGTGCTTGGTGGGCCGCTTGGGACCGTGACCGCGAGAGGCTGCTGATGCAGGTGCGCTGTCCGACGCTGCAACGCCGCACGCGATTCGCCCGCTTGGTTCACTTGCCATAACGGCGGCGCATCCAGGATCAGCCCGTCTGCGATTGCAGCATAGTGACGTTCGTCTTCGAGGGCGTTGATCAAAATGGGGCGCTGCCACCAACTTGGCAACCGGCGCACACGTTGAATCTGTTCGCGAATTTCCAGTCGCGTTTGACTGTCCACCGCCATGTGCGCGCCGACGACCCAGCCGGCAAGCGGTTCCAGCAAGGGTTTTAGTTCCGGATCCGCCACGTCTGGCGGCGAGCAGTAGACGCGCATTTGATTTCGCATCGCGTCAACCAAAAGGTCTCGGTCTGGCGTTGCGGCGGTCCAAATGGCGTCGAATCCTAGGCTGCGGAGCCACGCCAAGGGTTCCCCCTGGTACTGCAACACACGCGTCAGGCGGCGGTTTGCGAACGGTGGGCCCGTGCCCTGCTCAGGCCGACGCAGGGTGACGCCGCTTGGTTCGGGTTCGTCCGGACGTGATCGCAGCGCTGGAGCGCTGCTAGCAGGTATCATCGCGTCGACAGCGAGAAGGTCCAAACCGATGCGATGCACGCCCGCGCCGGAATAGACATTGAGAACCACGGCATCCACATAGGCATCACGCAGATCGGCCTGACTGCCGAATTCGCGTCGCAGGGCGATCGTCTTCAGCTGCAAGGGCTGCCTCAGATTACCCACCCCGATTCGCTGGAACTCGCCGACACGGGACGTGGAGGCGCCGAAAACAAAAACCTGTTCCGGGCGACGCGTGCGGTCTGAGATCAAATGTGGAAACCGAACTCGAAGTCCGATTCGCATTCCTCGGTTCAAAGCGTGAACCGACAGACGTGCCGTCAAGTCATCAATCGGACGCACGGGCTCGATCGGGTAGATGAGAATCGCTTGCGTTCCGTGACCGGTCTTGAGGGTCACCGATTCGCACGACGCGTTCTCGGCCTCAGGCATTCGCGTGTGTTCATGGGAAAGGATGCGAGCATCGCAGTCGCTTGAGAGCAAGGACCAGCGAACGGGGTAAGCGTCCAGCGAATCCACCAACTGTCCTGAAGCGAGCAGCGGAAAAGTCAGCAGCATCAGGCAGGCCCACGCGGCTATTCTCGGCGGCCATGGATGGACGCCGTTGAGATCGCAGCGACGAATCAAGTTGCCAACTGCTCGCAAAGTCTTCCTACCCGTCATGACAAACGTGATTGCGTTGTAAATGGTGGGGCGATGATGGCAGCTCGTTGACGCCGTGGGCCCAGATCGAAAGAATCCGTGCCATGGGTTGGGTGCGAATTGCGGCGCCGACCACCCGCTCGTTGCGTTTGCGAAACGTGGCGATGCGTTCAATCGACAACTGAGTGAGGACGTCCGTCGGAACCCTAAGTCGTTGCAATAGCAAGTCTTGGGTCACGAACGGAAGGCGAATTCGCGTTGCGATTTTGCCTCGTTGTGAAATTGCAACGTTTGCCAACTATGCTCTGTAAGTCGTTTAATGATCATGCCTTAGGAGGATTTTGGCGGCGAGCCTGTGATTTTTGGCATCGCTGGTGCATTGGAGGCACAGTCAGACGCCAACGCTGGTCGTCAGCCCGATCCGGGCAGGCCGCCGTTGGTACTCGTCAACGCCTCCCCCAAAAGACCAGGTTTGTCTATGAGCAAAGCAGCCGCCGACTCGACACAGCTTCAAGACGAAACGCCGATCGAGCTGCAGGAAATGGCCGCCGCCATCAATGCCCTTCCCGCTCGCTACCGGGACGCCGTTTCCCCGGCGTTGCATCGGGTGATCGAATGCAGCACGCGCCGTCGCCGCATCTTGAATCTGGTCCAAGAGGCGTTGTCGCAGCTTCGCCTCGACATGAAGTACCTGATTTTTGATCTCGAGGCGACGCGCCGTGAGCGCGACGAATACAAAGAAATGTTGGAACAAGACGATCAGTCCTGAACGCCCACTGCGGTGAACACCGTGCCATCTTGGAAAGTTGGGAGATTTTCCTTGGCGTTGGGTCAAAAGGCCGCCTGCTTATGAGGGACGATTTGACGTTCAAAGCACCGCGGCCCATAAACTAGGATGCGTTTTTCCGACGATCCAGTGTGTTGACAGGGCGATGGGCATGCCTTGCGGCTTCTGCGCTCACTGGGCTCCCCTTCGTTCAGGTTTCCACGTTGATCACCCAAGCGGCCGCTGCCATCGAAGTCGATGATCTGCACAAGGCGTACGGTCGCGGCCACGAACGACGCCAGGCCTTGTCGGGGGTGAGCTTTGAACTGAGACGCGGGCAACGCTTGGCCTACCTCGGTCCTAACGGCGCCGGCAAGACCACGATGATTCGTTGCCTTTCGGGTCGAACGCGTCCCGATGGCGGCTCGATACGCATCATGGGTGAGAAATCAACGCTCCAACGGACGCGCGAGATCTTGGGGTTGGTGCCACAAGAAATCGCGCTTTATGAGGATTTGACACCACGTGAGAACCTGATCGCGTTCGCCAGGTTTCATGGATTGCGCGGACGCGTCGCACGTCGCCAGACCGACTGGGCACTACAGTGGACCGGATTAACGGACCGCGCCGACGAGTTGGTCGGCGGTTTTTCTGGTGGGATGAAACGACGCGTCAATCTGGCCTGCGGCGTCTTGCATCAGCCAGCTGTTTTGCTGTTGGACGAGCCCACCGTGGGCGTGGACCCACAAAGTCGTGCAAGAATCTTTGAGATGCTGGATGAGTTGCGTTCCAACGGCACCTCCATTTTGTTGACCACGCATCATCTGGACGAAGCGCAGTCCCAGTGCGAGCACATCGTGATCGTGGACCAGGGCCGCGTTGTTGCCCAGGGTTCCTTCGACGACCTGGTTCATCAAACGGTCGGCGGAGATCGGATGGTGCAGGTCCATTTGGAACAGCCCATCCGCAAAGACGGGAATGATGGCTTGGCCGGCACAGGTTTGGCACTGCAAGTGACACCCGGCGAACGAATGGTTTCGGCACGGATGTCGGGCTTGGGGAAAAGCTTGCCAGACCTGCTCACGGCTGTGCAGGCGTGCGGGTATGGGGTGAGGGACGTCGAGGTTGAAACGCCAACGCTCCACCATGTGTTCCTGCACCTAACCGGGCATGAACTTCGTGACAGCTGAGGAGGCGTGGCAATGGTTTGGCGCGTGATCGAAACGCAACTGCGACGGCTAAGGCACAACCGAGTGGAATGGTTGCTTACGTTCGCAGTCCCGGTCGCTTTCTTCAGTATCTTCGCGTTGATTTTCACGCGGGGTGTTGGATCGACGCCACGCATCAAGGTCGCGTTGGTGGACGAAGTCAATGACGACGAATCCAATGGGCGAGACGCGGTGGTGGATGTGTTCGACCTATTGGCGGACAATGATGGGGTCCGGGTCGTCGGACCGAATGCCGACGGTGCCAGTGATTGGTTGACACGCGATGATGCGGAGCAGTGGGTCCGTCGAGGCAAAGCAACCATCGCGGTTATTGCGAAGTCAAATGCTTCGTCGCAGGGTTTGGACTTCGAGTTGCTCAATGATTCATCGGACCAGGTTGCCAGCAAAATCGTATCGGCGTTGGTGATTCAAGCCGCGATGTCGACCCGTCGTAGCACCGCAACACCGGATTCGGGGGCAGGCGGGGCGGAAGGTTCTGGGGACGGTGCCGATCGAGACGCGATGGACAAGCAGTCGAGTGAAACCGAGTCATCCTCCTTCGATGCGTTTGTGGGCAAACTCGCGAGCCGGGCGGCCTCCGAGACGCGGCCCCCCGAAATCAAGGTTGTGAACGTCATCGGCGAGGGTAAGTCCAATCCGACGATCAGTGTTTACGCTGCTGGCATCGCGGTCATGTTTCTGCTCTTCGGAGCCACTTCCGGAGGCGGGATGCTGCTGGAAGAGCAGGAGAATCAGACGCTGGAACGCTTGCTCGCAACGCACTTGACCATGGATCATCTTTTGCTGGGCAAATGGTTCTATTTGACGGGACTCGGTTGCGTCCAAGTGACCGTGATGTTCCTTTGGGCTCAGTTGGTCTTCGGATTGGAGCTCGCAAAGCATCTCGACGGGTTCGTCATGATGACGTTCGTGACCTCGGCTGCCGCGGCTTCATTTGGTCTTTTTTTGGCAACGCTTTGCAAAACACGGGGTCAATTGAATGGCCTCTCCGTTGTTTCGGTTTTGACCATGAGCGCCTTGGGTGGCTCGATGGTTCCACGCTACGTGATGAGCGAGTCGCTCCAGCGGGCTGGGCTGTACACATTCAATGCGTGGGCACTGGACGGCTACGACAAGGTGTTTTGGCGTGAATTGCCCGTCGGTGAGCTGGCTCCCCAGCTGACGGTTCTCTTGTTGACATCCGTGGTGCTCTTGCTGGCGGCCCGCGTGTTGGCCATTCGCTGGGAGCGGGTTTGATGGGTTTGGCCCAGCATGGGAGGCGCGCTGGTACGGTTTCGATCGCGTGATTCGGCCGGTTAATAGGGTCTCATCGATGGTTCCACGTGGGAACTTGGAACAGGTTCTACACAGAACATTCATGTGGTTTCTCGCTGGCCCACCGAGATTCTCGCGTGTACCATTTGAGTGGGCTGGGTGCTTGACGCTGCCTTTTTGTTCGGTTCCGGAGCCTCATGCGGTGCGTGAGACGTTGTGGGAGGTGATTCATGACAGAGCGATTCTGGCAAACGGTCCGACCGTTTGTCTCGTTCCTGGCGATCGGATCACAGAGTTCCCATGCGGCCGCGGTGGCAGGCTGGCAGGAGGGTGACTGGGCGGTCTACCGCAAAAGCAAACGCAGTAAGAATCCGGGTCGCCGCGCCGCCGGTATCAAGGCGACTTCCAAGGGAGAGACGTACGCGTACGTTGTCGACAAGTTTTGGGTGGTGACCCGTGTGCTGCCCAATGGCGATTTGCTGCTGAAAACGGCAGGTGGAAAGAAGCACCAAATCTCGCCGTCTGATCCGAACCTGTTGCGTCCAGGTTGGCTGACCCGCCTGCGTTGGCGGGATCGGTTTCGCGCCGCGGCGGGAGATTCCGATGCGAAAACCACGTCGCGTGAGTCTGCCATCGCTTGATTGGCTTGTCGCGTTTAGCGCATCGACTTGATGCTACTAAGTCCCCCATCGACCGCGATGTCTTGGCCGGTGATCCAGCTATGACCGGGCTGCAGCAAGAACGCCAGCAGCGAAGCCACGTCGCCAGGATCTCCCAATCTGCCCAGGGGATGCATGCCAAGGCTGGCCGTCGCGGCTCGCTCGTTTTGCCAAACCCGCTCCGTGAGCCCGGTTTGGACCAGCCCGGGTGCAACACTGTTGATGCGAACATTGGAACTGGAGTACGTCGCAGCCGCTGCGCGGGCCATTGCGGCAACACCTCCCTTGGCCAGCGCGATCGCTTCATGGTTACCGACACCGATGGCCGCGCCACCGCTTGACATCACCACGATCGAGCCTCCGCCAGTTCGCTTCATCTTGGGAGCCACGGCACGAACCAGGCCAAAAGCGGTGAACACGTTTTGCTCCAAGACCTCTTGAAGGTCGTCTCGGCTGGTGAGATGAGCAGGCTTCAACAGAACCGAGCCGGCCAAGTTAACGGCGCCATCGAGCTTGCCGAACTCACCTAGCGTGTCGTCGACCAGAGTCGCCACGGCATCCCAGTCCCGAGCGTCGACCACGCGATAGGGTTGATCCAGCTCAGACGCGATGGGGGCCAAGGAGGCTTCCGTGCGGCCTGCGAGCATCACTTGATTTCCTTGTGCCACGAGTTCGCGGCACAACGCTTGCCCAATGCCGCCCGCCGCACCGATGACAAGATGCCGCGCTGGCTCACCGACACTGCTTGGGGGTGTTGAGGAGTGGGAGTCAGGGGATGGAGCCTGCGTCATGGTGCGGATTCTTCCAGAGGCAAGGAGTAGGTGGGTCGAACGGATCAAAAGGTCAGACCGCTTCGAAGTACATGGCATCGTAGGCGCGCGTCGATACACCCAACGATCGGGTTCGTGGCAATCGATCGCATCCCGCCCCTGTGCGCCTCGCAGTGGCATTCGATGGTGATGTGCTTCGAACCAACGTGATTGCTGGCAGCGGCCCGATCCAACGCCGCTCAACCCCCGTCCCTCAGGCAGCTTCATGGCAAAGAAAGACACGTTTCGCTTGGTAACTCGCAGCAGCGACGGCTCGCTCTTGATTCGGGACTATCCCAACCTTGAGGCGTTGACGGATCACTACGAGCAGATCGGAACGGACGACTGCAGCACGGATCTTCAGCTTCGCGGAATGCCAGTGCTACGAGGTTTGATCGGTCCCATGCCCGAGGCGAAAACGGTGGTCCGCTATGAGACTCCCGAGGTCTTTGAGATGTTGACAAAGGAGTGGGGCGCGGCCAAACCCAAGAAACGCCGACGTCGGACGGGCGCCAAGAGTGACGAAGCGCAAGCGACGGTCTGATCCGTCATCGCGAAAGCGTGCTTCCTGTCGATTGCCTCACCATCCCCGGGAACCACGTTTCCATCGTTTGGCCCAGGCCACTAAGCGAGTGCCGGCTGATGGTGGGTTCACCGATGGGGCCGTCGACGTCGATCGTCCACAGCGTGTAACGTTCGTCGCGAAGCGGGCTGATCACGCGACTGATGAGGTTCTGTGGGCTGACGCGGGTGTTGAAACTGAGGTCGAGATGACGCTGGCGGCTGAGGGTCCCGCCACCATCGAGGGCGACGAGATTACCCCATAACTGAAGTCGGTGAAAGTTCACGTCTTCCCCGTAAAGCGTGAACTCCGACTCGCCGTCGGTGAAAGCAACGTCCTCCGTCGGTTTGATGCTCAACAGGTTCAGGAGCTGAACGATCAGGGGCAACTGATAGAGATTGGCATCGGTCAAACGTGTGGTGCCTTTTCCTTTGAGAAGGTCCCAATCGCCGAGGCGACCATCAATGTCGGCACGAACATCAAAGCGACCGCCCAGGTCATTGCCGGCGTAGCCCACATCACTGAGGAAAGCGGCCACCTTCCCTCCGTCCAACGTCAGGCTGACATCAAAGTCGCCATCCGACAGGATCGCAACGCCGCTCAGGTCAAGCACACCCTCAAAGCATCTGCCGACCAGTGGCGTGCGACGATTGGATGATTCATCGCTTGCCGCTGAAGTGCGTGTGGCGGTAGAAAGCCGCTGCGCAAGGCTCGCTGGGGTCTGGGACGCAATCCCGAGTCTCAATTCATCGCCGTTGATCGAGAACGGGCCGCGGATGGCAGTCAAATGGAGCCCATCGACATGCATAGAGTCGATCGCCGCAGTGCCATAAGCAACCAAGTCTTGCCCATCGTGTTGTCCGATGAGGTCCACTTCGCCGCGAATCGCTTTCACAGGCCCGACGTCACCGATCTGGTTGCCTTCCAGTTGCAAGAGAATATCCCAGTTGCCCGATGCTGGACGGCGTGCGTCGGCCAAGAGAATGTCTGTGCTGCCTCGCAATCCCACGGGACCGCGCAAATCGAGACTGCGCATCGCCTGTCCCATGGTTTGTGGTAGAGCCGTGACCAGTTCCTCATCCAACGACAAACGGCTGCCACTTTGAATGTCCAGTGAGAGTTGCCAGCGACCGTCTTCGCGGCGAACGCAGTTGCCGTCGGCAACCAAACGCGCGGCGTCATGCGCGCCTTGAATGTTGACCAGTCTGACAGCACCCTCTTCGTAGTAGGCGTTGCCACCAATGATGTCCATCCGATAGGGAACCGCGGTCGGGCGAATCGCCAGGGAACGGGCCGTCGCGGTCTTTGTTTCGGCTTGTTGAGCGGAAAGGTTCAGCACCAAAGGTAGTTTCCCGCGCCGCTGGACCGTGACATCCAAACGATCCAAAATCCCCGTCGGAGAGATGGATTGCCAGGTCTCACGCGATGACTGCGGCAGCGATGCCTTCAAGGACTGATCCAATGCCAAATCCGCGATGCGAAAACGTAGCAAGAGCTCGGAATTGTCGTAGGCGGCCTGTTTCGCTGGCATGCGATACCAGCCATCGCAAGCAACATGGGCGGCACCCGAATTCTTGGCGTTGAAACCGATCAGACGCACCAGGTCATCCTGGACCTGAACGCGTCCCTGGACGTTGTAAAGCGGATAGGGAAAGTGTTCGTAACGAAGCGAGGCATTCGTGAATTGGAGGTCAAACTGTCGACTCGTCTTCCCGTAAGCGTCGGTTTGAATGGTGGCCGCCGCCAATTCCACGTTGCCGCGCGGTTGCAAGGAACGGACAAATCTCTCCAGCCCAGAATCTTGGTTGGATGCGGGCAGGGCGACGTCGATGGGAGTGAGGGCTTCAATGAGATCCGCGGAGATGGGGATCGCGCCTTCGGTTTGAATGATGATGGTTTTGTCCTTGGGGACGATCGCGTCGGGATGCAGCTTGAGCGGGACCTGGAACCCGCAATGCAGACGTCGCCCCCCGGCACGACCGACCAATTTTTCCGCGGTCGCGTAACCTGCTTCCAGCTTGATGGCGCCAACCACTTGTTGCACCGGATAGGGAAACCGATCAAAACGGACATCGACCCCCTTGCAGGTCACCGAGCCGGAAAGGTCCCATTCCCAATCCCGGACACCTGGCAGCCGTTTGGGACGCGTCACGTAGTGGCTGGCGGCCGCCAATGAAGCGTTGTCGCCAAATGAGGACGGGCGAGTCGCGCCGCGTTGGACTTTGAGATCAACATCGAGGCGTCCGGAAGGTTGCCAGCGTTCCCACAAGCGGGCCAAGCCTTCTGGTAGCGCATTGACCATCTCCGGTTTCAGCGTGAGGCCTTGGCCCACGACTCGAAACTCAGAGGAAGTGAATTCAACCGGTGGTGGCCATCGGATTTGGCCGCCAGTTGTCGCGACTTGCTGGATCGCGTCGTTGAGCCAGCTTTGCAATCCCGACCAATGGAGTTCCCCATGCACACGACAGATGGCGTCGTCGATGGAAGCTTGGGAAGGCATGACGGAGATTCGATCCGGACGGACTTGGAAACGACCGCGCACGTCGTGGATTTGGGATGGAATGGCTGGGTCAAGGATTTCGCCATCCAGGATCGACACGTCGACCAGGAATGTGCTGCCTTTGATTGAGCTTTGGATGGTCGCGTCCACGTCAGCGAGGAGGTTGCCCTCTGGCAGTCTGGCCGCCTCAAGGTCCAGGCAATCTTCCAGCCGTTTTCTCAGGCCCGAAGTGATGCGGGCATTCCGTGTCTTAAGGGACGCTTGAAAGGTTGCCTGCTGCGTCTGTTTGAGCTCGAGTTCAACAAGGTCTGCAAAGTCGGCCTCGCCTTTTGCGATGAACGAGTGCGCGCCTGACTCCGAATTCTTGCTCAACACAATGGTGTTCCAGGTCGTTGTGAGCTCAGACGGCGAATCAGAATCATGGAGATGGACACGGGTGTCGTTGATGCGAATCCACGGTGACCCGGGTCCCATACTTGGTGGTGGCCAAAGTGATGCGATGGAGAATTGCCCGCTCCGGCCGCGGTGGGTGGTGATTTCAACGTCGTGGAGATCGATGGCATGCGTTTCAATCAGGCTCTCGCTGCCGGTCAGTTTGCCGGGATCAACGTCCGCGTGCACGATCAACTGACCGACCGCGATCCCGTCTGATTTGGGCTGAGAACGCTCAAACCATCCCTGATTCGAGACAGGCTCGGTCGGAATGCGGATGCTTAGATCTCGGAAAATGAAACCCGTGCCGGGAACATACGTCCCTCTGCCAATTCGCACCTCACATTCCGTGTAGTGCTTCTGAAGTCGGTCCTCAAGGAATCGGCGTGCCTGTTCGCCGATCGTTTGGGGCGCAATCGTTCGAATCACCGCAACACATGCAACCACCGTGAGCAACGTGACCATGAGGGCACGTGCCGAGGAGTGTTTCGAGGCTTGCGTGGAGGCAGCGGGCATAAGGTGGCCCCATCACAACGGGCAGGGCAGTCACGGTGTGACCCAACCACGTTGAGGCCAGGTCAAAGGAAGGTCGAAGCGGGTCTCAGAGGGGACGGGAGTCCTGTCGGTTGACGCTTACGAACTTGGTTCAGGGGTGTCTTCGCGCAAATAAGTTCGTCCTGACTCAGGCAAAGGGTCGATGGCAAACTGATCCTGAAAGGCGTCCGCGGACTTGAGTGCAAGCAACAGGGCGAGCGCGTCGGAATACCCGCCACCAATATCTGTGATCGCGCGAAGCAGATCTGGAAGATCCGAGTCGCAACGAGATCGCACGTCCGACATGTTGGCTTGGAACCGTGCGATGCGAATCCCGTCCGCGTCGGATTCCTCGCGCAGGATCCACCCAGCGGGACCGAGCAAAGGTCGGGGCAGTTGTAGAGCGTTTGTGTCTCCAAACAAAACAATCTCAGGCACATCGCGAAGTGACGCCACGACGGCGGGTGGCGCGTCCGAAGGAACTTCATAAATGCGAAACTGGTCTCGCAGGCTTTCGCCTTGAACGCCGCCGATCCGGTCCGCTCGAACGCGACCGACGGAACGGTCTCGTGTCGAGCGACGCCGCAGCGCGACAAATGCGCCGTAACGAGTTTCCAAACTGGGGTGATCGAACAGGCTCGCGAGGGCATCCTCCACCGTGAGGTGTTTGAGACGCGACAAGGCCAACATCGCCGGGCCGCGAAACGCAGGCTCGTTGCGAATCGCATGGATGAGGGGCTCAATAGCTTCACGTTGATCAAGGTACGCCAACGCCTCCGCCGCGTAGAAACGGACCTCGGCGTTGGTTGACTCCAAGGCACTCTTGAGCGTCGGCACGCCGGTTTCTCCAAATGCTTCCAGTTGCAAGGCTGCATCGAACGCCGACTGCGGGTCGCGCAACTGTTCCCCCAGGCGTGTCAGGCGCGCCTGCGTGGAACTGGACTCCGGTGCGAGCGTCAGACGCTGGATCACTTCCATCAAACGGTGTTCCACCCCTCGGTAGCGCGGTGGCACATCCAGTTCAATGAAATCGTCTTCCAACGCGTTCGCGATGCCGCGCCGGGAAGCGCCGTCGAAGAAATAGAATCGCCGGTTGATGGCTTTGCTAATGAGATTGGCGGTTTTGACGTGCTGGTAGTCAGGTCTCAGGATCAAACCGAGCTTTCGGTCTTGTTGGACGATGGCACCGGCTAACAACAAGCCTTGCACCGGCAGCGTGTCGTCGTCGGTGGGGTCATAATCGGCGCGCGTGATGATGGGCCCCGTCGCGATCGCCAAGACATCGCTGCTACGAAGGCTGCCGGACAAAATCTGTTGATGTCGCAAGCGGGTGTCCAAGAGCCAGCCGCCGTGCAGATCCGTTGTGGAGGTGTTTGGATCGGTGAGGACTTGCACGTCGATCCAATCGCCGCGTCGAGCGCCGGGTGGGATCAAGCCTTGAACCTGAACAAGAGCGGTGTCAGTCTGTTCCAGCAAGGCGTCGGGGTTCGCGATGTTGTTGACCTTCATTTCCTGAAGCAGCATGTCGCGGAACGCCGAAGGCCCCGGAGCGCCTCCGGTGCCAGCTAGTCCGTTGACCATCGCGACGGCATCCACCTTGATCGAGCTGAGCCCCTGGCTGATGGCAGCCTCGCGAACCAGGTCGGGCGGTTCGGGAGGCGTCAGCAAGCGATTCAAGTTCTTTTCAGATTCCGCTTCGTCACGGGAGCCAAGGGAACCACAACCGGCCACGCAGAGAATCGCGACGCCCAAGAGGCCGACCAACACAGCGAACGGCATTCCCGCGTGCGCCATCATGGACGCGTGTGTGTGATCACGGAAAGAGACGAACCGCCTTAGACGGCAAGTCATCGGGAGGACGATGAAGCGGGCGGGTCGCATGGCCATCCTTTGCCATCGAGATCGATAAGAAACGAAGGGGTCCGTCGCTACGGTCAGCTTGGAATCCCGAGATCTTCGTTGAGACCGTCCCTGCTTCGGATGGCCTTTTCACACTCGTTCCGTAACGCACGGGGGCGAACCGCAGCAAGAGCGCTGACAAAACCATGTGAACAAAAGGCCAGTTTCTTTCAGGGGGTCCTTTCTCTGGCCCAGAAGCCGTGCCGCCGCGACAGAGTCTAACGGAGTGGCATGGGGGACGACGAAACGCCCGAAGTTCTCGCCGAATTCGAGTCGCTCGTAGGCATCGAGTCGGCGCGGCGCAAGATTTCTTCCACGCGATCGAGCAGATGATCGGACGCTTCGTTGCCTTCGGCAGAAGAGTCGATCGCGGCGGATGCGATGAATTCGGCACCACAATGACCACAGGCGATCCCATGGCCAAGCAGCGATGCTGGCACGTCAACTCGGCGTCCGCAGGTCGGGCAGGGGCGGGTGAAGCGTACAGTCATGAGTCTTCTCTTTTGCCCCGCGTTAGCCGTGGGAATTCCATTTGATGGCAGAATACTAGCCATTGAGGCTCAATAAAGCAAGATTGGCTGCTTTTCGTCGAGCCCGCGATCCGTGCCCCGAAATGTAGCCGCTCCCACTGGGCAATCAAGCTTTCGTTGGAGAAAATCTGATGAAGCCGTGTTGGGGCCCCCTTCAAGGGTCAGGAAAAACGCCTACGAGGTGCCTCCGTCCGATCCGCGCCGCACATCGTTTAGGTGGCGCGTGTTGCCCGGAGGGTTCGGGGGATTCTCCCTGAAACGCCAGTTCGGCCACATCCGGGGACTCGGCTCGGGTGGGTGATTCGGGCTTAACTCCATCGATCCCTTGGACGGGGCGCACGCATGCTCGCAATTCGCCCCTCTGCTCTCACCGCCATCGCAGCCAAGACGCCATGAAGCGTCCAATGCCCCACCTGCTATCCTGTCAGGTGAGAGATCCGACCGGATTCTGTTGCACTGATCTCATACCGATTGCCCCCCGTTCCCCAGAAGGATGACCGAATCGACATGGATGCCAAACGTGTCTTGTTTGTTTGCATGGGAAACATTTGCCGATCGCCCGCCGCTGAAGCAGTGATGCAGCGTTTTGCCGAGGAGGCTGGCGTTTCGATGGTGGTTGAGTCGGCGGGGACGCACGACTACCACGTGGGCGAAAAAGCCGACCGGCGGATGCGTGCCGCTGCGGAAGACCGTGGCTACTCCGTCCTGTCACGCGGGCGGCATGTGGCGGACGTTGATCTAGAGCCAGGAAGCTTTGACCTCGTTCTGGCGATGGACGAGGACAACTACCGCAACCTACGAGAACGGAGCACGGCAGACGCATCGCATCTTCGCCTGTTTTCCGACTATCTGGATGAAGAGTGGCCGCGAAACGTACCCGACCCGTACTACGGCGG
>JBCCYK010000089.1:0-23252 GCA_039189905.1 Planctomycetota bacterium
CACCCGTGGCCACCAAGATGAACGCCGCGGTGGGGCGGGAACTATGCAGCGTGCGGAGTTCAGGTCGCGGCATGGCGATGTGCTTCGAACAACGAGACGAGAGAGAGGGATGACGGCGGACGGCTTGGGAACGGCCCCGAAGGAGCAGCGATACCGCCGAAACACGCGGTCAACCAAGCCGTTTCCAATCAGTGTTGTGCGTGGAATCAGCGTTTCTTTGGGTCCAAATCGCTCGCGGAGGCCACTTCCGCGCCCCCGTCGGCAATCCCCAAGTCTAATCCGG
Source organism: Planctomycetota bacterium (assembly GCA_039189905.1). Classification (GTDB taxonomy): domain Bacteria; phylum Planctomycetota; class Planctomycetia; order Pirellulales; family Pirellulaceae; genus Rhodopirellula. The sequence continues at coordinate 284 of JBCCYK010000089.1, forward strand.
CTGCCGGGCTTCCGTCGCCAGAATTGGTGTTGCTGGTCAAACTTTCGACCGTCGAGGCGCGTTCCGGGACCCCGTCCAGCAAGCGAAGTGACGCGACCAATTGAACATCCGTCCCGGCCAATCGGGGCACACTTTCCGCATCCATCGTCAACGTGACCAACAGGCGTCGTCCGGTGTCATCGCTGAGGTGGGTCAGTACCCACTGCATCGGGACGCCTTCGACTTCGCCAAGAGCGGTGATTTGAAGCGACCGCAAACCGGTATCGGTTAGGCTTTGCCGACCCTGGAGCAATTGTGTCAGCTGTCCCTGTAGGCTGGTTCGAACGTCCTTTTCGAATGCGTCCATGGTCCATTGCTGGCCGGCTGGCAGCTTCGCGAGTGGACGAATGTCGCATTGGGCGATGGTGTGGTCATCGTCGATCATCCGCATCATCGCGTGACCCGAGACGTCTTTGAGGAGTCGCCATCGACGGTCGGCCAACAAAGCGATGTTGGCGGCATCGACCGTGTGCTGTGTGAGGAGCCGTTCTTCGGGCACAGGCCGCTGAAAGTCAATCGTGGGACGGGAAGCTGGCAAGGCACTCGTTCGTGCCATCCTTCCCCGAACCATGCGGATCGTGGCCGCGATGTCGAAGCCTGGTTCGGCGTTGCCAATCTCCCGTTTCTCGTGGATCGCGACGGCGGCCCAATGGATTAGCTTTTGCGAACGGTCATAACTCATCTTCCCAACCAGTCGCTGGGTGGTTGCGACACCGGAGACGAAACCGCTGACCTTTCCCTTCAATTCGAATCGGATCTCGTCTTCTTCCACCGCCACGGGAGTGATGGTCAGATCCGACTCCTCAACGCCACTCAGGTTGAGCGCCGACGCGACCGACGACGGCGTCGGTTGGATGGCGCGATCAACTTCGATGGTGTGTCCCGCAATCAGCTGCTCCAGCGAGATGCTGGCCAAGGGCGTCCGCAGGAGATCGACTTCTTCATGCGACAGGTAGTCATCAGGACTGTACAAGACCTCGGGCAACCGTTCACGTCGTGCGATCACCGTCCTCACGCTGGGACGCAGTTCCGTGGTGATCTTTTGCTTGCCAACGAAACTGACGCTTTTGGCTTCGAGGTACTTTCGGTCAAGACCCAGTGCCGGGGTCCCAACGGGCGACTGCGCGGGCACATGGCCGCGTTGTTCAAAGTCCAAGGCGACTTCGGCTTGGATGGGAATCTGCTGTTGCTTGGCATCCGGGACCAAAGGGTCCTTGGGCAGAATCGCGTTGCCCTTCAAATCGATGCGAGACTTCACTCGAATCACGCCGTCTTCCTTGGCAGCGGGAATCTCGATCGAATTCGCATGAGCGGGGTTTCCCGTTGCGATCAGACTGACGCCACTGGTGGTCAGCAGGGCGAGCAAACCACGTCGATTCGGTTTCCATGGCGCGTCGCAACCGATGCCATCGATGGGCGTCGGTTGTTGCGGTGTCTGGTTGGCTTGGATGCGTCGACGAACGTCCGTCATGTCAAATCCCCTGGGAATGATTCGGTTCGCGCGAACGGGACGCACGCGCGACTTCAGGCGGGACGCCTCGAAGTCCCCACGTCTGTCTCGGGTGAGTCCGTGCTCAACGGTTCCATCGGCATCCAAACGCAACGCATTCACCATCAATGAGGGAATTTGCGGGTCCTGCGGGCGATTTCTCGTCCACTCGCGCAAAATTCCGGAAATCGCTTAAAAATTGGGCGTCGTCGCAAAAAGAGACACCCATTCGCCAAAGCGATTGCAATTTTGACAAGGATGGCAGCATGCCCACCGCGAGTCCAAAAATGGCGGTCGTCTCCGGAGGCGTGTATTTCCAGGTTTTTGGACACTTTGGAAGTCAAGTCAGACGAAAATGGCCGGAATGCTTGTGATTTGGCCTGGAATTTTCACTGTGTCGTCGTTGTCCAAGGGACACTGTCAATGGTGATTCACTCCGGCCCGTGTGGTGGCTCGGGCCAGTGAACCAATCGCTAGCCGGCACGTTCTAATAGGAAAGGCACGGCATGGAGTCGTGTCGATCATTCGCTCAATGGATCGAGCGATTACCCGGGCACTTCAGATCCGTGTGTCGGCGACCCGCCGGGGTCGCACGGAAATGCAGCGACACCAAGTATCTGGCACTGGGAAGGATTGAGACGATGCATACGGGATATCGACACGACGAGTTGAAGCAACTGCGCGATCAACTGACGCGTTTTGCTCCTCGCGACAAGAAGCTGTCGCAGGCCGACAACGCTGAGAAGTTGCTTTGTGAAATCGAAGACGGACGCCAGTACACCTCCGACTACGTCTGCTTCCGGGTCACGAATTATCGACCCGAGGATTCGTCGCGGCTGACGATTGCTTCCGCAGATTTGAAGCACGACTTGCGGATGCTGATTGAGGACCTGACGGAGTCTGCCGAGGTGCGTGCGGATGAGGTCTGTGAACCGGTGCATACGGTGGACGATTTAAGCAAGACGTTTCGCGTTTCGACGAAGACCATCAGCCGCTGGCGGGATTCGGGTCTGGTCAGTCGCAAATTTGTTTTTGGCACCCGTCGTCGCGTGGGGTTCCTCCACAGCAGTGTGGAACGCTTCACGAACGAGAATCGCGACAAGGTACGGCGTGGCGAGCGGTTCAGCCAACTGTCGGAGGAAGAACGCACCGAGATCATCGAACGGGCTCGTCAGCTCGTCGAAGGCGGTGCGGCTCTGGCCGAGGTGACACAGCGTTTGGCGTCCAAGATGAATCGGTCGCCAGAGACGATTCGTTATACGCTGAAGAATTTTGACGCGGAAAACCGGCAGGTGGCGATCTTCCCGCATCACCGCGACACACTCAATGCGGACGACAAGCGCGTCATCTCGCAGTTGCACCAGCACGGTGCCACCATCCCGCAGTTGTGCAAGCGATTCAAGCGGACGCGTTCCAGCATTCAACGCATTCTCTCGGAGATGCGCTTGCAGCAAATCGAAGAGCTCCCGTTGGACCACATCTACAACGAGGACTTCGAATCCGTTGGGCGGGAACCGGAGTATCTGGGCCCGATGCCCGTGGCCGAGAAAGCCCGTCGGATGCGACCTCCGTCGGGGCTGCCGAGTTATTTGGCGGCCTTGTATGACGTTCCACTGCTGTCGCGTGAGCAGGAATACCATCTGTTTCGGCAGATGAATTATCTGAAACATCGCGCCGGCAAACTGCGCCAGGCGATCCTGGATTCGGGGACTCCCCGGCAAGAGGAGATGGATGAGGTGGAGCGGCTCTATGAAGACGCCGTTCGGGTGAAGAATCAGATCGTGCAAGCCAATTTGCGTTTGGTCGTGTCGATTGCCAAGCGGCATGTCGCCGCCACCGAGGATTTCTTTGGTTTGATCAGCGACGGCAACATGTCGTTGATTCGTGCCGTTGAGAAGTTTGATTACTCGCGGGGCAATAAATTCAGCACGTATGCCACGTGGGCGATCATGAAGAACTTCGCTCGGACGATTCCCAGCGAATTCAAGCACCGCGATCGATTTCGCACCACCACCGAGGACTTGTTTCTGGGGCGTCAGGACACGCGTCGCGATCCTTATGCCGAGGAAACAGTGCAGCGGCAACGGGAACGTGAGTTGGCTCGAATCTTGGATCGTTTGGATGAACGCGAGCAGAAGATCATTTCCGCGCGGTTTGGTCTGCGACGCGGTGCCGAACCCCTGACGCTGAAGGAGGTCGGGGAGGTCATCGGCGTGACCAAAGAAAGGGTCCGGCAGCTGGAAGCGAGGGCGCTTGAGAAGCTGCGATCGGCCGCCCAGGAAGCCAACATCGACGTGGAGTTGGGCGCTAGCTGATCCAGCGGTAAACTGGCGGGCTTTTCCACGGGTCGGTCGCGAGAACGGGCGTCCGGCCCTCGCCGATTTCCGGCCCGGGTGCAAGGGAGCCACTGACGGTGGCGAGTCCGCGTCCGGGCATTCATGGAGCGTCTTCATGGCCAAGGGCTTGTTCACGCAGGGAATGTGCGTGCTGTTGCGCGCCCCGATCTCAATCGAAGAGGTGCGTGAACGACTGGCTCCGTTCGAACTGATGGCGCGGCAGGAGTCGCCCGACGAGGTGGATTCGCCAGAAACCCTGGTCTACTCGTTTCGCCCGGAGGTGGCCGGTACCTTGCTGGTCACACCGTGCGCATGTCCCTGGCCGGATGACATGGGAATCAATGATGAGTCGCCCGACCGATTGTTGGCGTGGTCGCTCGGCCAGTTTGGGCCGCTGGTGTTTCCCGGGGGCTTGGATCGCGCGCTCACGCAAGCGCCCCTGTGCGATGTGATTGACGATGATGAGTCCGATCCCATTTCGGCGGAGAAGCCCGCGGAGAGGGTTGATTTGGAGGCCGCGCATGAAGCGTTGATCGAAGAGGCCAAGCAGCATAGCGCTCACGTCCGCCTGTTGATCAGTTATGTCATTGCGGGGGAGGACGAGGAAGACGAAGAGCCTAGCGAGGCAGACGAGGATGACGTCGACATGTCGACAATGGTTCCCGAGGACTACGATGCGCTCGCGGAGCTGAATTTCTTGACCCGCGCCGTCACCACCCTGCTGGAAGCTCCCTCAGCGATCTGTTACTTCAATCCCAACGGGGAAGTGATCCTGGGTGCGGATCAGATGCGGCGGGGTCTGAACCATGCGTGGAATCACGACGTGCCGCCGCTGGACATGTGGACGACCGTCCGGTTGTACGAGCTGGAATCAAACTGGGTGATGATGGACACCGTCGGCAACGGTCAGTTTGATCTGCCAGACATGGAAGCCGTGTTTGATGCGGATGCGTTCGAGTTCGGTGATGTGGAGCAATTCATTCGAAGTGCGACACTGTTCCAGATCAGCCAGGACGAGGAAATCGTTACGGGCGATACCGCTGACGGGCCCGGCGGCAAGTCTTGGAAGGCTCTGGAGTGCGAAGACTCCCTGTCGGACCCGCCACGCTTGACGGTGCGTTGGTTTCCCGATGACGACTCTGAACCGCCTGCGGCCACGCTCGAAACCGGCTCGCTCTACGACGGCGATGATGGGGAAGACAGCGATGGCGATGAGGAATCGTTTCCTTTTTGATGGACGACGACATCTTCCGCATCCAATGAGTCGTCGCGACGAACCCCTGGACGTTCGGGCGGATGCAGGTTCGGCACTCAATTCATTCACGGAAAGAAAACCACATGCTCGCTAGGCGTTTCCAAGCTACCTATGGGATGGTTTGTATGACATTGGTCACGACCTTCACGCTGCCGACGACACGCGGTGACGAAGGAATGTATCTGTTCAACGACTTGCCGCTCGAACAGCTTCAGGCGCGTTATGACTTTCGACCAAGTGACGCTTGGGCAGAACATCTTCAACAAGCGTCCGTGCGATTCAATTCGGGAGGCTCAGGTTCATTTGTCTCCAGCCAGGGTCTGGTCCTAACGAATCATCATGTCGCGAGTGACACACTCCAGAAGTTGAGCTCGGCAGAACGAAATCTGATTCGGGATGGCTTCTTGGCGACGGATCATGCCCAAGAATTACGCGCACCGGATCTGGAGTTGAATCAACTGCAGTCAATCGAGGACGTGACGGATCGTGTGAACGCGTCCGTTAGTGAAGGAGACTCGCCAGACGAGGCGGCCAAGAAACGTCGCGGGATGATCGCAACCATCGAGAAGGAATCGTTGGACCAAACGGGGATGCGAAGTGATGTGGTGACCCTGTTCGGTGGCGCCGCATATCACTTGTATCGCTCGCGTCGCTACACGGATGTTCGCCTGGTATGGGCCCCCGAGACCGCGGCGGCGTTTTTCGGGGGTGATGCCGACAACTTTGAGTACCCGCGATACAACCTGGATGCCACGCTGTTCCGTGTCTATGAAAACGGCCAGCCCGCGAGGGTGGAACACTTCCTGCGATGGTCCGAGACGCCGGTCGTCGACGGCGATCTGGTGTTTGTCAGTGGTCATCCGGGACGAACGCAGCGTATCTTCACGCTTGACGCGCTGAGGTACCTTCGCGATCAGCGGCTCCCCCATGTGTTGGACACGCTACGACGCAAAGAGATCCTGATGCAGCAGTTTTCACTCGAGGGACAGGAGGCGGCCCGTCGCGCCCGAGACGAGCTGTTTGGAATTCAAAATGCGCGCAAGGCCTACACCGGAATGCTGCGAGGTTTGCAAAATCCTGCCACCATGAGCTCGAAGGGGGCGTCAGAAGCTCGGCTTCTGAGCCGACTCGAGCAGTCCGAATCCAGCGCCGCGATGACGGAGGCCTGGCGCGAGATTGCCGTTGTGAGCGAGGAACGCGCCGCGACTCTCAAGGACTCGGTCTCACTGCGAAGTGACCTTTTTCAGTTGGCGCTCCGGATCGTGTTGTTGACGGCCGAGAATGCGAAGCCGAATGAAGAACGACTCGCGGAATACTCCGAAGCTGCCAGGGCCTCGCTTCTTAACCGTGTCCTCTCACCAGCGCCGCTTTACCGCGATTTGGAACGAGTGAAGCTGGCTGATGAATTGGCAAAGCTGGCCGAGTATCGAGGGTTCGAAGATGAGCTTGTGGCCGAGGTACTTGCCGGACGTTCACCGGAACAGGTCGCTTCTGCTGCGGTTGCTGAAACGCAGCTCATGGATGTCTCAGTGCGAAAGCAGCTCATCGACGGTGGCTCCGAAGCCGTCAGCGCGAGTGACGATCCGATGATTCGCATGGCCCTTCAGTTTGAATCAGCGTATCGAGCGTCGCGTGCCGCCGGCGAATCGCTCGACGAGCGTGAAAGGCAGGCATACGCTGTTGTCACGGCGGCCAAGCGACTGATCGATGGCAAGGGGGGCTACCCGGATGCAACGTTCACGCTTCGCTTGGCCTATGGAACCGTGAAAGGTTACCAGGAGGATGGTCAACAAGTGGAGCCGCTCACGCAGATGGCGGGCGCGTTTGAGCATGCCAAGGAGCACGAGGATCAAAAGGACTTTGAGCTGCCGAACAGCTGGTATCAAGCTGAGTCGCGGCTCGATCCCGCGATCCCACTCAACTTTGTGTGTACGGCGGACATCATTGGCGGTAACAGTGGTTCTCCGGTCGTCAATCGTGCTGGTGAATTGGTCGGATTGATTTTTGATGGGAACATCCAGAGTTTGACCAGCGACTACCTCTACACGGATGAGCAGGCCCGGGCCGTCAGTGTCGCCTCCCAGGCGATCACGCATGCGATCGAAGTGATCTACCAGGCCCCAAAACTCGCTGCTGAGCTGGGGCGGTGACTTTAAGCGGCGATGATCTTGGGGGAACCCGCTTCCAAGATGAATCGGGCACGCGAGAACGTCGTGCCACCCGGCTTGAGAACGTCGTCGATCACGCGATAGTCGGCCACCCAGCGTTCGGGTGTCAGATCGCACACGACGTAGCCGCGCTCCGCGTTGTGGAACTTGACGCACGCGTTGTTTGCCAAGAGTTTGTCCAGGCCCCTGGGACGCTCGGTTCCGTTTCCACCACTGGAAAGGGATGTGGCGACGAACTCCGATGCCACGACGGGTTCGTCAACATTCAGGTCATTGACGCGGAGCTCATTGGCCCAATTGGAATGGATGTCACCCGTCAGAATCACAGGGTTCGATACTCCACGTGATTGCAGGAACTGGATCAGCCGTTGCCGTTCGGCGAAGTACCCTGGCCACTGATCCATGGAATACTGAGGTGCAGCAGGATCCCCGGCTCGGTCCACCAAGCCCATCATGACTTGCTGGGGCAACACGTTCCATTGGCTTGTCGATTGGATCATGTTTCGCATCAGCCAAGCACGTTGACGCGAACCCAACAAAGACTGGCCCGCATCCCGTGCTGCGGCATTGAGGGGTGACTTGCGATCTCCGTTGGGTTGGTCACTGCGATACTGCCGCGTGTCCAGAATGCTGAAGTCCGCCAGATCGCCATAACGGAAGTGGCGATACAAACGCATGGAGCCTTCACGAGGAATGCTGCTGCGTCGCAGTGGCATCATTTCGTAGTAGGCCTGGTAGGCGTTGGCCCTGCGTGTCAGGAAAGCGAACGGGTCAACATGGCTTTGCTCGGAAACCATGTTGGCATAGTTGTTATCAAACTCGTGGTCGTCCCAGGTCAGCCACCATGGGCATCGCGCGTGCATGGATTGTAGCAAGGGGTCCAATCGGTACTGGCTATAGCGAATGCGGTAGTCATCGAGCGATGTGATTTCCGCTCCCAGGTGCTTTCGGACCTTGCCATTTCGTCCCGCTTCGTACTCGTAGATGTAGTCGCCAAGATGAATCACGAAATCAACGTCGTCCTGGGCCATTTGCTCGTAGCCCGTGAACAGACCCTGCTCAAAGTTCTGACAAGACGTGAAAGCAAACCTGAGGTGGGCGGGCGACGTGTGCCGATGCGGTAAGGTCCGAGTGCGTCCAACCGGACTCCTGAAATCACCCAATCGGAATCGATACCAATACCAACGATTGGATTCCAAACCATGGACCTCCGCGTGGACGGAATGTCCCAACTGGGGCGTCGCGAGGGAAGTTCCCCGCTGGACCATTGATTTCATCTCAGGATCGTCGGCGATCTCCCATTGCACTTGGAAGCGATCGGGGGGCATGCCACCGGCGGGTTCCAACGGCTCAAGGGCCAAACGCGTCCACAGGACGACACTTTCGTGATTCGGGTCACCGGATGCGACGCCCAAACGAAAGGGATCGGACGCAACGCTGCTCGACCCCGCCGCGTCTGCGTGTTCGGACCAGCGGGACATCGTCGCGACGGAGGCGAGCGCGGCCACAAAGCGACGGCGGTTTCCACAAGGCAATTGACGCCAGGCGTCTTGGCGCGACGAAGGCGTCATGTCGGCGACCTTTCAATCGAAGTCACGGAAGCAGCTAAGAAGGCAGTTCCGTAGAATAGCCGAAGCGGAAACCGTGGGGTGATTCGCCGAGCTGGTAAGCGAGCGGTTGCCGATTCAGCGGATGACCAGCAATACCGGTACGATGAAATCCGCACCTGGCGAACTTGCACTCGTCGATGACGTGGCGTCGTTGCCCGCACCCAACTCCAACGCGGGAGCAGCCGCGTTCGTCAATGGCATCATGTTTTTGACGGAGCCAGCGGTCAGGGGAAGGAACTCCCGAGAGCGAATCGACGCGATCACGGAATCAGGCGACTCGCCGGATGGGGATCGCAGATCAACGCTGACACTCGACTCTTGCAGTTGGTCACGCGAATTTTCATGCACGTGATGAACGACCTTGAGCAAACTCGGATCACTGACCATCGTCATCCCGATGCGGCTAACCGAGTCTCTGTCGCGACTTAGGGTCGAAAAGAGCTGGTCGATCCGAACCGCCGAGGAGCGGATGTAAAGCAGTTGATGTTCCGCAATCGGCGGTTGCTCGGGTGCATTGACTTGCGATACGACCGCCGCGTCGAGTTGATGCTCAAAACTCGGTGCCAGATCCAGTGCTTTCAGGTGACGCCAAACACTCTCGCCGGCTTGTCCCAGCGATGTCAACTCAATGTCGTAAACCAACAGAAGCCCAACCGGTTGGATTGCGTTGCTGCTTGAAACAACCTGTTGAGTCGGAGGCTCGCCCATTGTCGTGTTAACGGTGGGTGCGTCTAACTTGGTTGCCGAGGCAACGGCATCCTGAAGCATGGGGCCGCGCGCTGGGGAATCCATCGCGCTTTGTCTGGGGGTCTCCGACACGTCGAATGTTTCGACAGGGGAATCAGCCAGAAGCTCGGTGATGGCTGGCGGAGCGGCCGATGGCGTGTCCGTGGTCTCGTTGGGTGGAACGGACTCGACGACCGCCAGTTCGACAATGGCGCTGCCGTCGGTTCCGGTTCCGCTTGGCGGCGTGACGTCATCGTCCGGTTGCAATTCGGCAACGACACGACCTGAATCACGATCCCACAGCGTGACGATCAGAGCGACCGCCGCAGCCGACGCGAGGACCGCCACGGCGGCCCGTCGCCAAACAGCGGTGTCTCGATGACGAACGCTTGCGGCAGGGACGACGGTATCCGCGGCGCGGCAGAGCGGGTGATCGTCGCTGAGACCCTGTTGGACGCTACGCTGGATCGCAAGCTCCACCAAGCTGGACGCATAGCCCGGGTCTTGTTGTTTTGTATCGGCCATCGCGATCGCGCGGAGCACCCGCTGATCACTCTCAAATTGCCGACAACGTTTGGCGGCATCAGGGTGTTCGTTCAAATACAGCTCCAACGTTCGCTGGTCGGCTTCATCCAACAAGCCGTCCAGGTGATCGCTGAGCCACTGATCGAGATCGGTTTCAGGCGAAGACATGGTTCTCAACAAAGCAAAATGCGCCAAACACACCTCGCGTCCCAGACCACCCGTGTGGGAGGCAGAGGCAGCAGGATGGATCGGCAAAAGGGCCAAAGCCGGTGGTCACAACGGATCGGACCACCCGACGATGCCAGGTCATGAATCAGCGACCGTTCTGCAACGAATTCCCTCCGAGTGTGCAAAACGGCTGGATCCCACGTCGAGACGGATGTCTCCGCGTGGGGCGGTGTCCTAGGCTGGACCCTGGTGGGATGCCCGCACCTAGAAAAAAGTTCCCAGGTTACCGAAAATCGGGGGCTCCATGCAGGATCAGGACATCGTTTGCGGGACCGAGCCGTTTTAGAAGGGAGAGTGGCGTGAAGTCTGCAAGGGACCCCGATTTTCGAGACCCGGCCTTGCGGGCGGCTCGCCGCGCTTACGACCAGATGACGGCAAAGGGAGTCCCCCTGTGCCAGGTGGTCAGCGATGAAGACCTACGCGACCCGCTGGCCACGGTGGATGGTTTGGGGTGGCTGGGTGGCAACATTCGTGGTTGGAAAACCCTGTGTTTGGCCGCGGGAGGTGGCAGGCAAAGTTCCCTTTATTCCGCTGCCGGTGCCGAGGTGACGGTCGTCGACATCTCGCCGGCCATGTTAGAGCAGGATCGAGAGGTGGCTCGCCAACGCGGCCACCGCGTGCGCGTCATTGAAGGCTCCATGGACGACCTTTCGATGTTGGGTGTGGGCGAGTTCGACCTCGTCATCCATCCGGTCAGCACGTGTTACCTTCCCAATATTGTGTTGGTCTACCAGCAAGTGGCACGCGTGCTTCGCGCCGGTGGGCTCTACGTCAGTCAGCACAAGAGCCCTGTCAGCTTGCAAGGATCGACCCGGCGTCATCGGGAAACGGGCACGTACGTGATTGAAACGCCTTACTACACGGATGAGCCGGTTTCGGTTGGCAGCGGTAACCCGGATGATTCCGTGACGCGGCGCTTACGCGAAACCGGAGCGATGGAGTTTGTACATCGTTGGGAACAACTCGTTGGCGGGCTCTGCCGCAGTGGATTCGTCGTGGAAGACCTGGTTGAACCGCTTCATGCCAAGCCGAAAGCGCCATTCAATTCCTTCGCTGATCGAGCCACGCACATCGCGCCCTATGTTCGGATCAAAGCAAGGCGAATCTCAGCGGAGCCGGAAGCGGCTTCATCGAACGGTTTCAAGATCCAAGTATGAGTTCTCTTCGGCGAATTCCGTGCGGATCCGAATGAAGTCTTTCTCGACACGCAAGAAAGCGTCGACAAGCTGTGGATCAAAATGGGTTCCCGAGTCATTCACGATGATATCTCGGGCACGCCCATGACTGAACGCTTCTTTGTAAACGCGTTGGGACGTCAGAGCATCGTAAACGTCCGCCACCGCAACGATGCGTGCGGCGAGTGGGATCTGGGAACCTGAGATGCCGTTTGGGTAACCCGTTCCATCCCAGCGTTCGTGGTGCGACTGGGCGATGTCGCGGGCGACCTGCAAGAACCTTGCTTGCGGGTAGTTCACCAGAGCTTCGTCGAGCGTCTTCGCTCCCATGACCGTGTGCTGCTTCATGATCTCAAATTCCGTTTCGGTCAGCCGGCCGGGTTTCTGCAGGACCGAATCGGGAATGCCCACTTTGCCGATGTCGTGCAGCGGACTGGTTTGATAGACCAAGCGAATGAAGTCGGCGTCGATCAAGCTCTTGTAAGAACCTTGTTCGACAAGGGACTGCGCGAGAAGACGGCAATAGCGTTGCACCCGTTCCAAGTGCATGCCGGTCTCGGGGTCACGCGATTCGGCCAACTTGGCAAGTGCAAAGATGACCATTTCACGTTGCTCGAGGGCGAGGACACGCTCGCCCGCGGCAACGCGAGCGGCCAACTCCGCCTGATGAAAGGGTTTGACGATGAAGTCATCCGCTCCCGCTGACATTCCCTGGACGACCTCCTCGGAGTCACCACGGCTCGTCAGCAGCACAACGTAGATGTAGTCCGAAGCGGTCTGCCGTCGAATCGCCTGGCAAAGCTCCAAGCCATCCATCGTTGGCATCTCCCAGTCCGTGATCACCATCCGTATGTCACCATCCTGCAGACGATCCAGAGCAAGCGATCCGTCGGATGCGGTCTCAACCTCATGCCCTTTGGCTTCCAGGCTGGACTGAAGAATTGCCAACGCGATCTCGTCGTCGTCAACGATCAGAATTTTCATGGCTGGTGGCTCCCAGAGTCGCGGGACGCGTCGGAGAGGAGTGATTCGATGGCACCTTGGCAGTCCTCAAGCGAACGTTGCATCCGTGGAATCATGGTGCTTACGAGGTCAAGGTGCTGGTCACGGGCAGCGCTTTCGAGCTGTGCGGCGACTTCCGCCACATGTGTCGCCGATACGTTCGCGGCGGATCCTTTCATTGCGTGCGCCATGGACCTCAGTTGTTGCAGCTCCTGCTTTGACGCCGATTCAGAGATTTCGCGCCGGTAGGTGGCCGTGCGTTCGCGGAACATCTTGAGCACGTTCGTCACAACCTGTTCATTGCCGCCACAGCGAAGCCTTAGGCTTTCCAGGTCGAGAACGCTCTTCTTTGGTTCTGTTCGCGGGACGCTTGTTGGATCGTCGGCTCCTTCCGTTCCTTCACGAGTCGACCGCTCGGATTCTGACCGCAGGCAAGTCGATACCGTGTCGAGAAGAAGACTGCGGTTGATGGGCTTCGTCACATAGCCGGTCATGCCGGCGTTTAGGCAACGTTCTCGGTCGCCCTGGACTGCTTGGGCCGTGAGGGCAATCACGGGTAGGGGTGTGAGTGGGAGATGCTCCAGCTGACCTTCTCGCTCAAGATCTCGAATCATGCGCGTGGCCTCGAGTCCGTCCAGTTCCGGCATCTCGCAGTCAAGCAACACCGCGTCGTACCTGTTGTCTTTAATGGCTTCGATTGCTAGGAAACCATTTTCCGCTTCATGGGTTTCGTACCCAGCGGAGTGGAGGATCTCACAGGCCACCAGCCGATTGATTTCGTTGTCGTCGACCACCAGGATCCGTTTGCCATTTATGCCGAGCGTCGTTGTTTGAGAAGCTTCCCTGGCACGGCCATCTGTGGATGAGATCACGCTGGGTTCCGACATCAAACAGTCAAACAGACTCGATTGCCGGATGGGTCTTGCCAGGCACGTTAGCCTTAGCCTGTCTTGAACGTCGGCTGGAAGCGATCCATCCAGCGAGGTCAGGATGACAATCTGCGGGTCTTCAAACACCCCATCGTCTCGTATGGCTTCGGCGAGTTCCAAAACAGGCATGCCTGGCAGCTGCGAGTCGATCAGGATGATCTGGTAGGGGACATTGTCATCCGCCGCCGTTTGCAGTTTTTCGAGCGTCTCCCAGCTGGATCGAGCTGTGGAGAACTCCATTCCCCATCGCTCTGCGTACTCGGACAAGACTTGTAAATTGGTTTCGTTGTCATCCGCGGCCAGGACGCGACTACCGCCCAAGTCTGTGGATCGTTCCTGACGGCGAATCGGTCCCTGTGCTGCCTCCAGTGGGACTTCAAACCAGAATGCGGATCCCACCCCCTCGGTGCTATCAACGTCAATGCGCCCACCCATCAGTTCGACGAGCTGCTTGCAGATTGCAAGACCGAGTCCGGTTCCCCCGTACTTCCGCGTTGTTGAGGCGTCCATCTGCGAAAAGGAACGAAACAGTTTGTCGGCTTTATCTGCTGGAATACCAATCCCGCTGTCCGTGACTTCGATCCGGTAGTCAGAAGGCGACGTGGGCAAGTGTTTGACGCACACACGCACGTCACCGCCATCAGTGAACTTGATGGCGTTTCCCGTCAGATTCACAAGGATCTGACGCAAGCGTTCCGGATCGCCCATGACCATACGCGGAACACCCTTGCCGATCACGCAGTGCAACTCCAGGTCTTTGTCGTAGGCACGGTGGGCAAACATGTCTGCGATGGACTCGATGACCTCATGCAAATCAAACGCGACGCACTCAAGCTCAAGGCGTCCGGCCTCGATCTTGGAGAAGTCGAGGATGTCATTGATCAGTGCGAGCAAGACTCTTGCGGAGGAGTTCGCCACGCCCGTGAAACGAGCTTGTTGCTTGTCGAGCTGGGTGTCTGCCAGCAGGTCCAGCATCCCAATGACCCCATTGAGTGGTGTCCGGATCTCGTGGCTCATGTTGGCCAGGAATTGACTTTTTGCCCGACTGGCGGCTTCCGCATGTTCCTTTTCACGAAACAGTCGCTCATTTTCTTTGGCTTGTGTGATGTCGGTGACGGTGCCCTCGTAGTACTCAATCGCTCCCGCTTCGTTTCGGCAAACACGGGCGTTCTCGCAGATCCAGATCGTCGAGCCGTCTCTTCGCCTCACCAGCGATTCAAAGTCCGCGACACAACCGTGTTGTTCGATTTCTCGAATCAATTCGTCGCGTCGTTTCGGCTCTTGATACGTCTCCGTCGCGATGTCTCGAACCTCACGGCAGAGCTGTTCGCTGTCGGCGTAGCCTAGGATCCGTGCGAGGGCTGGATTGGCAGCCAAGAACCGTCCGCTGGATGTGGTTTGAAACATCCCCTCGGCGGCGTTCTCAAAAAGGCTTTGCCACTTTCGCTGGGCATCTTCGCGTTCCACGATCTCGCTGTTGACGCACTGCAGGACGCGGTTGTACTCCGACGCGATTTGTCCCACTTCGGTATGCGGTTCCACGGTCACGCTACGCGAGAAATCACCACTGCGTCGGTGGTCCTGCATTTCCGCGAGCAGGTCAATCAGTTCCGTGCTTGCTTGGTGCTCGGAAACGTTGAGCCCCACGCGTTCGTCTTCCGCGGGCACGCGCAGTCGAAGAAACCGGTCGAGCGTCTTCAACACCAACAGCCCACCGCCAAAGGACCACAGGAAGCAGATCCCAACCCCTTTCACCTGAATGAGAAGTTGTTGCCAACGATTCAACTCGGTGCCAAATAGCGTGGGATCCCCTAGAAGCGCGACAGCCAAGGTGCCCCAGACTCCCGCGACCGCGTGGGCTGACACCGCATCAATCACATCATCGATCCCGATCCAACGCAGCAGGTAGGAGGAACCACAGCAAAGGACGCCGCCCACGATCCCAATCGTGACCGCAGCGAGGGGCGACACGATGTGGCAGGACGCGGTGATCGCGACAAGACCGGCAACGATCCCATTCATGGTTTGTTGGACGTTGGGTCTTCGTTCCTTGAGCCAACCGAGCAGCAAGGCCGATAAGCCACCAAACGCAGCAGCAAGGTTGGTGTTGACCAGGATCAAGGGGATAGCGTCGTCGATTCCCAGGGTGCTGCCACCGTTGAAGCCAAACCAGCCAAACCACAGCAGCAGGACACCCAGGGCGGCCATGGAAAGGTTGTGGCCTTGGATGGGCTTGCTTCCTTCCTCAAATCGACCCATGCGAGGTCCGATGACGATGACCGCCGCCAGGGCGACCCAGCCGCCCACGGAGTGAACGACCGTTGAACCGGCGAAATCAATGAAGCCTTGCCCGTTGAGCCAGCCCGTTGCCTGGCCGATGGTGGCACCACTCCAGGCCCAATGCCCGAACACGGGATAGAAAAACGCGGAAACGATGAAGCTAACGAGGATGTAAGCGCGAAACCGCATGCGCTCCGCAACGGCCCCCGAGATGATGGTTGTCGCGGTGCCGCAGAACACCATCTGGAAAAGGAAGAAGGCCAGTAACCAAGGTCCCGCTTGGTCATCAAGAAAGAACCCGTCCGTCCCGACGAGGCCCATGTGTGTGGAGCCGAACATGAGCCCGAATCCAACGCACCAAAAGGATGCCGCCGCGATGCAGAAGTCGACCAGATTCTTGATCGCGACATTGATGCTGTTCTTCGCTCGTGCAAGACCGCTTTCTAAGAAGCAGAACCCGCCTTGCATCAGCATCACCATCGCGGCTGATACGAGCATCCAGAGGATATCGAAGGTGGTCGGATCGTACGACACAGCGTGATGCCACGTAACTTTGAGCTGTCTTGTCTGTCCCAATGCCCGCACAAACCCTACGCTCATCATCTTCCGAAGCGAACTTCACGGTCGCTTGTGAGCTCGTGGTGGAATGCACCCATGGGTTTGTGAACGCTAGGTCACCTATGAACCCACGTCGGGAGTTCCGATTCAGAATTGGAGAATCGGCCCGATCGGACTAACCGGAGGTTGCGGATTCTCGATCCGATTCCAAGACGGATAGCAAGGCGGTGCGGATGATGAGATGACGGTCCAGGTCCACGATCTGAGCGCCTTCCGCATTGGTGACATAAAAGACATCTGCGATTTGATCAAGATGCGTGTCGATCTTCGCAAACTGAATGGAGATTTGGAGATCCGCGAGGACGCCGGCGACATCCGCCAACAGTCCTGGTCGGTCATAGGCGAACAGCGAGAGAATGGTTTGATGGTCCAGCGTGTCGTTGTCGAAAACGACCTTCGTGGGCAGGACGTTGACGGCATCCGTCTCTTTGAGACGACTGTGTTTCCATTGACGTCGCGGTTTGGGAAGCGGCTTGTCGGGTGAATCGAGCCCGTCCCGCAGCGCGGTGCAGATTTGCTGGCGACGTGACTCCGGAGGAGAGCCGGGATGATCTGGGTCGGTGACCCAGAAGTCGTCCCAGAGCAAGGACTCGCCGATCGTTTCGATGTTGGCACGCATGATGGAGACCCCGCATCCTGCCAGGATGCTCGTCATCCGCGCGAAGGTTCCGATGGTGCGAACACTGTTGGGTGACAGGACGGTGTATCGCGTCGCGGATAAGTCGCTGTCGTATTCTGCGTTGCACCAGGCACCAGGAGCGTGCCTTTGAGCAGCGGTATAGCGTTTGAGCTGATCCGCGATGTGGGCCGGGGGTAGACGCAGGAGCGAAAGGGGGAGTTGGTCGACTATCTCGGAAGCGTTTTTTAGTCCGCTCTCGTGGGACAAGGCGGCTTCGATCTCTTGCCGCGCCTTGTCGATCGTCTCTTCGTGTTCTCCAGGAAGGTTGCCCGTTTCGAAATAGCGACGCGTACGAAGGTAGAGCGCCTCGATGAGGTTCATTTTCCAGTCGTTCAGCGTGTCTGGGCCAACGGCGATGAGATCCGCTACCGAGTGAACCAGCAGCAACTCCAAACGCTCGACCGAGCCAACTTCGGCGGCAAACTTCGTCAGCACCTGAGCGTCATTGAGGTCGTGCCTGAAAGCGATCTCATTGATCAACAGGTGCTTGTGGATCAACCACTGGAGCGTCTCCTTTGATTTCGCGTCTAAACCGAACGAATCGGCCACATCACCCGCGATGCGTCGCCCCACTTCGCTATGGTCTTCTTCGTAGCCCTTGCCAAGGTCATGAATCAGCAAAGCAAGGTGCAACAGGGTTTTGTCCTTGAGGCGTCGATAGCGACGCCCCATCGCGCCAGTATCGTCTTCAAACTCGGTTGCGGCCTGGACGGCACGGATACAGTGCTCGTCGACGGTGTACTTATGGTAGGCGTTGAATTGCAGGAGACCGCAGCATCTTTCCACCTCGGGAATGAACCGCTCCAAGATGCGTAGCTCGTGGAGTCGTCGCAAGATATCGGCAAGCCGGCCCGGTTGACTGAGCAGGGAAAGGAACGATTGAACGTCATCGGCTGAGAGAGGCTCCGATGTATCACGTGGTTTTGCATTCCGAATGGCTTGCCAGGTTGGGTGTGCGATGCGTTTGCGATGCTCGTTCGAGAGTCGCATCAGGCGCAAGACGTCACTCAAATTGTTGGCGAAGTTCTCGCATCGATCGGGCGTCACCCAGACATGTGTTGGGCCCATTCGAATGGCATCATCCACACGGCTGGACAAGAGCTGCTCCGCGACGGCCTTCGTTTTGGAACGCGTCCGATTGTCATCAATGACATAAGAAGTGATGTAGCGAACGTTGTTGGTTTGCGCGAAGTAGTCCTGCATGAAGACTTCGACGGGCAGCATCCCCGGCTGTCCACGATAAGCCCAATCGTTGGCAATCTCGAGTTGCGTGGGACGGTCGAGCATGTCCTGAGCTCGCCCCACACGAAAATGCAGTTCATGACGGAGACGCAGCAAGAACGCGTGCGCTCGCCGCAGAAGTGAAAAATCCTGATAGGTCAGGAGACCCAAGCGATTGAGCTTTTGCAGGTCGGTTTGACCATAGGTGGCAAACCCAAGCCAACGCACCAACTGAATGTCACGCAAGCCACCACGCGAACGCTTGACGTTCGGCCGCAGAAGGTAATTGGTGTCGCCCCATCGGATGCGTTCTTCTCGCCTCGCTTCGATGGTGCGATCGATCAGTCGACCGCGCCGACGGTGCGCGCCGATGCGATAGCGATCAAAGAAGTATTTGAAGTAGTTCTGATTGCCGACCACGTATCTTGATTCGGTCAGCGAGGTGAAGATTTGGGCGTCGGACCATGCCAGTGCCCGGGACTCGCCCGCCGTGCGTACGGAAAAGCCAACCTCCAGCCCAGCATCGGACAAGTCACGGACCAGCACCGAAGCGACGGGAGCCGCTGCCGCTGCCGCGCGACGTGGGGTCAACAACATGAGATCCAAGTCGCTGTAGGGCGATAGGTCGCGGCGTCCGTAGCCGCCATGCGCGACGGCGGTCAGCAGACCGAGCATCTTGCGGGGGACACCCTCGTCCTCGGCAACGCGCAGGGCGCGCTTCCATACCAGGTGAACCAAACTGTCGTAAAGGTCCGTCACCGCGTTGGCGGTTTGAACCGCCGGCAGACCGACCTGGAAGCGTTCTCGGATCTTAGCCCGACCGTCCGCCAGACGGTCTCGGTACTGCCGAAGCAGCGAGTTGGGATCGGGTGGAGAGCTCAAACTGATGGGAGATTCTTAGAGAGCTTCCTCGCCTCGTTCGCCCGTCCGAATACGGATGGCGTCTTCCAAATCCGTCACAAAGATCTTGCCGTCGCCGATCTGACCGGTTTGCGCGGTCTGCAAAATCGTGTCGACCACGGTTTGCAAGTTCTCACCCGTGCAGATGACCTCGATCTTGACTTTCGGTACGAAATCGATCGCGTACTCCGTGCCACGATAGATTTCTGTGTGTCCCTTCTGACGACCGAAACCACGAACCTCACTCACCGTCATCCCGTGAATCCCGTGATCGGTCAACGCGTTCTTGACGTCTTCCAGTTTGAAGTGACGAACGATGGCTTCGACTTTTTTCACAGTCAGGGTACTCCAAACCAATTCCAGCGGCCCGGCCGGGATGCCAAACACGACGACATCTCGCCGCCAGCAAGTCTACACGGACCTGCCAGCCCAGTCACCGGGGCGAAACGGGGGACTCAAGGTCGGAAACGGGGTGGGGCAGCCTTACTGGCGTCTAATGCCGCATGATCGACCGCAATGCCCAGCGACGACCGGGCTGCCTGGGGTGATCGGCTGGGTTAACATCGCCCCGTCGACGGTTCAACTGGCCTGTGAGGACCCACTGTCCGGTTTGACCCAGGGTTCATCCGTGTGGCCCGCCCGATGATTGATCGAACGTGATAACACAAAGAGATAATCGCTGAGTCGATTCAGGTAGTGAATGAGGCTCTGGCTGACCGTCGTGGGGGCCGGTGATGTCGGGGGGCTCTCCGACGCCATCTCTGGCTGTGACAGCGTCACGACCCGGCGTTCCGCCCGTCGGCAGACGCCTCGGCAGTGATGAACGGCTGCCGATGCGGGATGGCCTGCTGGCAGGATGAATTGCTTGAGTGGGGGCAGTGGCTTTTCCAAGTCGTCAATCCAGCCCTCAATCCGCTCCACGTGATGCTGCGTGATCAGTCGCAGATCAAACGCGTCTGGGTCTGGCGATGCCAGTTCAGCGCCAATCGAGAAGAGTTCATGCTGGAAGCAACGCAGCTGTTCATCGATATCAGCCCAGCCCGGTTCCAATTGGCTGCGTGCCACACCGATGACGGCATTGAGCTCATCGACGGTCCCGTAGGCCTCAATGCGTGTGTCGTCTTTGGCGACACGTGGCCCGCCGAACAGGCCTGTGGTGCCCGCATCGCCCGTGCGTGTGTAAATTTTCATGGGTTGTCGAGTTTGATCAGGACCGTTAGGGGAGACGTTGGCTGACCCGGACATCGAATCAGCCTTGGAGCGTTAGCTCAAGGTTCTGCGACCACACGGGAAACCGCGTGATAACCGGTCGCTAACGCGATTCGGCTGATAAGCAGACTGTCATTGCAGTGGGATCGCGTAAACCTGCAGCACGAACGTTTGTATGTTGCAGGATGCAGGCGAATCAAGTTCTCCCAATCACGAAGCCTGCGACCGCCACTGTCACCAGCACCGTCATCCGTCATTGCGAAGAGCCAAGCATGGGCAAGAGGAATCCGGTTCGTGCGGCGGGTGTGTTGATCATGACCCGTTCGGAACCGAAGCAGTTTCTATTGATGCGACATGCGGATCGCTGGGATTTGCCGAAGGGGCACTGCGACGGGGACGAGAGTTATCGGGAGGCGGCGCGGCGTGAGCTGGAGGAAGAAACCGGGATTGCTGCTTCGGACTGCCAGTGGGTGGAGCCTTTCCAATTCGATATTCGGTACGAAGTGACGTATCGAAAGGAGCCTGGGCGTGTGTTTGAGAAACACGTCCGGTATTTTTTGGCCTCGGTCCCCCATGCCTGTAAGATTGAGTTGACGGAACACCCCGACTATCGCTGGTGGGATTGGGATCCGCCGCATCGGATCCAGTCGCAGACGATCGACCCCCTCCTCACTTCCGTGGCCGATTACTTTGGAGAGCATCCGACATGTTTGCAGTCCGATTCAACTTGATGGGCTTTGGGCACGGGGGACTTCGTCCGTTGGTTCGTACTTGTCTTCTGATTCTCACTGGGCTGATGGTCGCGCCGGTTGCGATGGCACAGCAGCAGCGGTCAAGGCCACCGCAGTTTGACGATCAAGCGATCAGCAAAGTGTTCTTCTCGTCATTGAACGAGGCGTTTGAGGGTGAACCCCCAACGCTTGGTGAACTCCGCGCCCGGAGAGGGATGGCCGCACAATCGACCGGAAGTGCAGGCGAAGGCGGCAACTCAAACGCCGTGTCGAAGTGGGCCAACTTAATCACGCCCGCGTCGCTGGAAGATGAAATCAAGCGAGTCAAGTTGCAGTACGATGCGACCATCAGCACACCGGGGGCATTCAAAGGAGGCGGCTATCAAGATGCCCGCGTGAATTTGTCCGTGCTTGCGATGTTGTTTGCCGTGGTGCAGGATCATGGTGGCGAGGTGCGGTGGTCGAAAGATGCTGCAGCTGCTCGGGACCTCATGGCGCGGACGGCGCGCAATTGTGCGGCCGGTTCCACGCAGGTTTACAACGAAGCCAAACTACGGAAGGCGGACTTACAGGACTTGCTGTCGGGGACTGGCATCACGGCGCCGCCGGATGTGGAAGACGCCAACGACTGGGCGATGATCGTCGACCGGACGCCAATGATGGAGTACGTCGAGATGCTGTTGGACGGGCTCAATGACGTGGCACGCAGCGCCGCCGAGGTCGAGTCCAACGTGGAGGACGCCCGGCGGCAAGCCGAACTGTTGGCCACGGTGGGTAGCGTGATTGGGCAGGACGGCATGGATGACAGCGACGACGAAGACTACACCGGTCTCTGCGATCAGATGACCAAGGCCGCCGTCCAGGTGGTTCGTGCCATCGAGCGCCAAGACTACGAAGCCGCCAGTTCCCTCGTCGGTGGCATCGAACAAAGCTGCGCCGACTGCCACGAACAGTATCGCTGAAGACGCCCCGTTGTAAGCGTTCGGTGGAACGATCTCCTCTTTAGCTTTCTTCGACTTGTTCTCCGCGCCAAGGCACTCGTGGAGATCAATCGTCGATTGGCCGTCAGTCGTCGGCAATCGCACCTTGGCTGGATGAGGCAATACCGAATCGAAGATACAATATGGCGGTTTCGATACTCATTCGGCGAGACCTCCTTAAGCAGTGGAGCGTACTCCTTGGGATCGGTGATTTCCGTCTCTTCGATCAGGTCCGCGTTCTGCATTTCCCACGCACAATGGATGACCGTCTGGTTGATGCTCGGTCGACACGGCGATCAGAATTGTACGATCTTGGGAGAATCAGGAATCTTGCGAGTACAAGCGCGAGGGCAGTTTCGTTTGACTTCTGTGAGAAGCGTGGCAGAGTTTCCTGGAGGCGGACGAAATGCTCTCGCCGGCAAACGCATCTCGTTTTGCAAAAGCAAAATTTTTCGCGAACCATCGGTAATCAGCCGCGTCTATTACCCCAGAACCGGCCGACGTCGGTCCACAGACGTCACACCCAGACAAGCGAGTAAGAGCTTTCTGATGTTTACCAAACAGCAATCAAATCGACTCGAACGGATACACGAAGGGGATACCTTCGGCGGTAGCGCTTTGGCCAGTGAATACGATCACTCAGCCAATACGTTCCAGCCCGGTAATTCCCCCCAGTATCAATCGACGCTGGGATTGCTCACGTGACACTCGCTTCAAGCGAACTGCTTTCTACAAGAAGGCTCGGTGTCACACAGGCATCGAGCCTTTGTAACCATTCAGCCGCTTGGAAATCGGTCTTGGTGAAATCGGTCTGATTGGTTCTGTTGGTTGGATCATGGAAGGAGCCACCGCAACAGCCGTACCGACAA